>CAZEEG010000287.1:0-1623 GCA_964511065.1 uncultured Pirellulales bacterium | reverse complement strand
ACACAGCCAGGCTGCCGGCCGTGTGGTCAAAGAGGAAGGCCAGCCCAACGACCTGCTCCAGCGGTTGGCGGCCGACGAGGCGTTCGCCGGTCTGGACTTCACGGCTGCCTTGGACCCCAGCCAGTACGTGGGCCGGGCTCCCGAGCAGGTGGATGAGTTCATTGCCGAGGTGGTCGAACCAATCCGCCGCCGGTACGGGAAGGACCTCCAGGTCACGGCCGACGTCCGCGTCTGAGCGGCCGATCCGACAGCGGTCTTGTATGGCTGGTGCCGCGCCAAACGCCCGGCCAAGCGGTCGCGGCAGATTGCCTGTTTTCACGTGAAACGTGCCCGGACCCTCGCCATTTACCCAAACGAGTTATGCGCGGCAGACACCCAGGCTTTGCCGGTCTGAGCTGTTTCGCGTGAAACACCAACTTTCGCCAGCCGACGTTTCCCCCGCAACTCGGCACGCAGGGCTACAACCACTGCGCTTGCCGGATTAGTCCGCACGGCACCAACGGCAAGGGCACCGTCAAACCGCCGGAACCGCGCCAAGCGGTTTCACGTGAAACGTGTTACATCTTGTCGTTTCAAGGGATAGAACAAAAATCACCCCCTCAAGAATGGGGCCTACCATTCTCGCTTGGCGATGGGTGTAGCGCCGATGGCCGCGTGGCTCGTCCTTCATAGGCCTGTTGGCCACGCGCTGGTGGCAGTAGGATAGAGCCCAACTGCGTTGCGACCAATCTGGCCGCGCGGTCACTGGTCGGGCCTGCGAGGTCGGCCCAGCAGGTTCGTCAACTTCTCACTTCTGGTCGGCGCGATCCCTGGCGGGCCAACGCACCAAAGCGACGTACGATAACGGCAAGCGACATGCGGCACCTGGCCATCGGCGACATTCACGGACACCTCCGCGCGCTGGAAGCGCTGTTGGCCGCCGTCGCCCCTCAGCCCGGCGACCTCGTCATCACGCTGGGCGATTACGTGGACCGCGGTCCCGATACCCGGGGCGTAGTCGAATTGCTGATGGATTGGCAAGACCGCGAGCGGCTGATCCCGCTGCAGGGCAACCATGAGCTGATCATGCTCGACGCCCGCGGCGAGGACTACGACCTGTGGCTCCAGGTGGGTGGCCGCGAGGCGTTGGCCTCGTATGCCTCACCCGGTACCGACGGCAGCCTGGCCGACATCCCGGCCGAGCACTGGGACTTCATCACGCGCCGGTGCCGCCGGTGGTACGAAACAGCCGACACGATCTTCGTCCACGCCGGGGTCGATCCCGAGTTGCCGCTGGAGGAACAGGACGAGTACGACCTGTGCTGGAAGAAGTTTGTTCCCAACCGCCTCCAACCGCACATCTCAGGCAAGCGCGTCATCTGCGGACACACCGCGCAGAAGTCGGGGCTGCCGTTTAACGCCGGGCATCACGTCTGCATCGACACCTGTATCTACGGACCCGGCGGCTGGCTCACCTGCCTGGATGTCGCCACCGACCACATCTGGCAGGCCGACCGCGAAGGCCGCATCCGCGAACGACAACTCCCCGAAGTTATCACGCACGAGGAAGCCTGACGGGCCGGCGAAGGAACCCGCCACGCGCATTGAAGCCTGAAGCGCGAGCAAAGGAACTCGCGAACAAAA
>CAZEEG010000286.1:0-1646 GCA_964511065.1 uncultured Pirellulales bacterium | reverse complement strand
TGGGCGGCCTTTGCGGATCAGGGAAGGTGGGGTATCATCAGTTTTCTCTCCGGCATTCGGGGCAAAACCGGTCCCGAAATACCTGCCTTGGGCCCCTGTTGGAGGGGCCGCCGTGCGGCATGGCGCCGCGCGTTCGCACATAACAGCCTCGCTCCCGTTTTCTCCCCTTAACCCCACTGGCGACGAATGACCAACGACACCAACGTCCACTGGCACGAACACAGCGTCACCCGCAAAGAACGCGAACAACTCAACGGCCACCGCGGTTGCGTGGTCTGGTTCACGGGGCTGAGCGGTTGCGGCAAGAGCACGGTTTCCAACCTCGTCGACCACAAGCTGCACGCGATGGGTGTCCGCAGCTTTGTGCTCGATGGTGACAACGTCCGCCACGGCCTGAATGCCGGCCCCGGGATGCTCAAAGAGCGGCACGGCGAGGAGTTCGCCCAGCGGTTCGGCCTGGGCTTTTCCGCCCAGGACCGCGAAGAGAACATCCGCCGGATCGGTGCGGTGGCGGAACTGTTTGCCTCGGCCGGGCTGGTTACGCTCACGGCGTTCATCAGCCCCTACCGCCGCGACCGCGACCGCGTGCGGGCAATGATGCCGGAAGGCGACTTCGTCGAGGTGTTTGTTGATGCCCCACTCGAAGTGTGCGAAGCCCGCGACCCCAAGGGCCTGTACAAGAAAGCCCGGGCTGGCGAAATCAAGGGTTTCACCGGCATCGACGATCCGTACGAAGCACCCGAGAAGCCAGAACTGGTGCTCGACGCCGCCAGCAAAGACGCCGAAACCTTGGCCGACGAGGTGATCAATTTCCTGCGGTCCAAGGGCTACCTGGGTAACTAGACCGTTGCGCGCGGCAGTCGTTGCCGCCGCCAACGTGCCAATCCAGCGAAATCAAACACAACGGGCGGCGGTGCCAGAGATGGCGCCGCCGCCCGTTTGCTTTGCGATTCGTTGGCTTTGGGTGATGCGGTCACCGGCCAGGCGGCCGCTGGGCTACGTGGTGGCGACCAGGTCGTCGACAATGTAGCGGAGGAAGTCGCGGACGGAGACGATTCCGGCCACTTGCCCATCGCGGTACAGCGGGATGTGCCGGAATCCGCCCAGGTCCATCTTGTGCAGCGCGAACACGATGCTGTCGTCAAACTCCAGGGTTTCGACCGAGGGCGTCATAAACTCCGAGACGGGCCGGTCGGCCAGGTCGGCGGCATCGGCATTGATCTTCAGAAGCGCGTCGCGCTCACTGAAAATGCCCCGAAGCTGGTCTTCTTCCATCACCAGCACACAGCCAATCTGCTGGGCTACCAGGCGATCAAGCACCTCGCCAACCGGGGTGTCCGGGGCGACTACCACCGGTGGCACAGGCCCTAGCGCCTGGAGTCGGTCGCGGAACAGGTTCTCCTCCACGCGGCTCAGGGGCCGCCGGGCGATGGCGGCATCGGCCAGGCTTTGATGGCACTGCGCGCAGGTGTCAACGCCAGCGATGTTCCAGGCACTGCAATGGGGGCAGATTACTCGACCGTCCATGTTTCACCGGTAACGAACAGTTTTTCCAGGTCGCCCCGGCCGTACTTCTCCACCGCCTGGTCGATCTGGCGGTTGAGGTCTGCTTCGTACACGGGGCGTTCCACGTCACGGAAAACGCC
>CAZEEG010000285.1:0-1807 GCA_964511065.1 uncultured Pirellulales bacterium | reverse complement strand
GCAATCGCGTGGCGATGGGCTGAAACTCGCCGCGAATCTCGGCCGGGGCCTCGGGTTTGGGATCGAAGGTTTCGTGCTGCGGGTGCCCGCCGTGCAGGTAGATGATGATCACCGTCTTGGCGCTGCCGAAGGTTGTCCCCGCGCCGGCAACGGCCGAGGACCGCGCGGCAAACCAGTCGGGCAGCGAAAGCCCCAGCCCCGTCAAAGCGCCAACCGTAAGGCAGGTGCGGCGGGTGATTGGCCGGGCACCCGGCGTTGCGGAGGCCGCATGATCGTGAGCGTACATGCGCTGACGGCTTGATTCCCGTTGCATTGGATTCCCCTCGTTTTCACGAGGCTGGACACACCGAAGAACCATCGCCGCGAAGGCTCGCCACGTTGCGATGGGCGGTGCCGATCGCTTCGGCGAAGCAGGCAGGTGCGCAGCAATCAAGAACGCGGCACAAACATCAACCAGTTGTTATATGTTGCGGTGCCGTGTCCCGCAACATGAATCGGCGGCCGCCTGCGGTGCTGCGGTTCTGCCGTCTCCCGCTTAACATTCCCGCGCACCGCCGGGACAAAGGTGCGCTGTTCCACCAAGATTCCCGCACGCGGCCAGTGGGGTGCAACTTGGCGCTGCTGGTTACTTTCGTCTTGGGATCGGTGCGTATATCCTGGTGGCCGATGAACGACACTCCAACCCGGGAGGCTCCAGCAATGTTCCGTCAAACGATCGGCTCCCTTGTTTGCGTCGTGCTTTTGATGTCTGGAGGGATCGCCCGCTCCGATGACGGCGCCCCATCGCCGGTGCAGGAAACCGACCTGTTCGTGGCGGGCGAGCACGGAGTCCACACCTACCGCATCCCGGCGATGGTCGTCACCCTCAAGGGCACGGTGCTGGTGTTCTGCGAAGCCCGGCAAAACAGTCGCGCCGATCATGGCGACATCGATCTGGTAGTTCGCCGCAGCACCGATGGCGGCCGAACGTTCAGCCCTCCGCACACGATCTGGAACGACGGCGAGAACACCATCGGCAATCCGTGCCCGGTGGTCGATCGCAAAACCGGCATCATCTGGATGCTGCTCACCCGGAACAACGACGACGTATTCGTCACCCACAGCAAGGACGACGGCCAGAGTTGGGCAGTACCGGTCAAGATCACCCAGGATGTGAAAAAGCCCGACTGGACCTGGTATGCCACGGGGCCAGGGCACGGTGTGCAGCTAAGCACCGGGCGCCTGATTATCCCTAGCGATCATCGGGTGGGTGACCAGCGGCATTCGTACTCGCACATCGTGTACAGCGACGACGGCGGCAAGACCTGGAAACTCGGTGGCCAAAGCGAATACAAGACCAATGAATGCACGGCCGTCGAACTGGCCGATGGGCGTTTACTGCTCAACATGCGGAGCTACTTCGGCCAGAATCGCAGGGCAGTGGCCATCAGCAGCGACGGCGGCGATACCTTCGCCCCGGTGGAGCACGACAAAGCGCTGATCGAACCCGTCTGCCAGGCCAGCATCCTGCGCTACGGCAAACCCGGCGAGAAGAAGCCAACCGGCCCGATCCTCTTTTCCAATCCGGCCAGCAAGGCGCGGAACCATCTCACGGTGCGGTTGAGCGACGACGAAGCCCGCACCTGGTCGGCAGCCCGGGAACTTTGGGCGGGCCCGGCAGCATACTCCGACCTGGCCGTTGCGGCCGACGGGACGGTTCTCTGCATTTACGAGCGGGGGCAGGCTCACCCCAGTCAAAAAATCGTCCTGGCACGGTTCCCGCTCTCATGGTTGAAGGCCGGCAAGCCGTAACCGGTGACACGCCAGC
>CAZEEG010000284.1:0-1847 GCA_964511065.1 uncultured Pirellulales bacterium | reverse complement strand
AGCGCCAAGAGCTACGCCTTCGACGAGCAGGGCAACGAAACCACGATCGACTACCGGCGCATGATGAAGATCGTAACCGATGCCGGTTACCACGGTTACGTCGGAATCGAATACGAGGGCGGCGAGCTCGACGAAGTCGCCGGCATCAAGGCCACCAAGGCACTGTTGGAGAAGGTGCGGGCTGAGTTGGAAGCGGCGACTTGAATTCAAAACGGCGTTGCGACAACGGTTACACGACCTGCTGGAAAAGGTGCGGGCTGAGCTGTAAGCGGCGTCGGGTGAGGCAGTAGTTGCCGCGCGCTCCGCCGTGGCTTACGCACGCGCCTCACTAGTGATGGAATCCGCCCACCTCAGCCTCGGTCAGGGGGCGGGTCCTGGGATGTTTCTCCAATTGGCGCAGGGCGGCGCGGATGTCGTCCAGCAGGAGGTCGGCCAGGTCGCGGCTCATGCCGTGCCGTACCAGGATCCGCTGCACGACGATATCCTCGCAGTTGGGCGGCAGCGAATAGGCCGGTACCTGCCAGCCCCGGGTGCGCAGGCGGTCGTCGATATCGTACAGGGTGTAGCTGACGTCGGCACCAGGCTTCAGCTTCCAGCACACGGCGGGGATGCCGCCGCGGCCATCGTGGATGATGTCGAACAGCCCCAGCCTGGCGATCTCCTCGCCCAGGTATGCGGCAATGTCGTGGCATGCCTGCTGTACTTTGCGGTAGCCTTCGCGTCCCAGTCGCAGCAGGTTGTAATACTGGCAGATGACCTGGCCGCCCGGCCGCGAGAAATTCAAGGCAAAGGTCGGCATGTTGCCGCCCAGGTAGTTCACGTCGAACACCAGGTCCGCCGGCAGTTCCTCGCGGTCGCGCCAGATGATCCAGCCCACGCCCAAGGGGGCCAAGCCAAACTTGTGCCCCGAGGTGTTGATCGACTTCACCCGCGGCAGCCGGAAATCCCATACCAACTCGGGCTGGACAAACGGCGCCAGGAACCCGCCGCTGGCCCCGTCCACGTGGATGGGAATATCCAGCCCACGCTCCTGCTGAAGCCGGTCCAGCGCCGCGGCCACCTGCTGCACCGGTTCAAACTGGCAGGTGAAGGTCACGCCCAGCGTCGGCACCACGCCGATGGTATTCTCATCGCACCGCTGGACGACTTCCTCGGGTGTCATGATCAGCCGTTGCGGGTCCATCGGGATTTCGCGCAGCTCAACATCGAAGTACCGGGCGAACTTGTGCCAGCACACCTGCACGGGACCGGTGATCAGGTTGGGCCGGTCGGTCGGTTTGCCGGCGGCCCGTTGTCGCTCCCGCCATTTCCACTTCAGCGCCAGGCCGCCGAGCATGGCAGCTTCGCTGGAACCGGTGGTGGAACAGCCCAGCGTGTTGGCCGCCTCCGGCGAGTTCCACAGGTCGGCCAGGATGTGAACGACGCGGGCTTCGATTTCCGCCGTTTGAGGGTACTCGTCTTTGTCGACCATGTTCTTGTCGACGGCCAGGTCCATCAGTTGGCGCACTTCCGGCTCAAACCAGGTCTGGCAGAACGTGGCCAGGTTTTGCCGCGAGTTGCCGTCGAGCATCAGTTCATCGCGAATGACCGCGAACGCATGCCGCGGATCCTGCTCGCGATCGGGTATGCGGTACTTGGGCATCGGTGCCGCGAGATCAGTCGAAGCGTAAAGGTCGTCGTCCAGTTGATCGCGGACATCATCGCGCTGGTGAAGGCCCATCCTTTCCTCCCTTTACTGGTTCGTGCCAAGGATCGCTGCTCAACCGTAGGTCATTTGGGCAGAAGTGTCTACCCAAACGGCGGGGGCGGCATGTGAGCTGAGCAGTGCATGGTGTGTGGAGCGTCAT
>CAZEEG010000283.1:0-1934 GCA_964511065.1 uncultured Pirellulales bacterium | reverse complement strand
CATTGTCAGCTTGCAGCGGCACAGGGGGCAACTTACCGCGGCCATTCGTGCCAAGCGCCATTCCCGGCGTCTGCAACTGGCAGGTATAGTTCAAGCAGGGCGGTGCGGCAGGCCGCCCGTTTTCCTTCCGCGGCGTGCGCTAGGCCCTGCAATTCCCGCCCAGTTTCTTGTTTCCTGGAGTCGCCTGCGGCATGTGGAGCAAAGAGGTCATTCGAGAGCTGTCCGACCGGTTGGTCGAGTTGCAGCGGCCCATTCGCATTCTCGATGCGATCAAGTGGGACGACACAGTTCGGGCCAGGTTCTTTGCCGCCCGCTGCAAGGAGCAGCCCGAGGTCGATGAAGCGTATTACCGCGAGCGGCCGCTGGCGTTCGATCCGGAAACCAAGCAGCGCGAGTTCTACGATCTGGAGCGGCAGATTCAGGGGCGGCTGGGGCAGTTCAATCCCATCGGCCGCATCATGCGGCGGATGTGCCGCGAGTACCGCACGGCGGTGCGGATGCTGGTCCGCCGAGGCACGCCGGAATTTTCACTCATCTCGCAGGAACTGTACGGGGCGGCTGGCGACGTGTTCCACGAAGGCGACCCGACCATCGCCGACCTGGGCGAACTCATGTCGGAAATGCTGGCCGGCTTCGACCGGTCGCTGCTTGCCCGCGATGAAGAACGCACGATCCCTTGCGAAGAAGCCGTGCGGCTGCTGCAGGACCGGCTCGATACCATGTTCACCGATCCCAACCGCAAGGTGCGGGTGATCGTGAGCGACGGTATCGTGGCCGACGCGGCGGCCGGTTCTGATTACATCAAGCTCCGCAAGGACTCGATGTTCAACGAGCGTGACTTGGGTCTGTTGGAAGTCCACGAAGGCTGGGTCCACGTGGCGACCACGTTCAACGGAGCGGAGCAGGAAGTCTGCACCTTCCTGAGCAAGGGGCCGCCGTCCTCGACCATCACCCAGGAAGGCCTGGCCCTGTTCATGGAACTGCTCACGTTTCGCTCGCACCGGCAGCGGATCCACCGACTGACCAACCGCATCCACGCGGTCAAACTGGCCGAACAGGGAGCCACGTTTCTCGACGTGTTTGGATATTTTCGCGAGCAGGGATTCCCGGACCACGAAGCCTACGAACTGACCACGCGCGTATTTCGCGGCAGTGCTCCAACCATGGGGCCGTTTACCAAGGACCTGACCTACAGCAAGGGCTTCGTGCAGGTGTACCAGTTTATTCAACTGGCGGTGCGCAAGGGCAAGCTGGATACGATCCCGCTGCTGTTTGCCGGCAAGACCACGCTGGAAGACATCCCGGTGCTGGCGCAGCTTCGCGACGAGGGTTTCCTCACGCCGCCCAAGTATCTGCCACCCCCGCTGGCCGACCTGAACGGCCTGGTGGCCTGGATGTGCTACTCGAATTTTCTGTCGCAGTTGGACCAGAAGCGCAACGAAGCCGAGTGGATGTTTTGAGCCGGGCCAGTTTCAACCAGCCGGACGCTCTACCCATAGATAGGGCCGGTTTCATGGATAGACTGGACAGATCGGTAACACTCATTCGGACAGATGAGTAACGCTTCTCGGACTTTGGACTGCTTTCCTCTGGCAGGGAGCAGCCACCGTGTAGTGGACCCCAAAAGTTGGACCAGGCAACAAGCTACACTTTTGGCCTGCCATGTGTGTCCGGAACGGAATGGTATTTCACAAGGAACTTGGACGCAGCCGCTCCATGGACAACCTGTTCATCGTACGGCTGTGGCGAACGGTGAAGTACGAGAACGTTTACCTCAAGGACAATGAGACGACGGCGGATCAGAGGTGCAGCTTATTCAAGCCCGATTCTGTCCAACAAATGGGGTCCACCTCAAAGGCACGATTCTTAACGACGTGGTGTTTCAATCCGCGCCCCTGCACGGGGCGAAAGACGCGCAGCAGCAGGGCAGGCTG
>CAZEEG010000282.1:0-1975 GCA_964511065.1 uncultured Pirellulales bacterium | reverse complement strand
TGGTGTCGGTGCTGTTCCGCGGTCGCGAACTGGCCCACATGGAAGAAGGCGTCCGTCTTATCAACCAGATTATCGAGCAGTTGCAAGACGTCGGTAAGGTGGAATCGCCTCCCAAGCAGGCGGGCCGCCGGATCGAAGCTCGACTGGCGCCCAAGTAACCTCCGTCTACCGGAGTTGCCGCGTTCGCGGCGACTTTCCCCCTGACGTTTGAATTGGCCACTTTCCGGCCAACTTGCCCCCAGAGGCCAGCCGCTGGCACCGCAACGCAGGTACCGCTGAATCGTCGGTCTGTGCCAGGGTCGGGGTCTGCGCCCAGCCTGCGGCTAACCTGCATGCCGGGCGAGCTTTGCGCGTAACAGGTCCACCGAGAACGGCTTCAGCAGGTAATCCGAAACGCCCGCTTCAATCGCCTGGACCACACGCCGCTGCTCGGCTTCCGTGGTGACCATGATGATGGGCACTTGCGCGTCTTGCGCGCGGATGCCCTGGACCACCTCCAAGCCGTTCTTGCCCGGCATGTTCCAATCGGTCAGGACCAGGTCGAACAGGCCCGGCTGAAATAGTGCCAGGGCTTCGTTTCCGTCGGCGGCTTCAGCAATGCGGCTTGCTCCCAGGGTGGCCAGCGACCGGATGATAATCTGGCGCATGGTCTTGGAGTCATCGGCAACGAGTACGCGCATCGCAGCAAGCCCCCCAGGGGCGACAGGAACGATGAAGGAATAGAGGGTGCGTCCGCGGGCACACGTCTTCGCAACCGTACCTTGCCGCCGGCCTTCGTCAAACACCGGCAGTGGCCTGTGCCTGTTGCCAATGGCGGCCCAACTGGTGATTCGCGGCTGGCCCTTCAACGCTGCCCGCACGGCTCTGCCGGTTGCATCAATGGCCGAGCGGCATGCCAAGCAGGGCCGCTCAAGTGACGATCGCATAGCCGGGTGCAGCAAATCTCCTTAAACGATTACACCAACACATCTTACAGCGACACAGCACCGCCCAACGGCCGATCAAAGCTCGAATCAGCCGGGGCCACGTCTATAATGGTAAGCCCCCATCTGACGTATTGGCATCGCCACGCCGGCCCTTGAGGCCACCCATTTGGCGAGCCAGCAGCGCGCGGGCAGGCCCTCGGCAATTGGCCTTCAAGTGCCATTGGAAGGGCTTGGCCCATGGCCGCAGGCAACGGAAGCCGCTGCGGTGGCGCGCCCTTGGCGGGTCATCGGCCCGCCAAGTCTACCAGGTTCTGAGAAACTGACAGGAGTTGAGATACTGATGGATTCGCCGGACAATCGCCCCGGGTTTGAATTCACTTCGGATGAAGGAGACGCCGCGGACACGGAAATCACGACGCAGCCGCAAACATTGGATCGCCGGACGGATGATCTGATCCAGCGCATCAAGGAATCGGCTGACAAGCTGGCGCAGGATCGCACCAGCCGGGGCGACCTCAAGATCCTCAGCCGGGCACTGGCCGAGTTGCGCTATGCATTCAAGGTCTTCAGCCCTTACCGCTGGCACCACAAGGTAACCGTATTTGGTTCTGCGCGCACCCAACCGCATGAGCCGGCCTATCAGCAGGCGATCCGGTTCGGGAAAGCCATCGCTCAGCACGACTGGCTGGTGGTGACGGGTGCTGCCAGCGGCATCATGGAGGCGGGCCACCGCGGGGCAGGCCGTGAACACAGCATGGGCGTCAATATCATGCTGCCGTTCGAGCAGGAATCCAACCCCGTGATCGCCGGCGATCCCAAGCTCGTCCACATGAAGTACTTCTTCACGCGCAAGCTGATGTTCGTGAAGGAGTGCCACGCCGTGGTGTTGTTGCCCGGTGGCTTCGGCACACTCGATGAAGGTTTGGAAGTGCTCACGCTGCTCCAAACGGGCAAGCGTGACCTGTGCCCCGTGGTATTCCTCGACGAACCCGGCGGTGACTACTGGCAGTCGTTTCAGGCGTTCATCACCGACCACCTGCTGGCACGGC
>CAZEEG010000281.1:0-2015 GCA_964511065.1 uncultured Pirellulales bacterium | reverse complement strand
CACCAAGCTGAAGGTGGCGATGATGGCGAACAAGCACGACACGGTTGGCATCGACCAGGTGGCGATGAGCGTCAACGACTGCATCTGCTGCGGGGCCGAACCGCTGTTCTTTCTCGACTACGTGGCGATGAGCCACGACGACCCGGACCTGCTGGAGCAGATTGTCCGCGGTGTGACCGAGGGCTGCCAGCAGGCCGACACCGCATTGATCGGTGGCGAAACGGCGATCATGCCCGACCTGTACGACCGCGGCGAATACGACCTGGCAGGTTTCTGTGTGGGCGTGGCCGACGGGAACCGCATCATCGACGGCTCGGCCATCACCGCTGGCGACACCGTGCTGGGGCTGGCGTCCTCGGGCCTGCACTCCAATGGCTATAGCCTGGTGCGGAAAGTGGTGTTCGACATGGCCGGCCTTGCCATCAACGACTATGTCGAGGAACTCGGCCGCACCGTGGGCGAAGAACTACTGGAGCCTACCCGAATCTATGCCCGGCCCATTCGCCAGGTGCTCAACTATTACAAGGTGAAGCACGTCGTCCACGGCATCGCCCACATCACCGGCGGCGGCCTGCGCGAGAACCTGCTGCGGATCGTACCCGAGGGAGCCCGCGTGGTGATCGACCCTGCCGGCTGGCCGCGGCCTGCGGTCTTCCCATGGCTCGAAAAGCTGGGTGAGATCGAACCGGCTGAAATGGAGCGGGTATTCAACCTGGGCATCGGCCTGGTGCTGGTGGTGGCTCCCTATTACGCCGAAAGCATCTTGAGCCAACTGGCCGACCACGGCGTCGCAGCCTGGGCGATCGGCCAGGTGGAGGCCGGCGCGCGCAGCGTCGACTGGGCCAGCTAACGCAACGCGGCCGGTGCCGAAACCGGTTCCACACCTGACCGCAGCGGCGGTTCGTTTTTCTCCATTTGAGCATTCATGCTTCCTGTGCCGGCACGGGGGAACAGACACGTTGCCCTCGTCGAGATGTGGCATTGGATGGCGGACCAGGGCTGCACCCGTACTTCTCTTGCTGCCTTACAAAGTGCCGCCACGCGCCAACCTCAGTCCTTGCTTGGGAATCTGCCGCCGCTCCCAGCCGTCAGCGCGACATACTCCTGATACCGGATGCGTGCCACTCGACCCGCAAATACTGGTTGAGAGCAGATACTCACCGGGGATTGGCGATTCAGTCCCGAAAGTCTTCAATCTGCTTCACTGCCCATTCCAGTACGTCAATCAACTCGTCCAGACCGCCCTCGTTGATGATGTCGGCAATCATAGCCCCGGGATAAGAACTCTTGTCGAGATCGGGCTGCATCGTGATGCCGGGAACCTTGTTGAACCGATCCAGTAGTTCTAACTGCTTTGTCCGTTGGTCGAATGGTTTGGGGCGGCCTGGGCCGAAATAGGCCGTAATTGACCCGAGCGAACACAAGGTGATGATCGTGTGTTGCCCATGAGCGTTGCGGAAGTTGGGGATGACGTTCCCTACATCCCGCCCCACGCCGAATCTCAGCTTGGCTCCGTGCCGGTTGAGCCAGTCATAAATTTCTCGCATGGCCTTTGCAACTTCCGGCGGATTCACTCTGGCCGTTTCTTCAAAGAAAGAGGCTTCGTCCCACTTTCGCCGTTCTGTGGGTGTTCCTTTCCGCTGTTCGGCCTCTGCGGTCATGCCAATGACTTTGGGAACCAGCGTACGGAATCCTGAGCCGATGTATTGCTTGATCTCAAGCGCGAGGACCTCGGCAGGGTCCATCTGCTGGTTGAGGAATTCGACAATCCGCCGCAATTCCCGAGGGATCACGTCCGCAACAAATAACATGCGGACGCGACCGGCTTGCAGGTTCGTTTTTACCCTGAGCCAATATGCTTCTATGTCGATCTCGTCGCCGAGAGTCTCTGCCAACAGCTCATCCGCTGGAATTCCTCGGGCATCGCATTGTTGCTCAAAATGGTATCGTAGTTCTTCGACCGGCCAGTACACGACGGCATTGGCAGCATAATCGAGCATCTGACCGACGACTTC
>CAZEEG010000280.1:0-2061 GCA_964511065.1 uncultured Pirellulales bacterium | reverse complement strand
GGTCGAGCTACGTCAGGCCCAGTTCGTCGAGGCGTTGCCGGGCCGCGTCATCGTCTGGGTAGCGTTGGCACTGGTCGCAGCGTTCAACCACTGCGCCTTCGGCCACATGGCCGCCTTCGAGATGGGCCACCACGCCTGGCACGCCACAACAGAAGTAGCCGGGCCGCTCGCACTCGCACGGCTCAGGTAGCCAGCCAGCCTCGACCGCAGCCTTAATGGCGGCTTCCGTGTCGCTGCCGGCCAGCTCGCACAATGGGCGGACCGCGTATGGGCAGACCGCGGCCACGGACGAACCTCGTGGCAGCGGTACGCGGACGATGCCCGGCTCGTCGGGCTGGGCGTCCGCCACATCCCAGTCGACGACAACAGCCTGGATGCCTGGTACCTCGCCATACACGCCCTGCACCATGCCCCCCTGGACATGGATCACGATCTCTCTGCGGTCCACGAGTAAAGCCTCCGGGTAAGCTACCAAAACGCAGGCTGAACCCCAGTTGGAGCTCAGCCTGCGTGGCGAGCGAAGTTTGAATGAACGAACCAGTGGGGTCAGATGGAATCGGCCAAAATCGCTCGGGCGTCGTGCAGAATCCGCGCTAGTTCGCTGGGGTCCCGCTGGCCGTCTGCCCAAAGAACGAGCCGGGCGAGGTTCGCCAAGAGCGGTTGGTCCCGAATGATAAACGACTGGCATTGCCGGTCGTCTCCGCTGACATGGACGACAAAGTGCGAAAGCTCTTCGCAAGGCCTGGCATCGCCGGCACGTCGCGAGGCCCAATCGGCCTGGTTCATAGCCAATCGGATGGCATTCGGACCGGAATCTGCGGCAACTTGGGCAATGGCGAACCGGACCACGGCATAAATCTGCACATCGTAGTGCTGCGTTTCCGGGCCGCTCATGGCCGGGCCGCCTGCACTTCGGCAGACTCCCTTGCATCCCCATCTCCATACAAGAGCTTGCCCGAGACCAGCATCCACGGTTCGACCCTCAAGCACCGCAGCCAATCCTCAACGGTAGGGATCCGCTTGAGGTCTTCCTTCACGTGCTGTTCTCCCAAGAACCGGGTGGGAATCCGCCGCCCCTGGCTGTTGGTGATGACCGGGCCGAAGATCCGCTCGGCCAGAAAGATACCTTCGGCATGATGCCGCATAGCGCGGTGGCGTACATCGGGAAAGTACGACTTGGATTCATCCATCCACGCATGCAGCGCCAGATAATCCTCGGGCTGGCCGCCGTAACGGGCGACGCTAGAAAGCGCATGATGGTAAGGGTTCATACCTCCCATTCCTCCTCTTCGTACTCGGTGGATTCCACCCGCCAGTTGTGTTCGCGCGTGAGGCGCCGCTCCGCGACGTCCAAGTGGAACTGACCAAAGGCGCCTTCGTTGTTCTCCCAACCGGAGGGGAGTAGCGTTTCGACAATCTGAACCAGGTCATTGTGCAGTTGGCAGGACAGCGTGATCTCCTGATTTTCAGCCCCATAGGCCGTGACACTGCCCACGGTGCCCGCATCGCCATAGCCGTCGTACTCGATTTCAACGGTCCCCACGTTGAGGGCAGCTAACAGGTCACAAACCTGGGCCAGTTTCCGGCAGGCACGTTCCCGTTCTTCGGCCAGTTGCTGCTGGTACCGCGCCAGAGAGCTGAGTTCGGGATTCGATTCCGACATGGATTCACACTCCAGATGCGAACGGTGAGGGAGTCCGTAAGCGGTGGGGGGCAGGACTCCTCTCAGTTGTTTGATGGATCGCGGTTCACCCGCCGCCGGGTTTTCGCTGGGCCGTTGCCGTACCGGTAGATGCCTCCCTCGCTGGCTGCCAGGCAACGGCCGCTGGCCCAGGTGCGGAGCCTTTCAACGGATTCGGCCGCGGTCACCGCCACGGGCACCACGTTCTGGGCGGCCTGAACCAAAGGCAGGTCCAATAGCGCGGCCAAACGGCAGCAGCTTTTGATTTCGGCGCCGGTCCACTGCTCGTCGGACGGCAGCGGCTGGTCACGGTCGATCTCGTACTCGGCCAGGTAAATCTGCCAGATAGCGTCCTTCTCGGCTCGGCTAGGCAGGTCCAC
>CAZEEG010000279.1:0-2204 GCA_964511065.1 uncultured Pirellulales bacterium | reverse complement strand
TCCTTGGCCTCGGTCCGCAGGTGGCGAACATTCGCGTAGTCAAAGCTCTCGGGAATGCGCTTCTCGGCAAGCCGCTTCTGCCGATCGATTTCGATTTGCTGCCGCGCAATGTACCCGGCGTACTTGGTGTCGTACTCGACCTGCTCGGCAATCTCGCGTGGAACGTCCGCCAGTTCCGGGCACCGGGCCACGAGATCAGGCCAGGTGATTTCGGTCCGCCGCAGCAGTTTGGCGAGCGTATGTTCGCCATCGCGGATGCTTTCCAGCCGCTGTTGCAATGCGGCCACAGCTTCCAGTTTCTGCTGCAGGCGTTCCCAACGGTTAGCGTCGACGAGGCCGAGTTGATGCCCGATGGGCGTTAGCCGGCGGTCGGCGTTATCGTGCCGCAGCAGCAGCCGGTATTCGGCCCGGGAGGTAAACATACGATAGGGTTCGTCGACGCCGCGTGTGACGAGGTCATCGATCAGCACCCCGATATAGGCCTGGTCGCGATCGAGCACCAGTTCGCGCCCCTGCTGGTTCAAGGCCGCGTTCGCTCCGGCGACGAGCCCTTGGGCGGCGGCTTCCTCGTATCCGGTGGTACCGTTGATCTGGCCCGCCAGGTACAACCCCCGCACCCGCTTCGTTTGCAAAGTCGGGTGCAACTGCTCGGGTGGAACGAAGTCGTATTCCACGGCATAGCCGTATCGCATGATCTGGGCCTGTTCCAAGCCGGGAATCATCCGCAGGATGGCATCCTGGACGTCGCGCGGCAGGCTGGTCGAAATGCCGTTGACGTAAAACTCCTGCGTGTTTCGACCCTCAGGCTCCAGGAACAGTTGGTGCTGCTCCTTGTCGGCGAAGCGTACCACCTTGTCTTCGATGGAAGGGCAGTACCGCGGCCCGCTGGAGTTGATCTGCCCGGAGTACATGGGCGCCCGGTGCAGGTTCGCCCGGATCAACTCGTGAACGGCCCGATTGGTGTACGTGATCCAGCAGGGAAGCTGCGGCTGCGTGATGCGGTCGTTGAGGAAGGAAAAAGGACGCGGGTCGTCATCCCCCGGTTGCCGTTCCATCACCTCGTAGTTCAGCGTGCGGCCGTTGAGCCGCGGCGGCGTGCCGGTCTTGAATCGCTGCGTCTCAAAGCCCAGGCGGTTGAGCGCCTGGCTGAGGCCGCGGGTGGTACCTTCGCCAGCCCGGCCGCCTTCGGTCTTGGCTTCGCCGGTATGCATCAGGGCCTGCAGGAAGGTGCCCGTGGTCAGCACGACGGCAGCCGCCCGATACTCGGCATCGCCGCGCACGCGGAGGCCACGCACGACCGGGCCGGACGGTGTGTCCTCCACAATCAGGTCTTCGACCACCTCCTGCCGCAGTTCGAGTTCCGGCTGCTCCTCGACCAGACGCTTGATTTCGTTCTGATAGGCTTTCTTGTCGGCCTGGGCGCGGGGGCTGTGCATGGCCGGCCCCTTGCGGCGGTTCAGCAGCCGGAATTGAATGCCGGTGGCGTCGATCGCCAGGCCCATGATGCCACCTAAGGCATCGACCTCGCGGGCAATTTGCCCCTTGGCGACCCCGCCAATGGCCGGGTTGCAGCTCATCTGGCCGACCGTATCGAGATTGATGGTCAGCAGAGCCGTGCGCGCCCCCAGCCGAGCCGCGGCCATGGCGGCTTCGGTACCGGCGTGGCCGGCTCCGACCACGATCACATCGTATTCGTAAATGCTTTGCATGTTCTCATCATACGAAGATGGAGCGGGGGTCGAAAAGCGGGCTCAAGCATGAGCGCCACCGGCGAGGCACATACCGCAAAGTTTGGCACGGAGGCAAGGAAGGGGGCCCCCGCCAAACGGCCGCGGGCGAAAGTGGCCCGGAAAATTCCCGGCCAGACAGATCGACACAACCCATTTGCCCATAGACACTTACGAGTTTTCAAATTTTCTGCCGAACTTGAGGTGGCAAATTCTGTCTATATTGGCCTCAGTTCAGGCGTATTAACAGCAGAAGGGCTGGAAGCGGCCAGACGTTTGGCCGACGATGCCCTTCGGCAGCCTGACGGCCAGGGCCAGCGTGGGCTCTCGCCGCCATTCTCTATCTCTCCAACTGCGCATAGGTGCGCAAGGGAGCTTTGCGATGCGTATCACCATCATCGCCAACATCACCACCGGATGCATTGCCGTCATCAATCGCGGCGTCGTGGTGGCGGGCGACGTGATGGGTACCGTATT
>CAZEEG010000278.1:0-2204 GCA_964511065.1 uncultured Pirellulales bacterium | reverse complement strand
ATCGTTTCGATGTTCGCCGTGCATTCGGCAGCCACGGCGTCCCGCGAGAACGAAAAATCCGACGGCGTGAAGATGCCGCTTTGGGCATAGTGAATATCGACGTTGTCGATAAACGGCAAGTTGCCCACGCAGCCGGCCAGGGCCACGTACTGGTGGTTCTCAATGCACCGGGCCTGGGCACAGGTTCGCACCCGCAGGTAGCCTTGCCGGGTATCGGTGTTGAACGGCACGAACACGATCTGGGCTCCCTTGGCCGCCGTGATTCGGCATAGCTCGGGGAACTCGATATCGTAACAAACCAGGATCGCGATCTTGCCACAGTCGGTATCAAATACGTGGACCTCGTCGCCAGGCTCCACGCCCCACCAGCGGCGTTCGCTCGGCGTGACATGCAGTTTGTACTGCTTGTCGATGGTGCCGTCGCGGCGGAACAGGTACGCCACGTTGTACAGCACCTCGTCTTCCAGCGTGAAGTGGCTGCCGGCAATCACGTTCAGGTCGTACTTCACCGACAGCCGCCCGAACAGGTCGAGGTAATCCTCGGTATAGACCGCGGCCAACTCTCGGGCGGCCATGCCGGGCTGGCGACTCTCAATGCACGACATCAACTGCGTGGTAATCAGTTCCGGGAACAGGCAGAAATCGCACTTGTAGTCGCTGGCCACGTCCACAAAGTACTCGCACTGCTTGGCGAACTCGTCGAAACTCTCAATGGTTCGCATCTGGTACTGCACGGCGGCAATGCGGACCATTTCCACCGCGTGATAACGGCGCTTCGCTCCGGCCTGGTAATCCAGATTCGTCCATTCCAGGAAGGCCGCGTAACCGCGCGACTCCGAGTCGGAAGGAAAATAATTGGGAATCAGGCCCTTGAGCACAAAGCCATTGGCCGTCTGCGCGGTGAGCACCGGATCGAACAGGGCCTTGCTCATCACCTGCTCGACATACTCGCGGGGGCTCATCCGATCGGCCACGTTGCCGTAGCCGGGAATGCGCCCGGCAATGATGATCCGGGAGATGTTCCGCTCCCGGCACAGCTCCTTGCGGGCGTCGTACAACCGCCGCGACAGTTTGAGCCCGCGGAAGTCGGGATCGACCATGATCTCAATCCCGTAGAGCGTGTCGCCGTCGGGCATGTGGTTGGTGATGAAGCCGTTGTCGGAGATGGCCTGCCAGTCGTGCCAGGCGGTGTACTGGCTGAAATCGACAATCAGGCTGCTGCTCGACGCCACCAGTCGGCCCTGGTACTCCACGCCGAGTTGTCCCTCGGGAAAGATGCGGAGTTGACTGGCGATCTGTTCACGGCGCCATGGCTGCATGCCGGGGAAGCACCGCTGCTGCATGGCCACGATGGCGTCAAAATCGTCGATGGTCAGTTGGCGGACCTCGATATTGCGCTCGAATTGGGAAAGGTCGATTTCTTCCATAGGTGGCTTTCAAGCCCGAGTAGGGAGCGTTCGATCCGAATGTGAAGGGATTCCTCCCCCCGTGCTCTCGGCGTACCCCCCCAAACCCCAAACCGGCAGAGAGCGGCCCACGCGAGAGAGGCGCGGAGCATTCTACCGCCGCCATGGCGCAAGAACAGGGAGCGCCAGAACAGAGCGCGGAGCCGCGGCGAGGCCGCCTGAGGGGATTTGGCCCACCGCCTCGCGGGCCGGCGCAATTGCTTGCATTTCAAACCTGCCCCCGTAAGATTCCCAATGGTGGGGGGTCAAAAACGCTCTCTTTGCCAACTCCCACCGCGCTAACCGTCCTGTTGACGGTCGGTTGCGGCTGGAGGCGCAATCGGACCTGCGGGAGGCGCGGCTCTCTGGTGGGCGTTTGGACGGCTTGGTGCTATGCCCAGGATCCTTGTCGTAGACGATTCGGCCACGGACCGGCGACTCGTGGGCGACCTGCTCGCGCGAGCCTTGGCGGTCGAAATCGCCTATGCCCGGCAAGGGGATGAAGCCCTGGCGCTGATGCACCAAAGTCCCCCTGACCTGGTGCTAACCGACCTGATGATGCCCGACCTCGACGGCTTGGGCCTGGTAGCCGAGGTCCGCGCCCGCTTCCCCGTCGTGCCGGTGGTGCTGATGACATCGCCGGGCAGCGAGGAGTTGGCGTTCAAGGCGTTGAAGCTGGGGGCATCGAGCTATGTTCCCAAGCGGCTGTTGGCCGAGGAACTGGTCGATACTGTGGACCAGGTGCTGGGGGCCGTCCAA
>CAZEEG010000277.1:0-2230 GCA_964511065.1 uncultured Pirellulales bacterium | reverse complement strand
CAATCCCCAGGGATTGCACGCCCGTCCCGCCGACTTGTTCGTCAAGTGCGCCATGCAGTACGAATCAAAAGTTGAAATAATTAAGGATAGCGAGCGCTTCGACGGGAAAAGTATTCTGGACATCCTCGCATTGGCCGCCGTACAGGGTACGGAGTTGGCCATCGAGGCGGTTGGTCCAGATGCCGAAGCAGCCCTGAAAGCACTAACCAGTCTTTTCGAACGAGGATTCGCTGAAGAGGAAGACCTGTCCGATCGCGAAGGCAGCGTTGAGTAAAGGCCGCGCCGCCCACGGACGGCCCGCCGCTGCCCGCCACCTTGCAGGAACATCTCCACGCAACTCGTCCATTGGCAATGGGAGTGTGTGCTCTCCGGTGCCCGCCGAGGCCTCGCTGGAGGAACTTGGTCTTGCGCGCTGTCACCGCCGCCGCTTAGCCGGCGTGCGGCCGGCAGCACCTGCCGCAGGCCGGTTCTGCTACCCCACAGAGGGCCTATGCGCAAGCTGCACGGAATTGCGGTTTCGCCCGGTGTTGCCATCGGCGAGGCTATGGTAATGGACCAAGAGGGGTTTCGCATCCCTCGCCGGTTCGTTGCGCAAGATGCCGTGGAGCATGAACTGGAGCGTCTGAGCACGGCGGTGGAATCCGCGGCTCGCGAAATCCGCCGCAATCGCGATACGGTCAGCCAGGAATTGGGCGCCGAGTACGGCGCCATCTTCGACGCGCACTTGCAAATGCTGTTCGATCCGCGACTCCGTGCCGAGATCGAGGATCAGATTCAGCAGAAGCATTTTTCCAGCGAATACGCGGTCAGCCGCAGCCTCCGCCGCTACGCCAAGGTTTTTGAAAGCCTCGAAAGCCAGCACCTGGCGGAGCGGGCCAACGATATCTTCGATATCGAAAAGCGGTTGCTGCGCCACCTGCTGGGCGTGCGCCGCGAAGGGCTCTCCCAGCTCACCTCGCCGGTACTGGTGCTGGCGCACAACCTCACCCCCAGCGAAACGGCCAACCTCGATCGCCGCCACGTGCTGGGGTTCGTGACCGAGGTCGGGGGGCCCGGCAGCCATACGGCCATCGTCGCCGAAGGCATGGAAATCCCCGCCGTGGTCGGCACCGGCCCGTTCCTGACGGACGTGTCGGGCGGCGAGATGGTGGTGATCGATGGCCACCAGGGCGTGGTGATTCTCCAGCCCGATGAAGACACGCTCAATCAATACCGCCGCGAAGCCAAGGCGGCCAAGGCCTTGCAGGTGAGCCTGCAGGCGCTTCGCGATCTGCCGGCAGAAACGGCCGACGGCGTGCGGGTCAAGCTGCTAGGTACCATCGAGTTCCCCCACGAAGTGCAGCAATGTACCGACCGGGGGTGCGACGGCATCGGCCTGTATCGCACCGAGTTCCTCTACCTGGGAGCGGCAAGCGAACCCACGGAAGAAGTCCATTACGAGGCGTACGCGCGGGTCGTTCGCTCCATGCCCGGCAAGCCTGTGGTAATGCGAACGCTGGACCTGGGCGCCGATAAGATGGCCCATTTGCCCAACCCCGAAGACGAACACAACCCGTTCCTCGGCTTGCGAAGCATTCGTCTGGCCCTGCGCAATCTGCCGATGTTCCGCACGCAATTGCGGGCCATTCTCCGGGCCAGCGTGCTGGGCGAGGTCCACGTGATGTTCCCGATGGTCTCTACCATTCGCGAGTTGCGCCAGGCCAAAATGGTACTGGCCGACGTGATGGAGGACCTGGAGGAGACGGGCATCGAGTTCCGGCAGATTCCCGTGGGCATGATGGTCGAAGTACCATCGGCCGTGATGATGATCGACCACTTTGTCCGCGAGGTCGATTTCATCAGCATCGGCACCAACGACCTGGTCCAGTACACGCTGGCAGTCGATCGCAGCAACAAGGATGTGGCCGAGTTGTACAACCCGTGCGATCCGGCGGTGCTTAAGCTGATGGACATGGTGATCCAGTCGGCGGACCGGCAAAAGATCCCGGTATACGTTTGCGGCCAGATGACCTCCAACCCGATCTTCACCATGCTGCTGGTCGGGATGGGAGCCCGGACGCTGAGCATCACGCCGGCCGCCATACCAGAAATCAAGCGATTGATCCGCTCTGTGACGATCGCCCAGTGCGAGGAAGTCGCGCACCGCGCACTGGCCATGGAGCATGCCCGCGATATCAAGACGTATTTGCGGGACCGCGTGAAACACGTCCTGCCGGAGCAGGTGGGATGA
>CAZEEG010000276.1:0-2292 GCA_964511065.1 uncultured Pirellulales bacterium | reverse complement strand
TTGATGCCGTTTGCCCTCTGCTTCATCAGCAGCTCGGCAATGGGCCCGGTGATCTCGCTCGCGTCGGCGTGGCCGCAGTTGGTCATTACCACCACAGCCAGCTTTCGGGCTGGGAAGATTCGCATGTGCGTACGGGTCTCGGCGTGCCTGCCGCCGTGCGATACCTCCAGGGCCTCGCCGCTGTCGGCGACGACAATGCCCAGCCCATACCGGGTTTCCTGCCCGTCGGTGGTTTTCTGCCGCGTCCACATCAATTGCTCGGTGGCCTCGTCCATCAGTTTGCGGCTGAGCAGGGCCTGGGCCCAGGTGGTAAAGTCGGTCACGTTCGACTTGTAACCGCCGGCGCCGTGCTTCCAGAAGTGGGCATAGTCAGGAACCGGGGCCACCACGCCCTCTTCGTTCTTCTTGTAGCCGGCCGCCCAATCCGCCTGGCCCGTGTAAGGCATGTCCAGTTGAAAGCTCCGCATGTTCAGCGGACCGAGAATCCGTGCTTGAAGCTGTTGCCAGAGCGGCTGTTTGCCTGCCCGTTGTACCACCGCCGACAAAATCACGTACGCATACGACGAGTATTCCAGCCGCTCGCCGGGCGAGAAGAGCAACGGCGCGGCGGCAAAGCGGTTGAGCGACGCCACCGGATCGAGCTCAATCTCGAGCGGAGCCATTTGCTGGGACAGCGGCGCAACCTGGCCGTTGGCGTAGTGCGGGACGCCGCTGGTATGGCAGAGCAGGTGCCGCGCGGTGATGGTGTGGCCCTTGTCGGGGAACTCCGGCAGATAAGTGCGGATATCGGCATCGAGGTCGAGCTTGCCCTGCTGGACAAGCTGCATGGCGGCGACGGCCAGCACCACCTTGGAATTGGACGCCCAATTGAACACCGTCTGCGGCGTGACCGGCGTTTGCCGCTCTTGGTCGGCCAGGCCATAGCCTTTGAGGTAAGCCACCTGGCCGTTGTGGATCACGCCCAGCGCTACGCCGATCAGCTGCTGCTCCTGCATCTCACTGGCAATCGTGGCGTCGATGGCCTCAATGGTTTCAGGCGGCAGCGTCGAAGTGGTCCGCTGTACGCCTTGCTGTGCCAGCGCTGCCGCAGGCACCAGGCACAACACTGCTATTGCCATCAACCGGAAGATTGGCAGCCGCATGAATGTCCCCTCTTAGAAGCTGGATCGCGGAATAGGCCCATTCGATCAATCAGGCCGGTGCCAAGTGGGCAAACCGGATGAGTGCCCAATGTAATCGACGGGTCCTGCCGCGTCACACGTTTGCGGGAATGAAGGAGACGGCGCGCGTGCCGCGGTTCTACGAACCGCGCGCGATTGGTACACGCGTTTGATGTGCGCTGCTAACCTGACACATAAGTGAGGGTATGTGTGCGCACAAGCTCCCTCACTCACGCGTCGGTTTATGATTGTCACTGCGCACATCCCTAGCGCAAGTGCCGGGTGCGAGCACCCGGCCTGCTTTGACTGCGATCCTTCTTAAGAAAGTCCGCGGGATAGGCTTTACGATGTATGCACCGTGGTCAGGCTACGCCCGTTGCCATCGATGAAGCCGATTTCCGCGGCCCCCAGCAGTTTCAGGTTGAGGTCACCGCCGCTGAGCAGCATCTCGTCCAAGGCCTGCTCCATGTCGCGTTGGTGCAGTCCCCCACTGCCGTCGCGTTCCAGGTAAAACTGGATCGAACGGCGCATCAGTTCCTTGATGAAGGCCGCACTGACCAGCCCGGTACGTTTTACAACAGAGGCGATCACATCGTCGGCAACCGCGATGCCCTGGGCGTACAACCGCGCCAGCTTGGCCCGGCCTTCCTCGTCAGGCAGCGGGAACTCGATCGCCTGGTCCACACGACCGGGCCGCGATGCCAGAGCCTGCTCGAGCGCTTCGGGCCGGTTGGTGGTGAGGATGAACAGGATGTCGGCCCCTTCGCGCAGGCCGTCCATCTCGTTCAGCAGTTGGTTGAGAACCACTTCCTCGCAGGTGGTCATCCGACCGCGATCGCGGCCGATCAGGTCCACGTCCTCCAGCACCACGATGCTCGGTTGCAGCAACCGGGCGAGCGTCATGTACTGTGGCAGCAAGCCCACTTGTTCGGCTGTGACCAGCAGCGTGGTATGGCCTTCGAGCGAACGCGTCAGGTAATGAATCGTATGCGTCTTGCCGGTGCCGGGCGGCCCGTAAAACAGCAAACCCTTCTTGGTAGACTGGCCAAGGGCGGCCAGTTTGCTGCGCTGCTTGATAAAGCCGATCACGTTGCGGTCGAGCAGTTCGAGCGTTTTCTTGGGCAGGACCACC
>CAZEEG010000275.1:0-2312 GCA_964511065.1 uncultured Pirellulales bacterium | reverse complement strand
CATGGCGCACTTGACGAACAAGTCGGCGGGACGGGCGTGCAATCCCTGGGGATTGGTCACAACTACCGTGGTCATCGACCTGTTGTCCATGCTGCGCTGCATTTCCTGATTCACTTTAGGTCCACCGTGCACCCCGCCTTGGGGCCAGCACGGGTCGGACAATTGCTTGCTTGGGACGGCCCTGCCTGGGGCCATCGGTTGTGGTGGTCAGTCGTTCTGGGAATGTTCTACTGGTTTGGCGGCAGCGCTGGTTACGCCAGCGCAGTCCTCATCGAAGTTCACTGGCCGCGGGAGTACTTGGCCCGCCGCGGCGTGGTTCGGTTGTGCTCGTGAAACCTTGTTCTTGCCCTCGTGGGCCTGGTTGGCGGCAGGTCGCACGACCTATCCCGGCCCACTTCGCCTTTTCCCTTGTTATACACTCGAGGCTCCCGGCAGGCTCGGTTTTGCCCTGGAGTCACCTGCCCTTGGCGGCGGTGACTGCAACACCGGGGTCGGCGTGTGCAACCTTCTTTCATCTCCGGGGGGGCAGTCCGGCATTTGCACACTCGGCCGGCATAGGCGGTCAATGCCGAGATGCCGGCGATATCACCGGGCCGTCGTTGCCTTCTCCTTGTGGGTGGGATAGCCAGGAGCCAGAGATGTTGACTGGGCGCGTAGCCGAACCTCGTGACCACGCTGGGGGCCGAGAGGGAGGGCCGTGCCGGGGTCAACCGAGACTGCTACCGTCAGGTGCCGAATTGGTTCTCGTCCGCTTCGTCGAGCAGTTGCAAAATGGCTTCGCGGGACTCGGCCTGCTTGAGGAACCTGCGGAAGGTATCGTCGTGCAACTGGCGTGCTATGTGTTCCAATGCCCGAAGGTGATCCGTGGGGCGATCCGGCGGCGAGATGAGCAGGAACAGGATCTGTACCTTTTCGCCATCGAGGCTGGTGAAGTCCACGCCCTCTCGGCTGACCGCCACGGTGGCCACCAGCCGATCGACACTGGGGTGTTTGGTGTGCGGGACGGCCACGCCCCGGCCGATCCCGGTGCTGCCCAACGCTTCGCGTTCGAGGATTTTTTTGATAATGCTTTCGTATTCATCCGCGACGATCTGGTTGGCATCAAGGAGCGATTTGACCATCGCCCGGATCGCGCCTTCCTTGTCGTCGGGGCCCAGATCGGCTACGACCGATTCCCGGCTCACGAAGTCGGCAAACTTCATGCATGCTTTCCTTTCTGGATGATATTTCTGCCTGAGGAGAGAGGGCCGCTCGTAACAGCGCCTCAGGTGGCCGCGCCCCTGGCACTTGCCCCGACTCGCCCGATGCGAACGGTGTTGGATCGGACCAAGCAGGAACCGAAGCGGGCGCTATTCGCCCTGGCCTTCACCGGCCATCTGCCCTTCGGTTGCCAGTTGGCCGATACCCGGCCCGCGATGGCCCTGTAACTTCTCCTTGTATTTCTTGATCTGCTGCTCGACCTTGTGAACGACGTTATCCAGGGAAGCCAAGAGGCTTTCCGACCGGGCGGACGCTACAAAATCGTGCTTGGGTTCTGCCGACACCAGCAGTTCCACCAGCGGCGTCTCCTCGTTGTCCAGGTCGACGGTGACTTGGGCCGAGGCCAGGCGCTCGTAAAATCGTGCTAGCTTCTCGACTTTGGCAGTGATCTTCTCCCGAGTGGTATCGCCCAACTGCCCATGCCGCGTCGAGATCGTGATGTGCACCGATTCATCTCCTCTGAAGTCTGCCCGGCGGCCGTGGTTCCCGCTCTCGGCCCCAAGTCACTGAGGCCGGCGAGGTTGGTACGGCTGCGCGTAAGCAATTTGGAACGTCTGTGCGGCCAAACATCAAAGTTCGAGGGCGCCGTCAGGGGCACCATTGGATTCCCAACCGCCCCTTGCAGCAATAGGGAATCGACTCTCCAGTCTACCTTTTCTGGCGAGCGATGGTAGGCCATCAACGTCAGGATTGTAACTCCTTGCCCCTCAAACAATAATGCCAAAAATTCCCCGCCTTGAGGGGGCTGAAAATCCCCGATTTTCCGGTCACCTTATCCGCCACGCGGCGGTCTGCTGCCACCCCCGGCGGCAACCGTGGTTTCCCCATCTTACAATACGCAATTGGGGTTAAATGGTGCGCAGCGCGGCAAGCTGCGAACGTCAACCGCCGGCAACAGCTACCTGCCAGCATCCCTGGCCTGAAGCTTGGGATGGCGCAGCAGGTCTCGAACGCTGTCGATGGCTAGCGGCTTAACGAGGTGGTCGTCGAACCCTAAATCCTTGGATTTGCGGCGATCTTCAGGTTGACCATACCCGGTCAACGCCACCAGC
>CAZEEG010000274.1:0-2326 GCA_964511065.1 uncultured Pirellulales bacterium | reverse complement strand
GCACAGCGGACCCTACAAGGCATACACAACGGGCCATTCCATGCCCGATTATCGCCGCTATTACGTCGCTGGTGGGACTTATTTCTTCACTGTGAAGACAGCTTGGAACGCACCTATCTTTCGCGCCGAAACTAACGTCCGAATGTTAGGCAGCGTATTGCGAGAGATGAAGGAACGGTGGCCTGTGGAAGTTGTGGCGATAGTTCTGTTGCCGGACCACCTGCACACGATTTGGCCCTACCCGCCGACGATGTGGATTACCCGAAACGATGGGGCTGGTTGAAGAAGGAGTTTACTAAGCAGTATCTGGCACAAGGCGGAAGGGAGCAATCCTGCTCAGAATCAAAGGATCGGGATCGGCGCCGCGGAGTGTGGCAACGGCGATACTGGGAACACATGATTCGCGACGAAGCCGATTTGGAGGCCCATTTCGACTACATCCACTGGAATCCGGTCAAGCACGGCTATGTTCAGTGCGTGGTCGATTGGCCTCATTCGTCGTTTCATCGCTTTGTAAACTGCGGACACTATCCGGCGAATTGGGGAACAGGCGACATCATCCCAGCACGCGCAGCGCAAGTAATTGACGCGGGCGAGTGAGGTATAGATACGCCCGTTGCGTAGTAATGGGACGCATACAGTCAAGTCATGGTCCGCCAAAGTAGGCCATACACATATTTGATTCATGGTCCGCACAGCGGACCCTACAGAATACAAGCCACTTCATGACCTATCCTCATCCGATGCGATTGCGCGGGCCTTGGAATTGGGCCACGCTGCCGCCGGCTACACCTGCCAGCGGCAAACTGAATGTACCGGCCGATTGGAGCGAGGTGCTGGGGGCCGATACGCCTGGCCCGGTGCGGTTCTCACGGCACTTTCAAGCGCCGGCGCGGCTGGAACCGCATGAGCGGTTGTTCCTGGTGTTCACTGGGATCGACGCCGCCGGAACCGTCCGCGTGAATGGAAGTGAGCTAACCAAAATCACCAGCGGCTATCCTCACCGATCCAGCTACGACATCACGCCTCTGCTCAAGCCGCGGAACCTGCTGGAGATCGACGTATTGGTTCCGCCCGACGCACCGCGTTATGGCCGCGAAGGTCAGGCCGGCGGGCTCATGCGCGAAATTGCTCTGGAAGTCCGCGCGGAAGCGTACCTGGATGCCGTCGGCGTGTGGACCGAGGCCGAACAGGCCGCGGTTTGTGGGCATTTCCACCTACATGCCGAGGAGCCCAACAGCCAGAATTTGGAACTGCACGTGCGGGCAGGCCGGGCCTATGACCACTGGCCGGTAGAAGCCGGCAAGACGAGTGCTTGGGTGCTGCCGGTCGAGGGTTTGCAGCGGTGGAATCGCGGACACGGTGCGGCCACACCGGTTGAAGTCGTTTTGATGCGCGGCGATCGCCGCCTGTGGGAGCAGACATACTACACTGGCTTGCCGGGCGAGGAAGGTTGGGCGCCGCCCAGCGTACGGCCACTGCCACAGATCGACTGGTGTGCCTGGCTGCGCACCTGGCCCCGTCCGGCACTCGCGCCTCCGGAGAGCGAGAGCGACACGTTTCTGGTGCGTGAGATTCTGCCGGACGAAGCGTATGCCGCCTTCGACGAAGCCGGCGTGGCCATCCTCCAAGCGATCGAGGTTCACCCGCCGCCCTCAGGCGAAGTTCGCCCCTGGCTGGATGCGTTCTGCCGCCTTGCCGGGCCGCTGGCGCATCATCCTTGCATCGTGGGCTGGGTGCGTCCGTCGCACGCGGGCGAAGAAGACCTGCCGCCGCAATATGGCCGGCCCTGGTGGAGCCCACCGCAGTGAAAGCCGCGCCGCCGGCAATGTTTGCGTGCCATCACGAGGCAGCCTAGAATCCACCCCACTGGCTTTCCCGCGTCCCCTGCCCCCGCCACTCCTGCAAAGGCTTCCATCATGCGTACCTGCTTGCTGCATTCGCTGGCGGTCGTTGTGGCGGTGCTGATGGCCGTGGCCGGTGGGGACGCCCAGTTTACGTCGGCTGCGGCGGCCGATGAAAAGCCTGAGTTCCAAGCAGCCGGCAAGACGATCCGGCTGTTCAACGGCAAGAACCTGGAGGGCTGGACCTATCATTTCCGCGATGCCAGCGCGAAGATGGAGGATGTTTGGACCGTCACCGATGAGGGCGTGTTGATCTGTGCCGGCCGGCCGATCGGATACATCCGTACCAAGGACAAGTTCACCAATTTTGTGCTGGAATTGGAGTGGCGGTTCGACGAGAACAAGCAGCCCGGCAACAGCGGCGTGTTGCTGCGGATGGTCGGCCAAGACAAGGTGTGGCCCAAGAGCGTGGAGGCTCAGCT
>CAZEEG010000273.1:0-2417 GCA_964511065.1 uncultured Pirellulales bacterium | reverse complement strand
AGAAAGCGACATGATCATCCGCACGATCCGCGACATCTTCACCACCGATGTCGACACGATCTACGTGGATGAACCCACCGCGTACGAGCGGGCCAAGGAGTTCCTGCAGATTGTGATGCCCCGGTACGTGAACCGGCTGCAGCTTTATGAAGGCCGGGACCCCTTGTTCCACAAGTACCATGTGGAAGAAGAGATCAGCAAAATCTATCAACGGCAAGTGCCCCTGAAGGCCGGCGGCTCGATCGTGATCGACCAGACCGAGGCCCTGGTCGCCATCGACGTCAACAGCGGAAACTTCCGGGCCGACGACAATGCCGAGGAAACGGCCTACCAGATCAACCTGATGGCGGCCAAGGAAATCGCACGCCAACTGCGTCTCCGCGACCTGGGCGGCGTGATCGTCAACGACTTCATCGACATGCGCAAGGAGAAGCACCGCCGCGGCGTGGAGCGGGCCCTGCGCGACGCGGTGAAGCGCGATCGGGCCCGCACCAAGATTCTCCGCACCAGCCCCTTTGGCCTGATCGAGATGACCCGGCAGCGGATTCGGCCCAGCCTGAAGCGGAGCGTGTACCGCGACTGTCCCTGTTGCAATGGCAGCGGCGTGGTGAAAACCGCCGAGAGCATGGCCCTGGAGGTGGTGCGCCTGCTGATCCTGGTCTCGCAGCGGAAAGACGTGGCCAAGGTGATCGTATCGGTCGCCAACGACGTGGCCAGCTACCTCAACAACAAGAAGCGCCGCGAACTGTCGCGTCTGGAAGAATCCGGCAATATGCTGGTGCTCGTGGAAGGTAAAGATTTCGCGAACCCAGAACACCTGGCAATCAACTGCTACGATTCCGCCGGCAACCAGGTCCACTTCGAGTACGGCACCAAGGGGTGAACGGTTGCGGGCAAACCCTTTCTTCCGGGTAACCACCTTCGATGAATCAACACAACCAACATGGCCACGGCCATCACCAGCAGCATCACGCCCCGGCCAAGGGCCTGCACAAGGATTGGCGGGTGTGGACCGCCGTGGTGCTGATGCTCATCGCCATTGGCGCGTATATCCTTTCGCTCGATGAAGAAGTACAACCCGGTGGAGGCCCGCCCCAACCCAACGCGCCGGCCGACATGATGCCCGCCGACGGCTAACCACCGCCTGCGCCATGTAACCCGGAAACCCATCGCGTGCCGCGCCTCCCTCTAGGCGCGCGCAGGATGCTGGCCGGGGTGGTTCGCGCCTGGGGGCCGCTACGATCAAGCGGCCCCCGCGATCGAGCGCCGGTTTTCCATACCCGGGGTGTTGCCAAGCCGCACCGGCAGGGGCAAAATCCAGCCAATCACTCTGGTACCGGCCCAGCGCGCCGCCCCGTTCCAAGTTTCACTGCACGACGTTGAAAGGTTGCACCATGCCCAAGCCACTGAATGTCGGAATGATCGGATACGGCTTCATGGGCCGCGCTCATTCCAACGCCTACCGCAAGGTGAACCAGTTTTTCAAGCTGGGCTACCAACCGGTTCTCAAGGCATGTGCCGCCCGCAAGGAAGACAAGATCAAGGAGTTTGCCGAAAACTGGGGGTACGAGAGCTACGAAACCGATTGGCGGCGACTGATTGAGCGTGACGACATCGACCTGATCGACATTGGTTCGCCGAACAACACCCACAAGGAGATCGTGCTGGCCGCCGCCGCCGCCGGCAAGATGATTCTCTGTGAGAAGCCGCTGGCGATGAACGTGGCAGAAGCCGAAGAAATGGTGGCTGCCGTCGAAAAGGCCGGCGTGCCCAACATGGTGTGGTTCAACTACCGCCGCGTTCCGGCCATATCGCTCGCCAAGCAACTGGTGGACGAAGGCCGGATTGGCAAGCCGTTCCATTACCGGGCCCTCTACCTGCAGGACTGGACAATCGCCGCCGACGTGCCGCAAGGCGGCGCCGCGCTGTGGCGACTCGATGCATCGGTGGCAGGCTCCGGCGTGACCGGCGACCTGCTCGCACACTCCATCGACACCGCCGAATGGCTCAACGGTCCCATTCGCCGCGTTTGTGCCCGCACGGAAACCTTCGTCAAGGAACGCGTCCACGCCGAGTCGGGCAAAGTGGAACCCGTCGGAATCGACGACGCCTGTATGTTCCTGGCCGAGTTCGCCAACGGATCGCTCGGCACCTTCGAGAGCACCCGCTACGCTCGCGGACGGAAAAACTTCAATACGTTCGAACTGAACGGTGAACGGGGTAGCGTGTACTTCGATCTCGAAGACCCGCAGTATCTGCAATACTTCAAGTATGCCGATCCCAAGACGGGTCAGAAGACCGAGGACCATCTCACCGGTTGGACGAAGATCCACGTCACCAACTTCGAACACCCGTACATGAAGCACTGGTGGGTGCCCGGCTGCACCATCGGCTACGAGCACACGTTCATCAACGCC
>CAZEEG010000272.1:0-2470 GCA_964511065.1 uncultured Pirellulales bacterium | reverse complement strand
CGATGGTGCCGTAAGTCCGGCCCGCTTTGTCAAACGCGGGCCGCCATGAGAAGTGTGCCTTGGGATCCGCCGCCCGATGCAAGGCAGGCGTGCGCGCGGCGGATGTGCAGCCGCCCCACGCCCTGGGACCAGGGTTCGCTGGCTGATTGCCGCCTGGAGCGGCGCTGTCTGGCCCGTTACTTGGGCCAATTCCACCGTTCGCGAACGGCCGGATTGACCACGCAGGCCTCGGGCCATTTGCCGGTATAGAGGTCGGCCACGCACTGCGCGGCCATCACGCCCATGGCTTCTTCCGATTCTTCATCGAGCCCGGCCAGGTGTGGCATCAGCAGCACGTTGTCCATCGTGGCCAGGGGACTGTTGGTAGGCAGCGGCTCGACTTGAAAAACATCGAGGCCCGCGCCCATCAGATGCCCGCTCTGTAGGGCTTCGATCAGGGCTTCTTCATCCACCAGGGCGCCGCGCGACGTGTTGATCAGCACCGAGCGGGGTTTCATCTTCGCCAGCGTGGTGCGGTTGATCAGGTTGATGGTTTCGGGCGTGGCCGGCAGATGCAGGCTTACGATGTCGGAAGTGGCCAATAGCTCGTCAAACGAGCAAAGCTGTACCTGGTTGGCATCGGCCCAGGCATGGTCCGGGTAGGGATCGTAACCGATCACGTTCAGCCCCAGCCCTCGGCAGCGCCAGGCCGTGGCGCGGCCGATCCGGCCCAGGCCGACCAGCCCGATGGTCTTGCCTGCCAGCCGCGGCAACTTGCGCTTGCCCCAAACGCCGGTGCGGACAGCATCGTGCCGCCAAGGCAAACCGCGGTACACGCCGGTCAGCAGGGCAATGGTGGTTTCGGCCACCGAATGTTCATTGGCGCCGGGCGTGGTGGTCACGGCAATGCCGCATTCGGTTGCGGCAGGAATGTTCACGGCATCGTAGCCGACTCCCATCCGCGCGATCACCTTGAGCGTGGAATTTTGCAGCACGTCGGGCGTATACGGTTCGACGCTCGCGACCACCGCGTCGACACCGGCCAATGCGGCTTTCAGGGCGTCAGCATCGAACATCGATGCGCCCTCTGGCGGATAGACCACCTCCAGGTTCGCCCGTTCGAGAATGTCGCGGTACGTGCCGGGCTTGTGGAACAGGTGCGGCGGCGAGATCAGAACTTTGGCCATGGCAGATTCACAACGCGGCGGGGGGGAGGGGGCAAGACAGAAGGCGTGACGGACCTCAACGAGCGGCCTGCCGCGGCGCTGGTTGCCGTGGGAGATGACCGCGAGACGACTGCGACGGCCGCTCCCAACGAAAAAACCCCGCCGTTCGAATCCTCGAAGCGGCGGGGCCGGAACAGAGAAGAGGCCGGTAAATGATAGTCAGCCCGCGGGCCTACCCGCTGAATGATGACCTAGATCATAGCAATTCCCAGCATCATGTCCAGAAAATTCTTGAAGGGAAAATGCCGCGATCACTGGAAGCGCGGATCCACTGGCTGCTGGCAGTGCTAGCAGCTCTCAGGCGGTCGCGGCGCAAACCCCGCTGGCGCAATGGCTGCCGGCAATTGGAGGCATCCTTTAGGCATCGCCTCAGCGTCCATTTCCAATGGGCCTGCTCCGGCATCCAGTGGCGTCCGCCGACAGGCTCTCTATAATCGCCAGCGTTTCTCCCATGTTCCCAGAAGGAAGGCTATGTCTGAGTTTCTTGATGCTTGCGAGGCAGCGGCCCGGGCAGGCGGGGCGGTGTTGATGGAGTGGCGCGGCAAGTTCAACGCCCGAGAAAAAGGCCCCGCCGACCTGGTGACCGAGGCCGATCTGGCATCGCAGCAGCGGATTCGCGAATTGTTGCTGGGGCGGTTTCCCGACCACGGTTTCTTGGGTGAGGAAGAGGGAGCCGACATTCCGCCTGCCGATGGGTTGCACCGCTGGGTGGTCGATCCGCTGGATGGCACGGTGAATTACGTCCATGGCGTGCCCAACTTTGCGGTTTCTGTCGCCTTGCAGCGCGAGGGGCAAGTGATTGCCGGCGCGGTGTTCGACCCTTCGCTGGACGAGTGCTTTGTGGCCGAGGCGGGCGGCGGCGCCTTCCTCAACGGCCAGCGGATTCAAACCTCGGGAGCCGACCAGTTGACCAATGCCTTGGTGGTGGCCAGCTTTCCCGCCGGCATCCGGGCAGGGCATCCGGAAATTGAACGTTTTGTCCGGGCGCTGGTCACCACTCAATCGTTGCGCCGCACCGGCAGCGCGGCCTTGAACCTCTCTTATGTGGCGGCGGGCCGGTTTGATGGCTATTGGGCCACCACCACCAAGATCTGGGACATAGCCGCCGGCTTTCTGCTGGTTCGTGAAGCGGGGGGGGCTCTCACCGATCCCGAGGGCGGCCCGGTCGACCTGAACCGGCCGCGTTTTGTGGCGGCAGCTACGCCGCAGTTGCAGCAGGCACTACGCACATGCCTGGCGGGCGAAGAGTGCAGTCCTTAACGGCC
>CAZEEG010000271.1:0-2492 GCA_964511065.1 uncultured Pirellulales bacterium | reverse complement strand
TGCCGCCAAGCTCGGTCAATAACCACGGCTGGATCGCGCTGATGTGGCCGGTGATGGACAATGTGCCACAGTATTCCAAGTTGCGCTTGGACTACGGTGCAACCGGCACGGATATGGCATACGCCAATGCCGACGGATGGCCCAACGCCTACTACCACACTCGTTACCGCTCCGACGTACTGATTTGCCCCACCCGGGGATTCCGGACCACGTCCTGGAGCTACAACGATGGCACGGAGACCATCAACGGCCAGGCGGTCGATTACTTGCCAGTCGCGGTCATTTACCGCGAATCTAACTGGCTCGCGAACTCGCCGCAGTTCGCCGGCTCCACAGGTCCCAACAAGCCGTATTTGATGGGGGCCATCGTTGGACCTCGGCGAGTCACCACCATGACCACGGGCGGTAACATCCGCGTCGATTTCACATCGTCGGTGAGCATCGGCGGTGTCACCGATGGCATGACCTACACCATCATCGCTGGCGAGAAACACGTGCCATCGGGGTTCTTAGGCTATTCGTATGCCGACAACCCCTGGGGCGCGGCCGCCCTTCACAACAGTGGCGACTGGCACTCGACCAAGATCGTGGGCCTGGGCTTGCCGCCGCGACCGGATGATCCCGCCTACAACTTCGACCCGACGTTGCCTCCCTCCAACATGTCAGGCAAGACGGACGAAGAATTCCCGAACCAATACCTGATGTTCGGCAGTTGGCACCCGGGCGTGACGCAGTTCGTGTACGGCGATAGCCGCGTAGTCGCCATCAAGAATTTTGTGGAACCGCTCACGCTGCAATACGCCGGCAACCGTAGCGACGGCCAGTCCTACAACCTGCCGTAACGTCAGCCCGGCCGCTGAGCCGTTACAACGATCGCGAGCCCCGAGCAGGTAGCCCCCCGCTACCTTCCCGGGGCTTTTTTCGTGCGCGGCGGCAATCGCTGGCCATCGGATGCGGCGGCGGCGCGCTGCCCTGGCGGAAACCGGCCGGCCATGCCCCCCCAGGTGTGGCCCCAGCCACAAAATATGTCGTCCAAACAGGTTAGAGCGCAGCACCGCCGGCCGACGGTGAGCGTTGCACTGGCCCGGGAGCTGCGCACCCCCCTGATGATGGACACAATAACACTGGACTATATATTTGTGAAATTAGATGTTAATTACGAAAATCACTTGAATTTCTGACGTATTCGCCTATCTTGAGATGCTGCCACCCTGGGGTCAACCTTCGCCTGTCCTGGGGGCGCTCCAAACAGGAGCAGCGGTGACTCAGCGGCGCTTGCGTCGCTCCATGGGCCCATGGGCCGACGTCGAGGCATTGGCGAGCCATGCCGATGACATGCGGTTGGCCGTCGCTCCGAAACGTGTCGCAGGAGCCCAGCAGGTTGGCAATCGCGCCGCAACGCACCTCAGAAATCCGTTTCCAAAGTTATCTTCGTCGGACCATGGGCTGACACGACTTCTTCTGCGCACAAGTCATGGCCGGCGATTGGCATCGTTCATTGGACTGATCGGTATGGTCGCCCTGGGTAGGGGTGGCATCATGTCCCTCATTGCTTCATTCTCAGGAGTTTCCATGCGTAGCCGGTATCGCTCAGGTTTCACCCTCGTAGAATTGCTGGTGGTGATCGCCATTATTGGCATTCTGATCGCCATGCTGCTGCCGGCGATCCAGGCGGCCCGCGAGTCGGCCCGCCGCGCCAATTGCTCCAGCAACCTGCGGCAGTTGGCCATCGGCGTGAATACCTACGCCGAACGGAATGCCGAACAACTGCCGCCAAGCTCGGTCAATAACCACGGCTGGATCGCGCTGATGTGGCCGGTGATGGACAACGCGCCGCAGTATGCGGAACTCCGACTCGAGCGCGGGGCCACCGAAGCCGACGCCAACTATCCCAACAAGACCGGATTCCCAAACGCCTACAGCCATACTCGATATCGCTCCGACGTGCTGATTTGCCCCACCCGCGGGTTCCGGACGACATCCTGGGGCTATAACGACGGCACGGAAACCATTTACGGGCAGGCGGTCGATTACCTGCCGGTGGCTGTCGTTTATCGCGAATCCAACTGGCTATCGAACTCGCCGCAGTTTGCAGGCTCCTCAAGCCCTAACAAGCCATACCTCATGGGGGCGATTGTCGGTCCCCGGCGGGTCACCACTATGACCACGGGCGGTAACGTCCGCGTCGATTTCACATCGTCGGTGAGCATCGGTGGTGTCACCGATGGGATGACGTACACCATCATCGCCGGCGAGAAGCACGTGCCATCGGGCTTCCTGGGCAATGGTCACGCCGACTATCCTTGGGGAGCGGCGGCCCTCCATAACAGCGGTGACTACCACTCGACCAAGATCATTGGGCTGGGATTGCCACCTCGGCCGGACGACCCTGCGTTCGCCTTCGACACGAGCTTGCCGCCCGGCAACATGGCCAACAACCCCAATGACGCCGACTACCCGAACCAGTACGTGATGTTCGGCGGTTGGCACCC
>CAZEEG010000270.1:0-2538 GCA_964511065.1 uncultured Pirellulales bacterium | reverse complement strand
GAGGAGACACACTGGAGGATGAAGTTGGCGCGGAACGTCATGTCGCGCACCAGACTGTTTCGGGCGAACGTCAGGAATACCCGCCAGTACGAGGGCGAGCGATCTCGGGCGGCGGCTTCCAAACCCCAACTCCTGGCAAACAGGCCGCTCGTGGCATAAGCGGCGGGCAATAAATGCGGGTCGCAGCCCCCCGAAGGCGGCCGGCCGCTGAGGGATTTCCCCCCATGATCGCAGATTAACAACTGGAGGATCGCTGTCAAATCGGCGACTTGTGCCCTTCACCCGATGCCGCCAACGGTTAGGATTTCAACATTGTGTGCCGCGATGGCACCTTGTGAGAGGCCGCTGTTGAGCCGCCATCAAAGGGGGGACACACCCGACCGCTTGAAGTTGCTTCCAGCGGGGGGCGATGCGGCTAGCATCATTCCCACGCGATTGGCACGCGCCTTGTACGGTTTTCGGTTGGAGCTCACCCCCCGCCATTTTGCACGCAGGACGTGGGGGGAAATTCCTGCCCCCAAGAGTGGTGAGGGATTGTAACAACCACGGGGCAAGTTGCGCTTATTCGGGCGGTTGTGCGCGCTCGGTGCTTGGCATAGTCGGTTCGTCTGGAACGACGCACGGGAGTGGAGCGATCGCTGTAATTGGCTTGCGTGGCTTTGCCGGGCGCTGGGCGAATTCCGTTGGAAGTCTGCGACGATAAACGGATGATGGGGCAAGACAGCGTCTAAAGGGGCATGGCAAGGAAAGAACGTGTTGGTGGCACCCATCATCAACTGGAGAGGATGGGTGGCACAGGCAGTTTTTTTAGATAAGATAACTTGCACCTGCCAGCCAACCCATTACAGACAAAGCAGTTGACTGCGATTCGTCCCTTGGAAACGGGGCCTGCTTGCCCTGGTCGCCACCCGCAGCGGCATGCTCTGGTGATGGGTCCAACAGCAGAAGCTGAAACTACTTGCGCCGGCCGTCCGAGAACTTGGAGAAGCTACCCCGTGGCAGTTGAACGATTCACCAGTTCATTTTTCGGACCTCCCAACCTGGTCGACCTGCTGCGGCTCCGTGCCGAACGCCAGCCCGAGGATGTCACCTACACCTTCCTGGTCGATGGCGAAGATCACGAGGTTCCGCTGAACAATCGGGAATTGGACCGGCAGGCCCGGGCGATTGCCGCGCGGCTTCAAGACCTGAAGATGACCGGCGAGCGGGCCCTGTTGCTGTACCCCTCGGGCCTGGATTTTGTGGCGGCATTCTTTGGCTGTTTGTATGCGGGCGTGATTGCCGTTCCGGCGTATCCACCGCGGATGAACCGCTCGCTGTACCGCATTCAGGCCATTGCGGCCGACTCGCAAGCCAAGATTGCATTGACCACGCGCAGCGTGATCGATCGCGTTCAATTGAGCGAAACGCCCGACCTGGAGGCCATGCACTGGGAGGCCACCGACGAACTGGCCAACGGCCTGGAAGACCTGTGGCGCGAACCCGACGTAAAGCCTGAAACGCTCGCCTTTTTGCAATACACGTCGGGCTCCACCGGAACCCCCAAGGGGGTGATGGTGTCGCACGGCAACCTGCTGCACAACTCGGCCCTGATCGCGCACGCCTTTGAACACACTCGCACGGGAATCGGGGTCCATTGGCTGCCGTGTTACCACGACATGGGCCTGATCGGCGGCATCCTGCAGCCCCTGTATATGGGACGGCCAAGCATCCTGATGCCTCCGGTGGCGTTCCTGCAGCGGCCAATTCGCTGGCTGCGGGCCATCTCCAAGTATCGCGCCTGCACCAGTGGCGGCCCGAACTTTGCCTACGATTTGTGCGTCGACAAGATCAAGCCCGAACAACGCGAGGGGCTCGACCTGAGCTGCTGGGAACTGGCCTGCAACGGCGCCGAGCCGGTTCGTGCCGAAACGATCGACCGGTTCACCAAGTACTTTGCCGACTATGGATTCCGCCGCAAGACCTTCTTCCCGTCGTTCGGCCTGGCCGAAGCCACATTGATCGTCACCGGCGGCTACAAGGACCAGGAACCGGTGATCGTCGATATCGACGCCCGCGAACTGGAGCAGGGTCGCGCGATGCCGGTGGCCACCGACCACCCGCACGCGCAGCGGATGGTCAGCAGTGGCCAGGCGCTGCTCGATCAAGACGTACGGATTGTCGATCCTGGCACCTTCCAGGAGTGCGAGGACGGTGCCGTGGGCGAAATCTGGGTCCGCGGCCCCAGCATCGCCCAAGGGTACTGGAACCGCGAGATTGAAACCCGCGAAACGTTCGGCGCCCAATTGGCTTCCGGCGAGGGTCCGTTCTTGCGCACCGGCGACCTGGGTTTTCGCCTGGATGGCGAGATTTTCTGTGCGGGCCGCCTCAAAGACTTGATCATCATCCGCGGTCTGAACCACTATCCGCAGGATATTGAACTTACGGTGGCCGAAAGCCATCCGGCCTTGAAAGGCGGAACCGGAGCGGCCTTCACCGTGGAGAAGGACGGCGGCGAGCAACTGGTGATCGTGCAGGAGATCGACCGCCGGCAAACCG
>CAZEEG010000269.1:0-2539 GCA_964511065.1 uncultured Pirellulales bacterium | reverse complement strand
TACCGCAACTGCATTGTGCTGGGGCTGATGCTGGGCGAGGACGGCCAGAAGATGTCCAAGAGCAAGCGGAATTACCGCGAGCCGAACGAAATCTTCGACCGTTACGGCGCCGACGCTCTCCGCTGGTACTTCTTCGCCAACCAGCCGCCCTGGACCTCGATCCGCTACAGCGAGCAGGCGATCAAGGACAGTATCCCGGAGTTTCTGCTGCGGCTGTGGAACGTGTACAACTTCCTGGTTGGGTACGCCACCAGCGACGATAACTGGAATCCGGCCGCCGAGATCAAAGGCAAGGCCGATCAGCTCAATCCGATGCAGCTTACCTCGGCCGCCACCTATACTGATCCGGCGGACCGCGGCGAGCTGGACCGCTGGATCTTGAGCGAATTGGCAGCGACCTGCCGGACCGTCGTGGAGCGGCTGGACGCCTACGATAACTTTGTGGCGGCCGGTGCGATCCAGAAGTTTGTGGACGTACTTTCCAACTGGTATGTCCGCCGTAGCCGCGACCGGTTTTGGGCCTCGGGCTTCACCGCCGATAAGCACGATGCCTACTGGACGCTCTATGAGTGCCTCATCACCACGGCCAAGCTGATTGCACCATTTACGCCGTTTTTGGCTGAAGCCCTGTGGCAGAACCTGGCCGTGGCGCCGTTTGGCGATCGCGTGCTGGAAAGTGTCCATCTGTGCGACTTCCCCACCGGCGATGAAAGCCTGATCGACGAGGAATTGTCGCAGCGGATGGAGCAGTTGCGGGAAATCACCTCGCTGGGTCGGGCCGCCCGCAACGAGGCCCGGCTCAAGGTGCGGCAACCGCTTTCCAAGGTGGAGGTGGTGTTGGCCGATACCCAGCATCAAGCGTGGCTGGAGACGCATGCCGGGCTGATCCGCGAAGAACTGAACATCAAGCAGGTGGCGTTCACGCAGCAGGCCGAACAGTATATCGACTATACGGTGCTGCCGAACCTGCCCCGGTTGGGACCGCGATTGGGCAAACAACTGCCGGCCCTGCGCAAGTTGCTCACGGGAGCTGACCCTGCCTCCCTGCTCAAACAGCTTAACGAGCGGGGCCAGGTTGACTTTGACCTGGATGGCACACCGGTGACTCTCGATGCCGAGGATATCCAGGTGCGGCTACAGGCCAAGGAAGGTTGGGCCGCCGCCCAAGGGAGAACCTCGGTCGTGGTACTCAACACCGAATTGACCGAGGAACTGCTCCAAGAAGGTGTCGCGCGCGACGTCGTCCGCGTGATCCAGGACCGCCGCAAGACGATCGGCTGCCAGCTTTCCGACCGGATCGAGGTCGGCATCGAAACCGCTGATGAAGGCATCGCTGCCGCGGTCGAGAAATTCCGCGACTACATTGCCGGTGAAACGCTTGCCAAGAGTGTGGCGCGTGAGCCGTTGGCTGGTGTGGAACCTGGCGAAGGTAAGGCTGGCGACGGTACGTTCAAGCTGTACGTGCGGCGTGTCGAGGAATAAAGCCGCCGGCACCTGGGCCCGCCTGCCGCCGCGGCCGTGGATCGCGCTTGCCGTACATCACGATTGCCGCATGTCGGTACGCCTTCCAAGGAAACAGGCATCCACGCAAGGCAGACTTCAGCTCGCCAGTTTGCATCGCCTCGCAATGGTTCAACACTTTGTGCGAAATCATCCCACAGTAATTCGGCAGATATCCTTGCCTGATACGTTTCCCCTGTCGCCGCTGCGTCTGGTGGTCCTCATCTCAGGAGGCGGGACCACGCTGCGCAACCTGATCGAGCAGATTCGAGCCGGCCGGCTCGATGCGCGGATCGAGCGGGTCATTTCGAGCACGCCCATGGCTTATGGGCTTCAAATCGCTGCCGAGGCCGGCATACCAGGCGAGGTTGTGGCCTGGCGGTCGTACGCCGATGATGACTCCGCCAGCGAACAACTGTTTGAGCGGTGCCGGCAGATCAACCCGCACCTGGTGGTGTGCGGCGGGTTCCTGAAGAAGCTGGTGGTGCCCCAGGATTTTGAGAATCGCGTGGTGAACATTCACCCTTCGCTGATTCCCGCCTATTGCGGCCACGGCTACTATGGGCGGCGGGTCCACGAGGCGGTGTTGGCGGCCGGCGAACCCGTTAGTGGCTGCACGGTCCATTTTGTGGATAACGAGTACGACCATGGGCCGATCATCGCCCAGCGGCAAGTGCCGGTGATGCCCGGCGACACGCCAGAAAGCCTGGCGGCCCGGGTTTTTGAGGCCGAGTGCGATCTATACCCGGACGTTCTGCGCCGCTATGCCCGGGGAGAAATTCGGCCCGGTACCCGTTTGCGGTAGGAAGCCGCGGCGCGCGAGCCTGGCGGGTGCCTGGAATCGCTGGGCTCTGAAATGCGCCACCTTGCCGGTTCTGTCGCTTGCCCGATATGATGGTGCGTCGGCCGGAGAGGTTGATTGCCCCCGTAGCTCAGGGGATAGAGCAACAGTTTCCTAAACTGTAGGTCGCTGGTTCGAATCCAGCCGGGGGTACTTGTTCTTTCGCCCGCAAATCTGCGTTTTCTCGTGTCCTCTTAG
>CAZEEG010000268.1:0-2717 GCA_964511065.1 uncultured Pirellulales bacterium | reverse complement strand
GAACTGGCCCTGCGATACGAGGGTAGTATACGCGCCGCCGCTCAAGTGGCAACCCTTTTTGGGGGTTGGCAGGAAGGTTTTTTGTAAGCTATGCAGGTTTGCCTCGCGAAATAGGCGATGTTTCCCGGGAAAATGCCCGTTTTTCGGTTCCATAGGCGGCTTCGTGTTCGGGAAAAATACTCCATGTTTCTCGATGTGAGCCGCCAAAAAGGGGTTGCCGATCTGCGAATGTCTGCCGCACTACTGGCCCTGCAGGGGATGCGCATAGGCCGCAGCGACGGGATCTTGACTGAGTGGTTCACGCGCTGCGCCGCCTGAAATCGTGCTGGGGGGAAAGCATCTGCTTGCGATGCTCTACGCGACCTATTGAACGGCTATGTCGCACATCGAAGCCTGGTAGCGGCGACCGCCTTGGAAAAACCCCCGACCGCAGCGGCATTTAAATGGGAGCGACGGCGACCGGATGACGCTCGGCCCTCCGGTCTGGCAACCGGATTCGCATCGAAGCAATCCCCGGGAGCACCGAAATCGATCGGCTCATGTGTTATCGCTTGAGTGAACCCGGGCGAGCGACCCACAAGAGCGAGAGGGGCGCGCATGGCACCGCGCCCTGGAATGCAAGAGGCTCCGGCGGGCGACACGTCCCGCCGGAGCCTTGAAGCGCTAGACTAAGCAAGGAACCCGTGAAGGCAGAGCGTTACGGCAGGTTGTACGACTGGCCATCGCTGCGGTGGCCGGCGTATTGCAGCGTGAGCGGCTCAACAAAGTTTTTAATGGCGACCACACGGCTGTCGCCGTATACAAACTGCGACACGCCAGGATGCCAACTGCCGAACATCAGGTACTGTTGTGGGTAAGTCGCAGCCTGGCCTACTGCCATCACTTCGGCGGGCAATGGGGTCGCAAAGTTAAAGGCCTGGTCATCTGGCCGTGTAGGCAGTCCCAGCCCGATGATTTTGTTGGAATGCCACCGTACGTTCGTGGCGTGGTCTTCCTGGAACGAAGCTGCGGACCACGGATAGTCGGCGTGGGCGTTGCCCAAGAATCCGGAAGGAACGTGTTTCTCACCAGCAATCAGGGTGTAGGTCATCCCGTCAGTGACGCCGCCAACACTAACCGACGAAGTAATGCTGATGTTGGTCACGCCGTTGTTGACATGCGTCGTCGCACGGCGATATCCAACGATCGGTCCCATCACATGGGATTGGCTAGGATTGGCTGACCCGGCGTGCTGCAACCCGGTGTCGAACCAGCCAGACGGGCGAGAAATCACCGCGACGGGCAAGTAATCGACAGCCTGCCCATATACAGTGCCTGGCGATCCAGAGGCCGTACCTTCGTTGCTCCAACCAGTGGTCCGGAATCCGCGGGTGGGGCAAATTAGCACGTCGGAGCGGTATCGCGCATGGGTAAATGCATTGGTCTGGGCGTTTGCGTTGAGGTTCGAGTTGTCGTCGAAACTATTCTGCAGTCGCAAGGCCGCATACTGCGGCACATTGTCCATCACCGGCCACATCAGGGCGATCCAGCTATGCCGGTTGTAATGGCTTGGCGGCAACTGCTCTCCGTTGCGCTCCGAGTAGGTGTTCACGCCGATGGCCAATTGCCGCAGGTTGCTTGAGCAGTTGGCCCGGCGGGCCGACTCCCGGGCGGCTTGGATCGCCGGCAGCAGCATGGCGATCAGAATGCCGATGATGGCGATCACCACCAGCAGCTCCACTAAAGTAAAACCTGAACGATAGCGGTTGCGCATGGCAACGCCTCCTGGAAAGGAAACACACAACACAAATATCGAAGCCCCAATCGGGACGACATTTCTGCAGAATGAACGACGCCAAATCGACATCGTCATTCGTGGCAGGCGTGCGGCGAACGGACCTGGTGCGCAGACCCCGACCGTAAATCCGTGGTGCCTGTTTGGCAGACGGGCACGCGACGTTCAGCGCGGCAGGTTGATGTTGAGTGGTGCTTTGGGGGGGGTGGCATACGCCCCGTGCAGGCGGCCGAAAAGCCCGGGCAGAACAACCCGCTACCAGCCGCACGGTGGACGTTCGATGCGCAGGTCAGAAGGATCGCGCAGGAGAATTGCCCCACGTTCTCAGCGGAAAACGATCCGCCGTGTGCAACGATTCCGTGACGCTGTTGCCTCTCCTTACTCCTGGTACCTCTGTTCCTAATCCGGTCCCGACGGGGTGTCACCAGCCCCGCTACGTAGCGGAAGTATATGCGGGCCGTAAAGTACTGCAATCGAATAATTTAGACCACGAGCAAATTTTTCTCGCAGTCACTAAATTTTGATAAGGAGCAGTATTCAAACTATTTTTTCTTGACTTATTCGCAGTCGGGGAAGGACGTGGATTCCTTGAAAATATGCAGCGATTTTAGTTGGCTTCATTTCCGCTTGTGCCCCGCTACCTTCGCTCCATCTGGAACCGCTGCCCTGACTTTTATGCTTGACGGGTTCTCGTAAATTTCCCTGCCAAGTTGCGGTCAAGTTGGGTTCGGTTGCGTGCGGCGAGGCCCAGTAAGCGTCCGCGGCTGTAGTCACCCCCAAGGCAAGCGTTGCCGCTTGCGGTTCTTCTCCCCGAAAAAAAACACGGCCCCGGCGGGTGAAAAGCTCACCCGCCGGGGCCTTCGTGTTACCCCAGGTGTCTGCCCTGCAAATCGTTACGGCAGGTTGTACGACTGGCCGTCGCTGCGGTGGCCGGCGTATTGCA
>CAZEEG010000267.1:0-2795 GCA_964511065.1 uncultured Pirellulales bacterium | reverse complement strand
TGCCCTACGCTCCAGTCCACTTCCTGCACCCAGTCGCCAAACAGGCCGGAACCCGAGCGGCCGCGAAAATCCTCGTGGGGATACAGCGGGAAGTGCACCGCCGTGTGCGGCAGATAGAGGAAGAACGGCGTCTCGCGATGGTCGCGAATGAACTGCACCGCCCGCTCGGTATAGCGCCGCGTAAGCTGGGTCTGCTCGGGGCCGCGGATTCGCTGGATGACGGTTTCGTTCTCCAGGAGTGGCAGCGGCGTTTGGGCGTTCCCCCGCAGGCCGGTTCCATCAGGCGGGTTGTCCGCCGCGGTCACGTTGCGGCGCGGCTTCGGCAGCGGGCGGCCAAAGTTGCTCTTGGTGCCGTCCTCGGCAGGGCCCATGTCGTTGGAATACGGCAGGCCAAAGTACTGGTCGAAACCTTGCCGCGTGGGCAGGAACTCTGGCTGGTCGCCCAAGTGCCATTTGCCGATGCAGGCGGTGGCGTAGCCTTGCTCGCGAAGCAGTTCGGCCACCGTGACTTCATCGGGGTGCAGGCCGACGGCGCTGGCCGGGAACAGCACGTGAGGGATGGGCAGCACCCGCTTGGGATAACAACCGGTGAGCAGCGACGCCCGCGACGGCGAGCATACCGGGGCCGCATAGTGGCTGGTTAGCCGCCGGCCCTCCTTGGCCATGCGGTCCAAGTTTGGCGTGGGATGCCGGCCGCCAAAGGGGCCGATATCGGCATAGCCCAAGTCGTCGATATTGATGATGACGAAGTTCGGCCTGGCGGGCCGCTCGTCGGCCAGGCCGCTACCGCAAAACGGACCCGCGGCCATCGACAGGGCCGCCAGCCATAGCGGCAGCCAGAATCGGTTGGGCCGGGCAGATGTCATGGTGTGGCTCTCCGTTTGGATAATCGTAGCGCGGGTGCCAGTGCAGGTGCCACGTGGCGAACCCCCGGCCTACGTCGCGTGGCAGAGTCGTTTACCGATGTGCATGGGCTCGCAGAGCCGTGGCACGCGCGAATAACTTGTTACGAAACGTGCCGGGGCACGCGTGATCGTTATTCCTTGTTCTCGGCAAACTGGATCGAGTACAGGTCGGCATCGTGCAGCACGAACCGCGCGCGGACCGACTTGCCGGCCAGGGCCGAGAGATTGCTGCCGCCTTTCCAAGTCACCGTGTGGGCGATCTGGTCGCCCTGGAATACCTGGCAATCGCTGGCGGTGAAGCCCGGCAGCGGTTTGCCGTCGGTATCCTGGAGTTCAACCAGCAGCTTGCCGCCCTTGTTGGTTGCGGCATTTACGACCAGGCGGTTACCTGAGAACACCAGCGGTTTGGTCAGCAGTTCACCGCCGGAACTGCCCGCGCGGATCGAAACAAACCCATCCACGCGGTACATGAACCGCCGCAGCCGGCTGTCGGGGCCTTGGTAGTAGGCCTCGGTGCCGTACACGGCCAACTCCCGGTCGTTGCCCGGCAGCGGCACCAGGCCGTTGGCCATGTAATTGCTGCGGTTGCCGTCGCGGTCCTTCGGCGCCGTGCGCGGAATGACCGGCTTATCGAAGCGGTTGAAGGTCACGCCGTCGCGGCTGGCCATGAAGATCGGTTCTACCGCCTGGGTCTCGGGGATGTACCGCGTGGGAAACCCGATCCGTAGGTGTGGTGCCCGTTCGTATGGCCGGATGGCATTGGTGTAGAGGTGGACATCGTCGTTGCCGGGATACTTGAGCAGTTGGCCGTCGGTCCAGTTGATGTAGTCGTCGGACGTGCAGGTCATGATCGCCCGCACGCGATTGACGAATACCCGGTGATAATCCACATATTTGCCGGTGGCCGGATCCCAGAAGGCCAGGTTCTGCGAGTCGAAAGCTCCCTCGGTAATTGCCGGGCGGTTGAGGATCATCTTCCAGTGGATGCCGTCGGGCGATTGATAGATGAACAGGCCGCGGCCGTTCTCATTGCGCCCGCGCGAGATGCCCTTGTAGCGAGCCTCCTCGGGGCAATCGGGCCGTTCGTCGCGGAAGGCCACAAAGCAGTGCGCCCCTGGCCCCATGAGCACGATGTTGTTTTCCTTGGAGCCTTCCCACTCGTAGATGCCCAGGTTTGGCCTTGTCCAGTGGATGCCGTCCTTGCTTTCGGAATAGCAGGTGACTTCGGGGTGGGCGCTCTTGCGGGTTTGCTCATCGAAGTGTGAGCCCCGATAGTACATGCGGTACAGGTCGCCATCCTTAAAGATGGTGTAATAGGCGCAGGTGTTGCCTTCCCAGGGGCGGTCGGTGGTCAGCACCACTTCTTCGGGCCGGGGTTCGTGGACGAAGAAATCGGCTTCGCCGCCGAGGCGGTCGATGAGGAAGGAATCGACGAACAATTCCAGCCGCGAGCCGATGTTGACCGGTTCGGCTGGAACGGCGCGCCCCGACAAGGCAGCAACGCAGAGCCAGAATGCGACCATTGCCCGTGTAACCGCTCGACGCATGAGTGTCCTCCCCGGGATAAAGCACGATCGGCTATCGACATGTTCCGCTGGCGCGGCCCCCCGATGGTAGCAGGCGGCACGGCCGTATGCCACGCGCTGGCAGCGGCGGTGCATGCACTCGCGGTTTGCCCCCCAGGACAAAGGCGTTTCGGGCGGCTGCTTGCTCTTGACGCCTTGGGCGACGGGGAATAACGTCTCCCCCACCGAGCACGGATGCCCATCGCCGGTACGGGGCCGGCGCTGGTCTACTCCCTTCTTTTCCCACAATCCCTTGGGCGAACGCAGCTATATGGATGCTCCACACCAGGATGGTGCCACTCCCGTCCCACTGATCGACGTTTAC
>CAZEEG010000266.1:0-2854 GCA_964511065.1 uncultured Pirellulales bacterium | reverse complement strand
AAGCAGGGCCGGTTCTCCCGGCCGTTCCAACGTGGGTTTCCCTTTGGCACGTGCACGGTGCGGCGCGTCACTCCGGCGGATTTTCGGGGCGGCCGCCCTGCTCTGCCGGCGGCGGAGTTTCAGCCGCGGCTTCCGCGGTGTTCGCGTTCCGGTATCGGCAAACGGTATCCACAGCCAGGTAGGCTACGAGCCCCACGCCCGTGATGGCCAGGCCCGCCGGTGCGGCCGCGATGGCTTGCGGCGGTGTGGCCGGGGTAATCCTATCCGGTGAGGCGAGCCACGGCTGAAGGAAGTACTCCCAACCGGCGGCCTTGTGGAGGAACCACAGCCCTACCCCGGTCAGCATGCAGGCATTGGCCGGCAAGCCGCCTACCGGTCGCATGTAGATTCCCAGGATCAGCGGCACGAACAGCGAGACCAGGATCATCTCGTACGCGGCTTCGAGCAGCGAGTAAGCGCTTTCGCCCAAGTAGGCTACCACGAGGCTCGCACCGGCAACCAGGGCCACGGCGACCCGGTTGACCATCAGCATCGAGTAGCCTTGGAGTCCCAGCCGCGGAAACACGTTTTGCGCCAGGATACTGGCAGGGGAAAGGATGGCACTATCGATCGTGGACAGCACGGCCGACATCAGGGCCACCGTAAAAATGATCAGCCCGGCCGGACTGAAAAACTGCCGCGCTATGACCGAGAGTGTGGAGGGCAATTCGCCGTCGGGCCAGAGGTGCTGCGACATCAGGCCCAGGCCGACGGGAAACAGCCCCATCAGCAGATACACCACGCCGGCGACCAGGCAGGCGGCTTGCGCGACGCCGGCGCTTCGGGCCGCGAAGATGCGCTGCGTGAGGTCCTGGCCAGGCAGGTTGCCCAAGGCCCCCGCGCAGAACACGCCCAGCCAGACGGTGAACACGGTGAGGGTTTCGGTGGGCACGGCCACGAGCATTTCCGGCGGGGTTTCTTCGATCAACCGTTCGACGCCGGCAATGGCTCCGCCGCCCGGATCGGCAGCGTTGCCGCCGTTGCCAAAATTGGCAAATGCGGCCCAGCCCAAGTAGATCAGGCCGACGATCACCAGGCTGATTTGCACGGCATCGGTGAGCGTGACCGACCACATGCCGCCCAGCAGGGTATAGCCGGTGCCGATCAGGGCGACGATCAGGATGCCCCAGGCCGGGTCCAGGTTGAAATACAACAGCAGCATGTCGGCCAGGGCCACGAACTGCGCGGCGATCCAGCCAAAGTAGCTGGGGACCAGGATCAGCGATGCGACGAGTTCTGCCGTGGCACCGAACTTGCGCCGGAAGAAATCGGCCACCGTCAGCAGGCCCATCTTCCACAGCGGCCTGGCGATGAACAGCCCTGCCAGCAGCAGGCACGCGCCGGCCCCCAGCGGATCCAGCGCGGCCCCGGCGAGCCCTTCGTCGCGTACGGTTTCGGTGGCGGTGAGGAGAGCCCCGGCTCCAAACCACGTGGCCAGCATCGTCATCCAGGCCAGGGAAAGCGGCAGGCGGCGGCCAGCGACCACAAAGTCGGTTGCATCATGAATCTTGCGCTGGGCGACCAAGCCTAGTGCGTACATGCCGATCACGTACAGCACGATGGTCACCGCCAGCGTGATCTGCAGTCCGCCACTAAGCTGAAAAGGTGTCATCGTTGGGGAGCCGGCAAAGGGGACGGCGGAACCAATGCATGGGCCGTACGCCACCGCCGCGGCGGCGCAGCGCAGACGGCTCTAGGGCAATAGCGCAAGACGGCCCCGCTAAAACTGGCCGCCATTCTAGCGAGTTTGTCGCTCGCCAGGGATGGGGCCGAAGGCTGGGGCCTGGTGCTCGTCGGCCGCGAGGGAAAAACTGAAGGGCAGGGCAATGATGCGAGCAGCGGGCATCTTGCCTGGAATGGGCCGCAACTTGAGAATGATCGCAGGGCCGCCCCCGCAAACTACTCAAGATGGAACGAACCATGGACGAACACCCCCACAGCGATCAGCCGGAGACAGCATCGCCGGCCGGCGCGCAGGGCGACGATCTTGATGCCATCATTGCCGGGCTCGATGTCAAGTATGACGGCAAGCTGCCGGCAGAGGCGATTTCCGCGGCGCAGCGCTGCCGCGAGCAAATCACGCCCGGTTGATCGCATTGCTGCAAAAGGCGATAGCGGCGGCTCGGGCCGGCAAGGATGTCCCGTCCAACGGTCACGTGTTCGCGATGTATCTCTTAGCGGAGTTCCAAGCGAAGGAGGCTCTGCCGGTGATTCTGGAAGCGGTTTCGCTTCCGCTTGAGGAATCAGAGGCACTGTTTGGCTCCTCGTTCGACGAGGACTTGAGCAGCATGTTGGCCGTCCTGGCCGCCGACACGCCGGAGGCTGTCGTTCAATTGGTTGACAACCCCGCGATTGATGCAGGCATACGTTGGACGGTGTCTACAACGTACATGCATTGGGTACGCGACGGGGTTTGGTCCCGCGAGCAAGCCGTGGCGCAACTGCGCGAGCACCTGGCCGAATCCATCCGCGCACGCGATGCGGAATTTACCGGCATGCTGGTGTCCAATCTGACCGATTTTGCCGCGACGGAAGCGCTCGGCGACATCGAAGAGGCTTTCCGGCTCGAACTGGTTGACCCCCTCCTGATCAACCTGGACTTTGTGCAAAGGGCCATGAGCGAAGGCGAGTCTTTCTACCGCGAACAACTGGAGCGTTGTCCGCCGACCGGCATCGCAAACACGCTCGATGTGGTCAAAATGTGGAGCGCCTATCAGGAACGCGACCCGAACTGGGGCGGTTGCCCCCGAAATCCTGCTCCCCTACCGTTAGAAGAATGGCGGCGGGAAGCTCAAGCGGTTGCACACCGTTCGCC
>CAZEEG010000265.1:0-3164 GCA_964511065.1 uncultured Pirellulales bacterium | reverse complement strand
CCGGCGGCCAACCTTGCAATGCCGGGCTCGGGATCGGCCGATTTGGCCAGCAGCGGGTGGAAGGTGCGAGCCATGAATTCCAGCCCCGAGTGATCGACCCGGAAGAAGGCATCCATCCGGCTCGTCACATGGTAGCCGCCGGCTGGGTTACGGGCGTAACCGGAGCGAAGCAGGATCAAACAGCCGCCTTGCACCGGCTTGGTGAAAACGCCGCCCACATAGGTGCCCACGGCATAAATCAGGTGCAGCTCGGGCGAGCTGTAGAGGAACTGGATATCGGTCATCGAGCCTTCGGTGTCGCGACCGTGGAACGTGTCGGGGCCGGTCCGCACCAGCGTCAGATTGCTGATGCCCAGCGCTTTCCACAGGTCGACCATCACGTCCGGATGTTGGACCATGAACAAGTAGAAGTCCGGATCGCAGGACATGATCTGCACCGGCATCCGGCGGAAGACCGTCACGTTGTCAAGAACGGCGTCGACCTTGCGGCGGGCGTCGGGATTGAGTTGACGGTAGGGGATGGTGCGCATCGCATCTTCGCGGGCTTCGCGACTGCTGGAGCCAGCAGCGCCCTGGGCGTGCACAACGGAAGCCAGAGCCAGGCAAAGCCAGCCGCCCCAGCAGAAGATCAATGCGCGGCGCAGCGCAAATCGGCCAAACATCGCCCTCGGCATCACTTCCCCCCTCCGGTCCATGGCGAGCATGTGAGTCGGCTTGCCGCGTGCCGCGAAGTGCGGGAGGCGGCCAGGCCGGTGATCGCTGGAACCAGCGGCCGCTCGCAGGTGTGGCTGCGGCGGTGCGAGTGGTCCAGCGGTTGTTGGGACAGCCTGGTGCGATTCCTCCAATCGTGGGCCGCTTGTGGCAGTCGAAACGGCCCGGCAGGCTGTACCGGTTCTTCTGAATATTCGGCCGGCTTGTGAGGCGGGGTCCACCAAAGTTCGGAAATCGGCGCCGCTGCCAGCCGCTTGCTTGTTTACCAGTGGCGTCAATGGCGGCAGCCGTTAGCCCAAGTAGGGCCCATGCTCTAGCGACAAAGTGCTAGCAATGCTTGCGTAAAATGCCGCAACACGGCTCTGGGAGAACGACCCATTTTGCCAAAAGCGCCAACTCCCATTGCATAAAGGACCTGCCGAGGCCCCTCTAAACCCTTAGACAGTCCACATTACGCACATTTTTTGCATTTGCTTATTTACCCAAGCGGCAGCTTTGCTAGATTCTTCGCCATATTGCGGTCGCCGCCTAAGCGGCCGAAGTGGAGTTAACCTGCCTCCAGGACGTAACAGCGGAGGCGGGCCGTGTGTGGCGAAAGCCATCCCACCGATCACGGAAGACGCTCCTCTGGCGGTAGCGCGCTCCTGGGATAGGGGAGCCTCCGCCCGAACCGTCGCCATGGCGCGCGGCGGGCTCAGGCATGTATGCCTGGTTTTTGCAGCCAGCCGATCCCCTGGTTCTTACGGCCGGAGCTGCACATCTCGCTTTTGCAGTGGGCTGCTTGTTCTTGCCTCTGAGATGTGCGCGGCCGACGGTGTGCCCCTTGCCCGGGTGCAGCGTGCCGGGGGCTTGGCTTCACGGGCCGTTTTGCCTGCTTTGTGGCAATTGCGCTGGAACTGCGCGCTGAGCTAGCGCGCACCGCGATGAACGCACACCAGCACAGGCGCTCGCCGTGCGCAGGCAGCCAGCCCAGCGTGTGGCTTGCCTTGAAATCTGTTCCAGCGGCACAGGGCGCGTCCGTGGCGGGCGCGCATGCACCTCGCCTGGCAGCTTGGCCCAAGTTCGGCACTTGCGTGGACCGCCTGCGCCACGAAGTTTCCGCCGGACACGGGGGCAGTTATTGCGCGTCGGTCGTGAATGGGAGTTGGCGGTTCACCCATTCTCCCCCCAACCATCCACAGCGAATCGAAAAGGAGTACACGATGTCGAAGTCGATCAGGATCCTGCTGGCGACGAGCCTGCTGGTGGCCCTGGCCGGCCCGGCCGTTCAGGCTGAGGAAGCTGCCCCGCGGTGGTCTCCCATTTTCCGTTTGATGGCACCGGCCAAGGAACGCCAATTTCGAACCTATCTGCCCCGGGTGGAAGACGCCCCCGAGGTGGAAGAACTGCTCCGAGATCCACGCCTGATCCTCTATACCGAGGCCGAGATGCCGCGGGTGTACCAGCTTTGGGACAATCAACTGCAGGGCATCCACTCGGCGTACTACAACATCTCGGCCAACGGCAGCGAGCCCTACGGCAACGGCAATATTGAATTTCCCTGGGGCACTCCTGCCGGTACACACCGCTCACGCTACGTGCGCTCGTTCCGCTTCTTGAGGCTGCCTTACGACAACCAAGGCCGCACCTGGCCAATTGTCTGGTATCGCCGCCAGCTAAGCGGCGATGGCAGCCTGGGCTACGCCTGGACCTTCCCGATTGGAACCGTGGTGGGCGAAGTGCTTCAGCAGCGAGCCTCCAATGGCCACTATTACACGTTTGAATTGCGATTGCGGATTCGCGAGGCCGACGATTGGGCGGTAGACGTATATCGGCCATTCCCCACGACCGAACACCTGGCCGAGCGCATCCGCGAACTGCGGCCGAATTTTGATCAGGACCCGTCCCTGGTGCGGCTGATGCAGCATCTGGAGAAGCCCAAGCGACTGCCTAACCTGACACTGGTGGACTACCATCCTCGACGGACGTTCCAACAACGGATGGGCGTGGATTCGCTGCCGCCGATCGACGATCGCCTGGCGATTGAGCTCTTGACGAGCACGCCGTTCCGTTCGGCGTTGGGGCAACCGTGGCGGTTTGGGGCCGATGGCAACTACACGTTTGCCCCGACCACGTCGGACACCTTCCATGTGGTGCCGCAGAATTATGACGCCGGGTTTATCTCCGTCGATCGCCATTCGTGCGTGCGATGCCACGAAACGGTGAACCAGCACGTCAATCAATTTCAATCAGGGCGCGATTGGTACGGGCGGATTCGCGGTTCCGACGGCATCTTTTCGTTCCACCCGTTCGATACGTCCGCAATCGCCGGCAACGGCTTTGGCCGCGGCGTCTCCATGCGGCGCGACATGATCGAAGCCGGCCTGCTGGCCCCGTTCAGCCAGCGGCAACACGCGTCCAGCGTGTACCGCCGCATCAGCCATCTGCGCGAGTAAGTAGGGTCCGCTGTGAGG
>CAZEEG010000264.1:0-3332 GCA_964511065.1 uncultured Pirellulales bacterium | reverse complement strand
GGGAAATCAGCAGTTGAGCAAAAAAAGCGGCCGCGATGCCCAACACGACGGCAATGACGCAGATCAGCAACACGCGCCGATCGATTGGGGAATACTGCGGCGGAACCTGTGCCGCCTCGGCCACCAGGTCCAGTGAAGGCGATACCGTCAATCCATCCGATGTGGCCGACTTCGCAGGTTCCCGTTCTGTCATCGTTTCTCCGCGTACCAATGGCGTATCGCCATACGAACCACATTTCCGCCAGCCCGAAGTTCCGGCTTCAGACGGCATCCTCACAACGCATTTGAATCAAGACACAAGCCATCGCCCCACCCGCGCTACCCTGGCATGCCGCTGATCGGCATCACCGCCAGAATGCAAACAACTACACTTTTGGCGAAGGCGTAGAGCCCCTGGCAGAGCAAAGGGGCAGCCGCAGTGGTAGGGCCGCATCCAAAACGGCGGATGCTCGATGATCGGCCGGTTCATGCGCACTACGGGCGCAGATGCTGGAAGACGTCGCCAACCGGCGGGAGGCCGCGGGGAGCAGCGATCAAACCCACGAGGCAAGCAGGCAGCCCCAGCCAAAACAGGCCATGGCCGCGCGACGCCGCATCATTGCGGCAGGGGGCGGGCAAGCGGCGGCCCGACGTACCGAAGCACCCGGCCCACCGAGTTTCATCGTACCCCAAACCCGCCCGAAGGTGTAGGGTGGCAACGGGCACGAAAACGAAGAAATGGGGCTCGGGGCGTGCAATTTCGCCATTCCCGAGCGTGCCACGGCGTTGTGATTTGGACAGTTCAGGCACTCGCCCGTGTGCCACGGCTTTCGATCTGCCCCAACTGGGTACCCGCCCGCGTGCCACGACTCTGTGAGCCGTATTCAAGCCAGCCAGGTCAATACTTTCGGATACCACTGGCTTCGCCCACTGCCGGTGGGCTGCTGCGTTACCGTCCCCTTTGGCGTTGCCGTCTCCCGCGGCACGCCGGCGTCCTACCAGTCTGTGCCACCCAACCCGGGGCGGACGGCTCATGCCGGAGCAAGAGCAAAGGCAGACGCAGTTGCAAAGTGCTTTTCTTGGGAATGCACGTCAAGAAAGGTGGGGGCGAGGGTGGTGTCAGTAGCTTTCTTCGGTCCAGTCGATTTGTGTTTCGAGCTCTCCGCTTTCATACCACTTGCCGATAGCCTCCTTTGCAGTCTCACGGGGGATCAGCCACTTGTTTGGCATCTCCGTCCATTGTTCAAAGTAAAAGGGGGTGGAGCCACTGGCCGTCTCGTCACCAACGGCGTTTAGCTGTTCAATTGGAACGCCATCTTCAAATTGAGAGTAGCCAAGACTCCACTTCTCACCGCCCAATCCGATGTCCAATGTCTCACCACATCCGTTCGTCAGGTTCACGCCGATTGGAGCATCCAGCCACTCCGAGTATTGTTTTTCAAGTTCATCGAGTCGATTGAGCAATTGCGACCGTGACTCGACAGCTTCCTTGATGCGGCTCTGATGCTTGCGAGGATCAACATATTCGATCGCGTAGTTCCGTCCTGCCACCTGTGCTCCTATTTGATCACTTTCCAGCCGGGCATGCCACCTTCAAAGAGTCAAGTCCCAACCTCACCCGGCCGCCGTCTATCCTACTCCTCGACTTCAACCATTCCATTGAGGAACTCAGCTATTGATGCAGCCATGAAGGCAACAGAACGATTCGGATCATCATAATAGTCATGCAGATGGCAATACACGCAGCCTGCATCGGCCGGCCTCACGCTAACGCAGTAGTAATCCCCACCCGGATCGATTGCGACGGGCATCAGGTAGCCCGGGAATTCCGGCGTGTCAACAACGAGGTCTTGATACGTGTCCTCGAACAGACAGTCCTTCTTTCCATGCTTGATGGGAAGGAATTCGTGAATTTGAAAATACTCGTCGTCCTTCCTGAATAGATTCCTCACGGGACGCCCCCCACTGAATGCCAGACAATGCATCCTAACTGATTCTGGGAAGGAGAATCCGAACCTCTGCTCCACATCGGTGAGGTCGGCACTAGAGACCGGTGCTTCGGTATCGACGATTGCGTTGTTGTACAACATCTGCCTAGCTTACCTTATCGCGGCAGTCCTGGTGGGCCGCTGCGTTATCCTCGCACGTGGCGGTGCCATCGCGCGGAAGTACGGCGAACGGTTGCCGCAGGGTTCCGAAGGCACGTGGATTGGCAAGCCAACGGCGGCCCACACGTAACCGCCTTGCAATTGGCTTTAAGCTACGACCGCTGTCCATTTCATAGTGAAAATGATCACTGAAGCATCCACCGCAGCACACGCTTCCACCGCGGCGTCTCCTGCGGGGCGGCCAGGCCGTGAACCTCTTCCCTAAGCGGCATTCCATGTTCATGACAAACTCGATAACAGGCGTCTCGGAGCCGCGCTAGATCGTCTGTATCACGATAGATGGCAAAGGTCCAGGAATCCGAGTACGGGAATGGCCCGCCGCATGTGGCCCACGGCTCAACATTAATGAACGCATGCGCTCGGCCTCCCAAGTACAGCGTTGCCCGGTCAAATGGACCACCCACTTCTGGGCGGGCTTCGACATACTCCCGCATCGACGAAAGAGAGTCGAACAAAAGGGTTTCTTTCGGAACGGTGTCCATTTCGAATACAACGCTATCCGCTCGAAGCGTCTCGATGAACGCTGTAAGCAGGCTCCAGTACAAGGATGAATGCGGCACGTCGTCGTGGTGCAGCACAGCCGCCACGCGACGCAACAGCCCCAGCTTCAGAGCTATTTCAGGCAACTCGTCGATCTCCGGCAAATAGCCGGAAACCAATGTGAAACCTTCCCACCATTTCATGCCACACCCAACAATCGTAAACGCAACAACTTGATGCGACTGTGCCCGAATACCGCATATGAGTGGCCTCTAGCAATCAGGTTACGCTTTGCCGGTCTTGGCGGCCAAACGAATTCCAGCATGGCTGGCGTGGCGGCCACGCATGGCCTTTTCGCGTAAAGAAGGCGCAACGCGGGCGGTAATTCACGCCCTCGGGTGCCGGATGGCAAGCACCCGGCCTACGCGCAAGCGCGCACGTTAAAGAGCACGGATCGCAGAGCCGTGGCATGCGAGCTTAGGACACACACGCGCGGCCCGATACCGCAGCAGGCCCACGTAGAAGCTGAAGATCTGCTTGTCGTCGGTGTCGGCCATCAGCACCGGGTAGGCAAAGTCCAGCGCGATCGGTGCTGGGCCCATGGCCGGGATTGTGATCCGCAGGCCCACGCCCGGTGCCACGCGGAAGTTGTCGGAGTCGATCCGCACTTCTTCCTCGACCGTACCGAAATCGCAGAACACCACG
>CAZEEG010000263.1:0-3346 GCA_964511065.1 uncultured Pirellulales bacterium | reverse complement strand
GACGACTTACTTCCGCCTCGATCCCGATCCCGACAAGCGGACGAAAGTGATCGATCGGTTGCTGGCATCGGACGATTGCGCCGTGCATTGGGCCCGCTATTGGCGGGATGTGATCTCCCCTGATGCGACCCAGATGCAGTCGCGGCTGATGGCAGGGACATTCGAGCAGTGGATGGCGGATCAATTGAAACAGAACCGCCCATGGGACCAGCTTGTTACCCAGCTGCTGACGGCAACGGGGAATGTGCAGGAGAACGGTGCGACAGCGCTATTGGTTGCGCACTCTGCCGAGCCAGTGGAAGTGGCCGCCGAAGCCGCGCGGATCTTCCTGGGAATCCAGATTCAGTGTGCAAACTGCCACGACCATCCGACGGATGATTGGAATCGGAAGCAGTTCCACCAACTGGCGGCCTATTTCCCTAGGGCGGCCTTCCATATCCGGCGGACGGACACAGGATTGGTCCGCGAGATTGTATCGGTCGACAGGCCCGCCTTGGGGCGTTCGGGTGATCGGTTGTTTGCGAATGCCGAGGGCATCGTGCGTCGCCTGGACCGGAATCGAGATGGTCGCCTGAGCCGGGAGGAAGCCCGCGTCTTTCCGCCGCTTGCCAATGTGTTCGACCGGTTATTGCAGGCCGGCGACACGAACCAGGATGGCAGCCTGACCGCCGAGGAGATGCAGAAAATCCCTCCGCCCCCCGAGCAGGCTGGCCGGCGCACGCTGGAATACATGATGCCCGACCTGAACGATCCTTCGTCGCCGGGCATCCTGGTGCATCCGGCCTTTTTTCTCGACGGTTCTGAGCCGGAAGCGGGGCTCGGCGACCAGGCCCGCCGGCACGCACTCGCCAAAGCCTTCACCTCTGCTGAGAATCCATGGTTTGCGCGGGCGTTGGTCAACCGCATTTGGGCGGAGCTGCTCGGCGAAGGCTTTTACATGCCGGTGGATGACTTGGGCCCCCAGCGCCTGCCGCGGTTTCCCGAGGTTGTGCAGGTTTTAAGCGACGGTTTCACGGCCAGCGGCTACGATCTCCGCTGGCTCCTGCGCACGATTGCCAACACCGAAACGTACCAGCGGGAAATGCGTAGCCGTACAGCAGGGAAGGAGCCTTTGCCTTTCGCTTCCGCGTTGCCTACCCGATTACGAAGCGATCAGATTTATACGGCTCTGGTACAGGTGCTAGGGCTGGACGAATCGGGAAACCAGCCGCTACGTTCCCGGCGAGGGCCGTACGGCCAACTCACGCCCCGCAATCAGTTCCACCTGTTGTTCGGCATCGATCCCTCCGTGCCGCGTGAAGAAGTCACGGGCAACGTGCCGCAAGCATTATTCCTGATGAACGCTCCTGCACTGCGCAACCGGTTCAGGGTAGATGGCAACGCGCGCCTGGCGCGGCTATTGCAGGAGTTCTCCGATGATCGCGACGCGATCGGTGAATTGTACCTGATTGCGCTGTGCCGCCTGCCAACGGCGGCCGAGGAGAACATCTGCCTGGAGCACGTGAAGCAGTCAAGCCACCGGGCCGAAGCCTTTGAGGACCTGTTGTGGAGCCTGTTGAACTCCACAGAGTTTGTTTCGCGGCGATGAGGCTGCACCGTGCGCCGCAGCAGTGGAAGTACAGCCCATTCTCAGGAAGCATCTCATGGATCGTTTGGTTCACGAAACCAGGCAGCATGCTGGCCAGCAGTTGTCACGGCGACACTTTCTGCACGGTGTTTCGGCAGCGACCGTGGCAGGGGGAGTGTTGAGTTTCCGCAATCTGCTTAGCGCGCAGGCGGGCGAGCTGCGCCGGCAGGGGCGATCGATGATCCTGTTGTGGATGTCTGGCGGTCCCAGTCAGTTTGAGACATTTGATCCCAAGCCCGGCACCTTGCACGGCGGGCCGACACAGACGATCCAAACGACGGTACCTGGCGTTGCCATCGCCAAGGGCTGGCCGCAGACCGCGAGGATCATGCAGCACCTGGCCCTGATCCGCTCGATGACGAATAAAGAAGGTAATCATCAGCGGGCGAGTTACCAGTTGCATACTGGCTACATTCCCACCGGCAGCCTGAAGCATCCGAGCCTGGCAGCCAGCATTGCCAGTCAGATCGCCCCGGTGGATTTTGACCTTCCTTCGGTGGTTTCCGTGGGGATGACACAGGGCGCAGGTTTCCTTGGCGTGCAGTACGAACCGTTTGTGGTTCGCGATGCCGGTGACCTGCCCGAGAGCGTTCATGCAACGGTGAGCGAACCCCGATTTCGGCACCGCTTGGAATTGCGCGATCGTCTGGATGGCGAATTTGCCGGCCGGGGCGCCGAGGTGCAGGTGGCTAACCAGCGCGGTATCTACGATAAGGCCGCCCGGATGGTGCTCAGTCCGCAGACCAGGGCGTTTGATCTGGGGGGCGAACCGCAGTCGCTCCGCGACCGTTACGGCGATACGGGCTTTGGTCGTGGGTGCCTGTTGTCGCGGCGACTCGTTGAAGCGGGCGTGACGTTCGTCGAGGTCCGTTCCAATGGTTGGGACACGCATCAAGATAATTTCGCCACGACATCCAGGCTGTCAGGCGAAGTCGATCCTGCGATGGCCAGCTTGATCACCGACCTGCACGATCGTGGCCTGCTGGAGCGAACGGTTGTATTGTGGATCGGCGAGTTCGGACGTACGCCGCGGATCAATCCGCGCATTGGACGCGATCATTATCCACGTGTCTTTAGCGCGGTTGTGGCCGGAGGCGGCATCCGCGGCGGACAGGTGATCGGTGCCTCCTCGCGCGACGGCACTGAGATTGCCGACCGACCCGTTACGGTAAGCGACCTCTTTGCTTCGGTCTGCAAGGCTCTGCACGTGAATCCGCGGCATGAGCACATCAGCCCTCTCGGGCGGCCGATCAAGATCGTCGATGGCGGCGAAGTCGTGAGCGAACTGTTTGGCTGAAAGAACGGAGCCGTCCCAGCCGATGTACAAAATCCCAGGGCGATCGCAGTACCGCATAGCAGGAGCCGATGGCCCATCACACCCAAAGTGCGTGACAGCCGCGTGGCCCACGGTTAGGATCCCTTCTTTCCCGCGCGGCATGTGTCCGCGTCGTGCCATGTCTCGCTGCCGAAAGCCTGTGCATGAGCCGCCTCTGGAACGACCCTGCGCTTAAACCCGATGGTACGCTGCACGACGCGCAGCTGACGCTCGCGGAGATCGGGGAATATCTGGCCGAGTCGCTGATGGATCGCGTCTACAACGGCGGCGACCAGGAATTGGTGCCGTGCCTGGATGATCTTCCCGATATCGATACGCTGCCAGCGGAGGCCCCGGTACCGGCTGCCCTGGTGGCTGCGATGGAAGCATTGCTCCGGCTGGAA
>CAZEEG010000262.1:0-3363 GCA_964511065.1 uncultured Pirellulales bacterium | reverse complement strand
ATCCATGCCCTGTGCATGAACATCCTGCGGCGGCAGATTCATCACCTGGGCTATCCGCGGCAGTTTGCCATTTGCGACCGGAGCGACCAGGAAAGCCTGGCTCGGGCCGCCCTGAACAAGATCAAAGCGCCCAAGGCAACCATCCGGCCGGGCGACCTGCTGGCGATCATCAGCCGCTGGAAGACATCCTCGCTGCGCCCGGCCCAGGCCGTGGCCGCGGCCAGCACCGATATCGAGCACCTGGCCGCCTCCGCCTACCGCCAGTACCAGAACGCCCTGCGGGCGGCGGGGGCCGTCGATTTCGATGATCTGCTGGTGTGTACCGAGGAGCTTTTTGCGAACTTCCCCCAAGTGCTCCAAGAAGAAGCCGCTCGATACCGCCACCTGCTGGTCGACGAATACCAGGACACCAACGGCAGCCAGTACCGCATCCTCAAGGCGCTGGCCCAAGGGCACCGCAACTTTTGCGTGGTGGGCGATGACGACCAGTCGATCTATGGCTGGCGGGGGGCCGAGGTACAGCACATCTTGCGTTTTAATGTCGATTGGCCAGATGCCAAGGTGATCCGTCTGGAAGAGAATTACCGCTCGACCGCGGCGATCCTGGAGTTTGCCAATCGGCTCATTGCATTCAACCGCGTGCGGCATCCCAAGAAATTGCGCGCGGCTGCCGGAACGGGCGAGCGGCCGCGCGTCATCGCTTGTGCCGACGATGCCGCCGAAGCCGCCCTGCCAGCCAAGGAAATCCAGCAGGCGGTGGCTGAAGGCGGCGCCAAGTACCGCGACTTTGCCATCCTCTTCCGCACGAATGACCAGACGCAACCGTTTGAATCCGAGCTGCGCAAAGACCGCGTGCCGTACGTGGTCATTGGCGGCCAATCATTCTTTGAGCGCAAGGAGGTCCGCGACCTGCTGGCCTACCTCAAGGTGATGAACCGTCCGCAGGATGAAATCTCCTTGCGGCGGATCATCAACTTGCCCGCCCGGGGCATCGGCGACCAGACCATGGAAAGCCTGAACGCGGCCAGCAGTGCCGAGGACCGCCCACTATGGACGGTATTGGAGGAAGCCGCCGCCGGGCAGCGTGGGTTGGCGCCGCACACGGCCGAGGCCATCGCCGACTTCCTGCGATTGATCGAGCATTTCAGGGTGCGGTCGCGGCGCGGCTCGCTCAGCCATCTGATGAGCGACTTGATCCAGACCATCGACTACGAACAGGAAGTCGCCCGCACCAGCAAGACACCGGAAGAACAGCAGTCACGGTGGAACTCGGTACAACAAGTGGTCAATGCGCTGGCCGACTATGAGGAATCCACCAAGAAGCCGACCCTGGCCGAGTTCCTGGACCAGGTGGCTTTGGACCCCAAGGACATGCCGGGCGACAAGGCCAAGAAACTCCAGCGCGATGCCGTGGTGTTGATGACACTGCACAGCGCCAAGGGACTGGAGTTTCCCTATGTGTACATGGTGGCCATGGAAGAAGGCACGCTGCCGCACCGCCGCAGCCTGGCCGATTTCGAACGCGACGTCGATGAAGAACGGCGACTGTGTTACGTGGGCATCACACGCGCCCAGCGCAAACTGACGCTCACCCTGGCCAAGGAGCGGCGCCGCCGGGGCAAGATGGTTCCCACCGAACCCAGCCGGTTCTTGTATGAAATGCTCGGCACCGCAGACAACGCCCGCCAAATGGCCGCGCGGAAAAAAGCACAAACCGGCCGCAATGGGCGAGCGGCCGGCAGGCCCGGCCCTGCCGGCACCCAAAAACGCAAGGCCGCCACGCGCCGTCCAAGCGATCCGTAGCTACCAGCGGGAGCGCGGGCTGCGCTTGCCGATGCAAGGCCGTTTCGCCGCAGTGCTACCAACCAGCACCGGGCGGTCGGTTGCCGCTTACGTCTTCACGGCACTGGTGGCGCGCTTCAGGGTTTCGTGCATGACGGCTACCGGAGCATCTTCGCCGGTGAACAGCTTGAACTGGAGCGCCGCCTGCCGGATGAACATTTCGACCCCGCTCACCGTGTAGCAGCTTCGTTCTTTGGCATCTTTGATCAGTAGCGTGTGTTCGGGGTTGTAGACCGTATCGAACACGACGGAGCCCGGCCGCAGCCACGTTTTCTCCATCGGGCTCTGATCCACCTTGGGATGCATCCCCAGCGGCGTGCAGTTGACGACGATATCGGCCTTGATGGTGGATCGCCGCTCCCACGGACACGCGGAGCAATCGAGATATTGAGCCAGGCGCTCGGCGTTTTCCGTGGTGCGCGACGTAATCACCACGTCGGCCTTGCGTTTTTTCAGGCCGTAGGCCACGGCCTTGGCCGCGCCGCCCGAGCCTAGCACCAGCGCGGTCCGGCCAGCGATTCCGCCGTCGTCGATCTCTGCGACGGCCTTTTCCAGGCTATCCATCGCTGCCTGGTAATCGGTGTTGTAGCCGTGCAGATCGGTCCCATCAAACACGATGGTATTCGCGGCATTGATGGCCGATACACTTTCGTCGCTGCGCTGCAGAAAGGGCAGAACAGCTTCCTTGTGCGGAATGGTCACGCTGATGCCTTTGAGGCCGAACTCCCGGGCTTCAGCCAGGAATGCCGGCAGACTTTCTGGCGGCACGCGGAAGGGCACATACACCTTGTTCAGCCCCAATTCCCGGAACGCGCGATTGTGGATCAAAGGGCTCAGGCTGTGGCCGATGGGGTCGCCGATCACGCCGTAGACTTCGGTGTCCGACCGGATGGAATCGTAGGCGTAGACGCTGCGCATCTCCTCGAAGCTGAGTTGCCCCGGCGCCAACGCCCGTTCCGAACTGAAGGTGGCATAGGTAAACGGGGCACCGAACCGGCCGGTCAGAATCCGGGAGGGCACGCCGATATCGCCCATGCACATGGCAACCGTAGGCACAGGGCTGCGGGAAACCAGGTCCAGCACGCGGAGGTTGTCGCAGGGATGGTTGGCCATTGTGGCGATCTTAACGACGTCGGCATCGAGGGCAGCCAGCCGAGCGTGGAGACCGTCCAAGTCGTCGGGCGTCTTGCGGAAATCGTGGTGGCTGATGATCCGCTTGGTCTTTCCGAAGCGGGGAATCTTCGCCGCCGCATCTTCTTCCAGGTCCACGTATTCCACGCCCGCGGCAATGGCTGTCCGCAACAGCACCAACCGCTGTTCTTCCGAACCGGTGAACATGCCGCCGTCCTGTTCGCGACGGATGGTGATAATCACCGGGCAGGGGCGGTTTTCCAGCAGGCGGGGGAGATTGATTTTGGAGCGGATATAGTCCAACCGCAGTTCCACCAGTTCCGCCCCCTGTTCCACCAGGTGGCGGTGTTCTGCCATCATGTGCCGGTGACGGCCGCGACCAATGCTGAC
>CAZEEG010000261.1:0-3370 GCA_964511065.1 uncultured Pirellulales bacterium | reverse complement strand
AGGTGCCCGGGGCTGAATTCCTGCGTCGAGGACATTCGTGTCCTGCCCTCTCGTTTGCGCATTGCGTGACGATCGACCCACTGTACCGACTTAGGCGCACGATCGAGCGCCGCGAGAACAGCGGTGGCGACGCCACGTCGAATAGCTGGCCCAGATGGAATTCTGCCGCCGTGATACGGAGATGTGTTGCCGTTGAAGTCTTGCCCTGATACACGGTGGCACGATGAATAGGGAAGAATATATACCTCGCCGATGATCAATTCAAGGAAATTTCAGAAAGACATCACGAATGCATGGACCTGCAAAAACTTCTTCATGCTGTTTACGGCAGACATTATGGCGGCGGTTGGGCTGCACTGTGGAATCTTCCCGGCTATCTCCCGCATTATGATCCACACTTACGAAAAATATTTGCATTGGCTGCCGCCAACCGGTAAGTTCCTTTTCATTCACATCCTATTGGGCGGTTCTTGTCTAAGTTCCAACTCTCTCCTGGAGGGGGCAAATCATGGCTAGCGATACGAAATCTGCCGAATCTATGACCGCGAACTTGCTGGAGAAGACGGAGGCAAAGCGCGAAAACGGTGCTCCACGTCGGCTGGAGGTCGACGCTTCAGCCGTGACAGTCTCTTACGCGAATTTTTGCCGCGTAACGGGCACGCCAGAAGAGGTGCTGCTGGATTTTGGGCTCAACACTCATCCTTTCGGACAATCGCCCGAGCCTATCAAGCTCGACCAGCGGATCGTGGTCAACTACTACACGGCCAAGCGGATGCTGGCGGCCCTGCAGCTTACGGTGCAGCGGCATGAAGCGGCCTTTGGCGTGCTGGAAACCGACGTGCAGAAGCGGATCCGCCCAAGTAGCAAGCCCGGCCGCAGCGAAGAGTAGCTCACATTGCCCACCGTGCCCCCGGTACCTGCGGATTTGCGCCGGCCGCTTCATGCTGCGCCGATAGATGCGCCGCGAAGCGGCCGGTTGTGGATTAGTCCGCGTGGTGAAGGTGCCGGGCGACTTGCGACACGCCCTTGCGGTCCCCAGGTGCAGAAACCTATACCTGCCGGGCAAACTGCCGATGCGTTGCGAATGTGCATCTGGGCGGGCTGCTATGTGCGTCGCTGGTGCTAGGGATCCGCCAAATGCCCCTGCCGGCATGTTCCATTCATGCCGCAGTGCGATCTGCACGGCTGCCGCGTTCAACCGGTCGCTACCATAATCTGCGGTCATGGGCTCGCCAACTGCCGAATACCATGCAACGTTAGCGACGACGCTGCCACACCTGCGATCGTTACGGCGAAGGTCAATCCCCATACTCAACGGCTGTCATTTACGGCGCAGCGCGTAGAGAATCTTCGACCCCGCGATGCAACGGACCACCGCCAGTCCGGCACGGTGCGGCATTTCCAACAATGCCAAACTGCCGGTCTGCAGCTATAGCGCGTTCACCAGTTGCAAACCCATCGGCAGGTTCAGTTTCTGGTCGGTGGTATCTTACGGGGCCGCGGTCGGCGGCAGCTAATACTCCCACTCCTCATGTGCCAGCGGAGCCCGGTTCAGCAATTCACGGTGCCGGCGCCATTGCGGCAAAAAAGCATCCATATATGCCCGGAAGCGGTCGTTGTGATGTCGTTCAAGCAGATGGACCATCTCGTGAACGAGGATGTACTCCAGGCAGACGGGCGGTTTCTTGGCGAGTTCCAGGTTCAGCCAGATGCGGCGGGCTTCGATGTTGCAGGTGCCCCACTTGGTCTTCATCCGCTTGATGCCACACTGAGCGACAACCACGCCGATAATGGGCTCCCACTTCGCCAGCAAGCCTGGGATTTGTTATTTGTTCGCGAAGAAGTTGCCGATACCATCGCCGCAACACATCCCGGCGTTTTTGTTCATCCGTATCAGGCCGAACACGCAGCTCCATCGTCTTGCCGTTGCGAAGCACAACCGATGCCGGGGGGGCCTGCTCGATCACATCCAGGCGGTAACGCCGCCCCTGGACGAAGTGGCTCTCGCCGGTGGTCATCTCACGCTGGGACTGCCGTTCCTGCTGTTGCAGAGAGTTCTGCTGCCGGCGAATTTAACCGAGCCTGGAGACTACCGCTAGCCGCACGGTCTCGTCACTGGTTCGCAGAGGCACGGCCACCCGCACGCGGCCGTGCGGCGGGTAAACCGCCAGGTGCAGGTTCTTGATGTCCTTGCGAACGACTTCCACGGGATGCCACTCACCTCGATCTGTCGCTCAGTAGCCATTCTTGGGCTCCTTCACGATCTCGAAGATCGAGTCGACCAACCCATCATCGCCACCCAGCACCGACTTGATCGCGTTGCGAACTTCCCGCTCCTTGAACTTGTGGCCGCGCCAGCCGGCCTTCTTGGCGCCGCGGATCGCCGTGTCAACCTTCACGGCCACGTCCTCATCGCGATCCAGGTTGTCGTAAAGGGACCGCAGTCCGGGACTGTTGATCGTGGCCGGTACGCCTGTTTTTACACTCGTCGCAGTCGAGTTCTTCCAGCGGCAGGCTGTTCAAGGGCGAGAGATCCGTAAGCGACTCGCGATCGAATGGGGTGTGCGGATGGACGTTCGTCAACTTCAGCCGTGTAGCCCCGTCAGCGCGCGGAGCGGGGTGATGTCGGTCACGTTGTCGATCGGCAGGTGGACCTCCTGCACCTGACCGTCACGAATCGTCCGCCCCAGTGCATCGGTGAAGTTGGAATTGAGTTCGCGAAGCCGTTTCTCGACCGCCTCCAGTTGTTCTCCGGCGGGGAGTTTTTCAACCTGGGCGACGAATGCACGGGTCGCCTCCCGGCGGTCGGCCACCTCTCCAGATCGCTTCGATCGGCTTCCAGTCGTAGATGGTATCCACGCTTCGGCTGAACGAGGTGAGCGGGAACTTCCTGACCCTCTGTTCATCCGGCTCGTAAAGCAGCAGCAGGTCGTATTGCAGCATTTTGAGGGGAGTGTCTTGAAACGGCTGGAGGTAACCGCCATCGATCCCGGGGCAAGAGAGCCGCTCCAGCGGGCAGCCTGCGACTGTAAACGGCAGCCGTTTACACCTGGTTTGGCGGCTTGACCCGTGCGGGCCCAGTGCGGAGGTCGTGGGGCGCAAAAAAGCCGAGCCGGGGTAAGCGATGTTCCTCCCGGCTCGGCAGGGGCCGGTTTCTGGCTGTTGCTTTGCGGAGTCACAGGGCAGCCCGCCGAGGCGGTCGGCCCATGTGCTCCTGGCAACGGCCTCAATTAAGGTCCGGCGGCGGCACTGGCGGAGCCGTGGCCCTCGCCCTCCGGCAGTTCCCTCTAGAGAATCCCTAGGCAAGAGGTACTGCACGACATCCGCGAAACCGTTGCTCCAGGGGCGGCCGCCCGTCGCATTTCCGGAA
>CAZEEG010000260.1:0-3405 GCA_964511065.1 uncultured Pirellulales bacterium | reverse complement strand
AAACCGTGGACACGCCGGTTGGCAAGCTTGATGTGACCATGACGGCGACTCTGGCCAGTGACTGGATCAGCCGCGGCCAATCATTGAATGATGCTCCCACCGTGCAGGGCAGCTTCGACATCGCCCATGGCCCATTGCGTGATGACTTCGTCCTTGCCGTGGACCCGTTGCAGCGGCACGTATTCATCGAGGGGCCGGTCGGCGATCACCACCGCCGCGGCGTGCGTACCCACGTTGCGTGCCAGGCCTTCGACCTTGCGCGCCAGGTCCAACAGTTCACGGACTTCGCCATCGGAATCGTAGGCCTTCTTGAGGTCTTCGCTCTTTTCCAGGGCCTGGTTGAGCGAGATGCCCAACTGCTCGGGCACCATCGCCACGATGGCATCAACGCGCGAGATCGGCATCCCCAGGGCCCGGCCCACGTCGCGGATCGCCGCCCGGGCCGCCAGCGTGCCAAAGGTGCCGATCTGGGCCACGTTGGCTTCGCCGTATTTTTGTTTGACGTAGTCGATGACCTCGCCGCGACGGTCCTTGCAGAAGTCGATATCAATATCAGGCGCTTCCAGGCGGTTGACGTCCAAGAATCGCTCGAACAGCAGGTCGTACTTGATCGGGCAAACGTGGCTCAGTTTCAGCGCATAGGCCACCAGCGAACCCACGCCAGAACCGCGCGCGGTGCAGGGGATTCCCTTCTCGACGGCAAATCGCACAAAATCCCACACGATGAGGAAGTAGTTGGGGAACCCCAACCGCATGATGACGCCCAACTCGCGGTCCAGCCGCTCCATCACTTGCGCGGAAAGCTCTCCGCCTGGGCACATCTCCTCATCGCCCGCATAACGCTCCTTCAATCCGCTGATGCACAACTCGCGGAGGTAATCGCCGGGCGTCTTCTCCTGGGGCACCTCGAACGACGGGAAGTGCCGCTTGCCTAGCTCCAGGTCGATTTCGACGCTGTCGGCAATTCGTTGGCTTTGTTGAAGCGCATCCTCAAAACCGGGGAAGGCGGCGTACATCTCCTCCGGCGTGCGAAGATGGAACTGGTTGCCTTCCATCCGCATCCGGTTGCTGTCGGTGCGGAACTTGCCCGTGTTGACGCACAGCAGAATATCCTGGGCTTCAGCATCTTCCTGGTTCACGTAGTGGGCGTCGGAAGTCGCCACCAGCGGCAGGCCCAATCGCCGGGCAACTTCCACCGCCCCTTCCATCGCCAACCGCTGAATCTCGAGATTGTTGTTCTGAATCTCGATGAAGTACCGGTCGCCAAAAATGCTGTGGAACCAGCGGGCGGTTTCCATGGCCTCTTCGAGATTCAGCTCGGGATTGCCGCCCTTGAGAATGGCACGGCTGAACTCGCCGGAGACACAACCGCTGAGGCAGATCACCCCCTCGCTGTGCTCGGCCAATAGCTCGCGGTCGATCCGCGGCTTGCGATAGAAGCCTTCGAGAAAGGCCTTGGACGACATTTTCACCAGGTTGCGAAAGCCCGTCCGGTTTTGGGCCAGCAGCGTGAGGTGGTAACTGCTTTCGCCGGGTTCCTTCTGGTGGCGCGAACCGGGGGCCACGTAGGCTTCGATCCCCAGCACAGGGTTGATTTCAGCATCCTTGGCCGCGCGGTAGAACTCCAGCGCCCCATACAGGTTGCCGTGGTCGGTGATCGCCAGCGCGTTCATCCCACTGTCTTTTGCCTTGCGGACCAGCGCCTTGATGGGGCTGGCACCGTCCAACAGGCTGAAATGGCTATGGCAGTGCAGATGAACGAACGGCTTTTCACTCATGATGGGGAGCTTCCTCGGCGGCGAGCGTTGCGGACAGGTCCTTCTTCAGCGGATTCTATCATGCTAGCACGATCCTGGGCAGCCGCACGGGCCGGCTTGAGCGAGACAATCAACCGCCGATCGCTGTGGGGCCAAGGCGAATATCGTGTCTTTGGCGACTGGGTGGGTTGGGGTAAATGGTTGCCGTTTCCGGTGTTTAGCCGGAGCTGGCGAGGGTGAGCGGCCGCTGGTGCGGCGTTGCCTGGGCGGGCTTTTCCGGCGGAGGTTAAGCTGTTCTTGCAGCACCCCTGGAACGCCGTATAATGCCTGGACTTATGACGACCCAAGCCCCCAGCGTTCCACCACCGGCGCCGCCGCAGCGCGGCATTGTGCATCAGGTCTCGTGGCGTGAAGTGCTGCCGAGCCTCACGCTGTGGCGCGCGGTATGGATGGCCGCGTCGCCACGTACGCTATTCCTGGCAACCCTGGGGCTGCTGGCAACCTGCCTGGGATGGCAAGGGATCGCGACCTTGTTCTCGGGCAGCGACGATGCGCTGGTGCAGCGCCAGGTCGGCGCGCTCACCGTGTGGCCCTGGCAATGGGAACTGCCCCCGGTTTGCCCTGCCGTCCATTCCGTGGCTGCCGGTACTCCAGCGGATCTTCCCGGCGAAGCTTTCCAGGCGGCCAGCCGTTTCGCCGTGGCTCCGTTGGGGGGAACCCTGTTCCCGGCTCTGCCCGACTGGGGTGTTGGAAGCTGGGCCCTGTTCATCGCCAGTACCCTCTGGGCCTTGGTCGTCTGGGCCTGGGTGGGCGGCGCCATCACCCGACTAACTGCCGTCAAATATGCGTCTGAGCATTACCGCTTCCGCGCGGCCACGCGTCATGCCAGCCGCAAGTGGGTATCGTATTTTTCCTCGCCACTGCTTCCGCTGCTGTTTGCACTGGTCCCGGCCATTTTCATCCTGCCGCTGGGCCTGCTGAGCCGGTTTGATATCGGGTTTGCAATGGCAGCCGTACTTTGGCCGCTGGCGATTCTGGCCGGGCTGGGCATCGCGGTGCTGGTGACAGGGTTGGCCTTGGGATGGCCGCTGCTATGGGGCAACCTGAGCATCGAGGAAAATACCGACGCCTTCGACGCCGTGGGCCGCCTCTACAGCTACCTGGGCAGTCGGCCCATTCACTATCTCGTTTACTTGGCGCTCGCGCTGCTACTGGGCGCCTTTGGTTGGTTCGTCGTGGGCTGGCTGATCGACCTGGCATATGCTTTCTCAGCCTGGATCGCCGGATTGGCCGCCGGGGCCGATCGGGCCATGCAATGGGCCCTGCTGGGCTCGATTCCGCCGACCATGGAGCAATTGGGCGTCGATGCCGATTCCACCGGAGGCAGTGTCCTGCGGTTTTGGGCCGCGGCCGGCAGGCTCCTGATCGTGGCCTATGGCGTGTGTTATTTCTGGACCGCCTACACGATCATCTATTTCCTGCTGCGGCAGGAAGTGGACCGGATCCCCATCGACGACGTCTATCGCGACGAGCCAGAAGATGTTTCCGACCTGCCGAAGCTGTCGCGCACCGAGTTCGGTGTCACCTCCCTGGCTGACGATGCAACCGAAACCGCCAAGGCCAGCACCCCGGCCTCCGAGGAAACGTC
>CAZEEG010000259.1:301-3419 GCA_964511065.1 uncultured Pirellulales bacterium | reverse complement strand
GGGCCGGGTTGCCGTCGAGATACTGCAAGGTGTTCAGCGAGACTTCCTCGCCGATGCTGTTTTGCAGTTGCCGGCGGGCAAAGTCGGGAATCAGCACCTCGTAATGCAGCGCGCCCACTTCCAGAATCAGCGCGTCGTCGCGAACCGAAACCAGCTTACCGGTAATGCGGGTAATCAAACGAGCATCCTTTCTGCCATGTTCTGTTGGTGCTTGGCAGGTCGCTACCACAAGCGACCGCCCGCTGGCACAGCCGAGGGTGTGAGCATCGCAGCGGCAGGGTACCGTGGACGCCGCGCCAGCCCCGATGGGCAAGTGAGCCCCGTTGGCGCGGCCGCACCTTCATCGTACCGCTACAGGCTGCCGTGCGACACCGCCGCAAATAGCGGGTGGCCAGAGAGGCTGCCCGCTGACTTACACCCAGCGGTGACTGCTCAATCCTCGGCCCGGCTTTGCCGGCGCAAAAACGTGAACAGGTCGATCACTTCCTGTTCGCTGAGCGGTTCCAGCAGATCGCTGGGCATGATCGACAGTGCCTGGGCGACCGACTGTCTTACCGACTTCTGCGGCAGATACTGCTTGTTGCCGCTGCTTTCCAGCACGACCAGGGTGTCGTTCCCCTGGCGGCCGATCAGGCCGGTGTAGATGCGGCCGGCGGTGGTTTCAACCGTGTACGTGGTGTACTGGTCGGAAACCCATTCCGAGGGAAAGATGGTCGCGTAGACCATTTCCTTCACTTGCAGCCGACTGCCCAGGCCGGTGAGGTCGGGTCCTAAAGTTTCGCCCTGGCCGTCGCAGCGGTGGCAGAGATGGCAGCGAGCTTTGAGGAACACAGCCCGGCCGCGCTCGGCGTCACCGGTCGAGTGGTGCAACAGATCGACCAGCGGTTGGTACCGCCAGCGGGCAGCCACGCCTTCGGCCGGCAAATGCGGCGGCGGTTGCGTGGGATACTTCTCGGCGAACCAGGTCTGGGCTGCTGCGACGCGGGTGGGCCAATCGTCGTCGGGCTGATAGATGGTCTCGCCGGACCAATGTTCGAGCAGTTGCAGCGCCTCGCGGCCGCCATCTTCGCCGAGCTTTAAACCCAGCAGCAGGCTTTCGCGGAGCCAGCGTGCCCGAGTTGCCCGCTCGGGATACTGCAGCAGTGCCGTCACGATCTCGCGGGCCTGATCATCCTGAACGAGGGGCAGCACACGGACCAGCAACCGCCAATCGGCCGCGCGGCGACGATGAGCCTGCGAATAACGGGCCAGAGCCACGGCCACCAGGTGCCGCCGCTCGGGGAACGTTTCAAACACCTGATGCAGATGACTCAGCGATCGTTCGTCGGCATCTAGGGCCAAGGCCGAATAGATGGCCAATACCAGCGACTCGGAAATGGCCACGCCGTCGGCCAGCCATTCCTGGTCCAAGTTGCGCAGGGCGAAGCGCTCGTCGTGGTTCAAACGGGTGACGCCGCTTAACAGGGCCGCGGCTACTGAGGGATGCTGAGCTGCTGCCTTAAGCCATGCCAGGCGGACGTGATCATCCAGGCCGTTGCCGTCTTGCACGGTGGCCCAGGTTGAAGCATCAAAGTCTGGCTGAACCCAGCGGGTATCCTTTGCGCCATCGGTCTTGTCGCCGGCCACGCTCGACCAGCGCCATGTACCATCGGTGCCAGACGTAGGTGCGGCCGCCGGCGTTTGATCCTTGGCATAGGCGGGCTTCTCGACCGTGCGCACCCACAGGGCAGGCACACCGCCCTGGGCGGTAGTCTCTACGGCCAAGGTATGCTCACCGGCCGAAATATCGTTTAGCGCGAACGTGGTCGGCTGCTCCCAGCCTTCGCCGGCGCCCAGCAATCGGCCGTCGAGCCAGACGCGAAAACGGCCAGCGGTTGCTACCTCAAGCCGAGCCCCAGGCGGATGAACCAGGTGAATGGTTCCGCGGAAGCGGGTGATTGACGGCTCGGTCGCTGCAATCGTCGGCGGTGTATCAGGGCCCCACACCCAGCGCGGCGACACAGCCTGTTTGTCGCCGGCCGGCTTGGCCGCTTCGTCAGGCGGGCCGGCGGCAATGGTCCAGGTGAACAGCCCCAGGAGCACAGCAAACGCAGCAATGGAGAGCGGCCGCGTGGTCACGACGGGTCCCAAGGTTGGAAAAGACGGTTCGCCCCGCCCCGAGATTGGCACAACCGGCAGGTTGCCGCACCCCGGGGACAACAGGCCCATTCTACCCGGGCTTGCCGCGCCGTGCGCGATGGAAGCTGTGGATTCACCGCGCGTGCCACGGCTAGACCAAGCGGGCGCGTGCCACGACTCTGCGATCCGTGCGAATTGCGGACGCACGGTGAGTGCGTTAGTAGCCTGAAACGCAAGCAAAGGAATGCGCTATTGGATCAACCGCGCGTCCCACAGCGCTGCGAGCCATTCAGCGCGTGTAGCCATTTCATGGCCCGCACAGTAGACCCTACTTGCGCTTTGCCCATTCGTCTTTCATGAAGCGCAGACCATCCTGGGCCAATTGCTGCTCGCTGGGGTACATCTTGCGCCAGATTTTGGTGGCCGCGGCCAGGGCGGGTAGCGCCAGGCCAAACGCTTCGATCATGAACCAACCGTCGTAACCGACCTCGGCCAGCGTGTCGAAGGTTTCCTGCCAGGCCACCTGGCCGCTGCCCGGCGTGCTGCGGTCGTTCTCCGAGATATGCACGTGGGCCATGTAAGGGCTGCACGTGCGGATCGCCTCGGCAGGGCTCTTCTCTTCGATGTTGGCGTGGAACGTGTCGTACATCGTGCGGCAGAACGGGTGGTCAACCTCGCGCACGAAACGCACCGCATCGGCCGCGGTGTTGAGCAGGTAACATTCAAAGCGATTGAGGTATTCCAACCCCAGCATCACGTTGCACGATTGGGCATGCTCGGCCACCGCCCGCATACTTTCCACGCCGCGCTTCCATTCGTCGGCGGTTGGCCCTTGGCCCGTGAAGTGGCCCAGCGCCGAATGGTACGGGCCGACCAGCACCGTTGCTCCCAGCGCCTGGCAGCAATCGAGCACGCGGCGGTTGTTAGCAACGCCTTGCTTCCGCACGGCGGCATCGGCGTCGATCGGGTTATCTTCCACCGTGCGGACGGTAACGGCCGT
>CAZEEG010000259.1:0-291 GCA_964511065.1 uncultured Pirellulales bacterium | reverse complement strand
CACTTCCACGCCGTCGTAGCCCATCTCCTTGAGCTGCGCCAGGATCGGGTAGTGTTCCTCGCGGACGTCGTCGGTCCACAGCAGCATGTTCATGCCGTATTTCATAGCGTTCCTGCTTCGGGCTGGATGGATGGAAGTGACGCTTGCCCGCTACGGCCTGGCCGCTGTAGCGGGGGCTAACCCAACTCGACGCCTTTGAGCCGGGCGACTTCGAACGCATACTTGTCGCCGCGGCCCGACAGGCACACCACCACACTGTGATCCTTGGGCCGGCCGCGTGCAATCTTCATG
>CAZEEG010000258.1:0-3496 GCA_964511065.1 uncultured Pirellulales bacterium | reverse complement strand
TGCCGATTCCGGTAATCTGTCCCGGTTGTAAAAAATCGTTTCGCGTCAGCGACAAATTCGCCGGAAAGACCGGGCCATGCCCTAAGTGCGGTACCAATATCACCGTACCCAAGGCAGAGGCAGACGTGAAAATCCACGCGCCCGAGCCGACCTCGGGCCGGGATTCTAAGGGGCGGGCGATCAGCAAGCCGCTGGGTCGCATCGAAACGGAAGTGGGGCCCCTAACCAAGGTCATCGCCGGGGCCGCGGCGCTGTTGGTGGTGATTGCCACCTGGCTGCTGGGTAGCGGAGATACGCTGAAAGATTCCCCGGCCCTGCTGCTTTCGGGCCTGATCATCCTCTCGCCGCCGCTGGCCGTGGCGGGGTACCTGGCCCTACGGGACGAAGAAGCCCTGGAGCTGTACCAGGGGCTGGGGCTGTGGATCCGCGCAGCCATTTGCGGGCTGGTATACGCGGGGCTATGGATCGGTTTTGGATTCGTGCCCGTTGACGCCTATCGCGAAGCCTACTCTTGGCTCTACCTGGCGCCGCCATTTGTGATCGTGGGAGGGCTAGCGGCTCTGGCTTGCTTCGATCTGCCGTTTGGCAATGCGGTGCTCCACTATTGCCTGTACCTGGCGGCAACGATGTTCCTCCGCTACCTGGCGGGTTTGGAACCGCTGTGGAACCCGATTGCTACCTGATTTTGCGGCGGAAGCCAGCCGCTGCGTGGTTAGTGCCCAATTGATCCTTTGTGGAACCCGATTGCTACCTGATTTTGCGGCGGAAGCCAGCCGCTGCGTGGTTAGTGCCCAATTGATCCTTGGGGGGCAATTCCGGCCGCTGCCGGCGCGCATGGCGATCATTCGTCGATGAGGTTCAATCCAAAAAAGGCCTGAACGACCAGCTCTTCGTTGGATTCGCGGAGTCGTTCCACGCCGGCTTGGGTCATCTTCGATTCGCTCACGGTCACATAATCCAGGTTGTTCATGCGGACGAGAATCGGAACCGCCGCGTCGGTGATCGGCGTGCGCGCGAGATTCAGGCTGGTCAGCATGGGCAGTTCTGCAAGCGGTTCCAATGCTGCGTCGGTGACGGCCGTATCGCGGAGCGAGAGCGATGAGAGTTTCGCGAGGCCAGTCAGATGAACCAATCCCGGTCCGACAATTGCGTTATCGCCCAAATCGAGCGTATAGAGTTCCCTGAGGTTGGAGAGGTGCTCCAGGCCAGCGTCGGTGATGGCCGTGGAATTAAGCTGAAGTATGCGCAGGCCGCTCAGTTTGCCAATGGCGGCCAGGCCCTGGTCGGTGGTTGCCGTTTTATCGAGGTACAGGGTCTGGAGCATCGGCAATTCGGGCAAGCCCGCGGCCGTCACCTTGGTCTGCCGCAGGTCAAGCTCCCTCAACCTCCGTGCGCCTGCCAGCGAGGCCAGGCCTTGGTCGGTGACGGCCGTTCCCAACAGGTTCAACGCGATCAGACTTTGCAGTTCACCAATCGCCTGCATGCCATCATCGTTCACCCCGGTCGATCCCAGGTACAAGTACTCCAACCGCGGCAGCTCAGGCATGCCAACGCCCGTCACTTGAGTGCCGTCTAACATGAGCGTTTGCAGGGCTGTGAGCGGCCCCAGGTGCGGGAGGCCTTCGTCCGTCAGCGGCGTGGACGAGAGGACCAGGGAGCGCAGCGATTTCAGTTCCTTGAGATGCTGCAACCCGGGGCCCTTGACCAATGTATCGGCAAGGTTCAACTCCTCCAGCGCGGTGAGGGCCTTCAAATGCTGGAGCGCTTCGTCATCCACCGCCGTTTCGTTCAGGTTCAGCACCGTAAGCCCTGTCAGGCCTGCCAGTTGTTCCAGGCCGCGACCGGTGATGCCGGTTTGACTGAGGCTCAGTTCCTTGAGGCTGGTTAAAGCAGCCAGATGTACCAGGCCAGCGTCGGTGATGCCGCCGCCTTGCAGGTACAGCGACTCAAGCCTGGTCTTGGCCAGGTGGGCCAAGCCTGCATCGGTAATCGAACCAAACTGCGCGGAAAGCACTTGTAATTCCGGCAGTTGACCGATGTACGCCAACATTTCATCGTTCAACTCCAAGCCATACGGCAGAACCAGCGTCTTGAGTTGTTTGAGCTGTACCAGGTGCTGGATGCCACTGGCGGTCATCTTGCTGCCTCCCAGGGACAGCTCCTTGAGGCCAGCGAGCTTGCCCAGGTGGGCAACGCCGGCATCGGTCACCTCGTCGCTGTTGAACGCAAAGGACTCGAGCTTCGTAAGCCCCGTGATGTGCGAAAGCTCCTCGTCGGTGACGGGGACTTCGTAATTGAGTTCGAGCCGTTTCAACTCCGTCAAGTTGGCCAGGTACGGCAGGACTTCGCCGCCCACTGCCGCCTCGTAACCGAACGACAACTCCTGCAACTGGGTTAACGTTCCCAGCAACCTGAAATCTTCATCGGTGAACGTGGTATTGCGAGGAAAACGCACGGTCCGCACCGGATTGCCCGGCAGCTTCTGATTGACCTCGACCACCGCCTGCTTGCGGACCAGCATCGCCATGGCTTCGGCGGCAGTGATCGGTCTGGCGGGCTCCTTCTCGGGCAAGCCGGCCACCAACGCGGCAATCTGGCCGCTCTGCTTCTCGACCGCGGCGGCCAACTGTTCCACGGAGGCCATGCGCTCTGAAACCGTTTTCAACTCGCCCTGAATGGATTGAATATCTGAAGGCAGGTCCATCGCACCATCGACCGGCGGCCGGAAAACCGTTTGCCGCTGCTCTTGGAGGGAGCTTTCGATCCGCTCCAGGCGTTCCTCAATGCGGACGATTGCCTGCTGCATCTCCTGCTGGGTTTTCTGGCTCGTGGTATCACCGCAGCCAGCAAACGGGAGGACCGCTACAGCGAGCGCCGCCGGAAACACAAAGCTACTTGGTGCGCGGTTCATCGTTAGATGCCCCGGGTAGAAGGAAATGGATGCGTGGCTCACCGCTGATGGGCCGACCGATACCGCTCGGTTCGCAGGCCGCGGCAGCAATCCGGCATCCCCTCTGCCCTCGGCGGTCATTCGCGAGGGGACTTTGGCACCATCAAGCAATCGCAAACTGCACCACCAAGTGTAGCGTATCCCAAAGTCCGTTCCATCGTTGAGCATGGCGTGTTCCGTGCCGTGGCGAAGCATTTTGGGTGATCCGCAGCGGTAGGGGTTCGACTTTGCGGATCCCACCATCTTTGCCGGCTGGAAGGGCGAAACGGCCACGGTGAATGAAAACCGCCCACGGACACTTCCCAATTGGCGACGAGAGACGACGTGCCAGCGGCCCCTGGCAGGCGCCGGTTCTCGGTGAAGGGCATAACCAAATCGGCGCAAAACATGGCTGAAGCCGCTATAGTGGCCCGTCAGCGGGGCATATCCCCGGCCGCAAGGTTGGCAGTGATCGCACGTGCCCCACAGGCTGTTGGACCGCATCCATATGCAATGGAGAGTTGCCGTGTCACCGAGCCGCGTCATGTCCGCCGTTTGTGCCGCTTT
>CAZEEG010000257.1:0-3556 GCA_964511065.1 uncultured Pirellulales bacterium | reverse complement strand
CGGTCACGCCGCCGATGCTCACGGCGGAAGTCAAGATGCGTTTTTCTTGCGGAGTGCCGGCCATCACGGTCGTGACGCGGCGCGGGCCTACCAAGGCCCCCATGAGATAAGGGCGGGTTGGGTTGGTAGAGCCTGCCCACTGCGGCGAATTGCTAATCCAATCAGAAGCCCGGTACACCATCGAAACGGGCAGGTAATCGACCGCCTGGCCGTAAATCGTACCTTCGTCAGGGCGGCCGGAGTTGGTCCCGCTGGCGCCCCAGGATGTCGTTCGGAAGCCGCGTGTGGGGCAGGTCAACACATCCGAGCGGTATCGGGAATGCACGTAGGCATTGGTGTAACCATTATCATTGACGCGGCTTGCGTCGTTGTCGGTCGCACCATGCTGCAGCATGAGTTGTGCATACTGCGGGGCGTTGTCCATCACCGGCCACATCAGTGCGACCCAGCTATGGTTGTTGTACGTGTTGGGTGGCAACTGCTCGCTGTTGCGCTCGGCATACGTGTTGACGCCGATCGCCAACTGCCGCAGGTTGCTGGCGCAGTTTGCGCGGCGGGCCGACTCCCGGGCGGCCTGGATGGCTGGGAGCAGCATCGCGATCAAGATGCCGATGATGGCGATCACCACCAATAGCTCAACGAGGGTAAAGCCAGGACGTGAACGGGTACGCATCAGTAATCCCTCCAAGAAACGAACAACAAGAAATGAGACCACCCGCCAGGGCGGTGAAGTGAGTTCCGCTGGAAATGAAACGCGGACGACGACATAGCATGACCATCACTGACCGTGGTCAGCTTGAGAAAATCTGTCTGTAAACCGCGCAGCACGCTAGGAAGTGATTCGTGGTGCTGGAGCGCGCGATCCTGGTGATTTGAGTTTGCACATTCAGCCGCGGGCCCCCCGTCGCCACCGCTGGCCATCAGCGGTGGAATTCCGGCCGGCTAGCTGCCTGCCGCGGCCTTCTGACGAACAACGGTCGTTCAAGCCACATGCGACGCCTGCGGCGGCAGGCCGTTCGACGTTGACGATCAGGAAAGGTTCAACAGCGGCAACGGCAAGCGCTGGCGTTTCCGCAACCCCACGTCAACGCGGGGACGTCCGCAGCGGGAAATATCGTTCCACGACTCGCAACTTCGCGAGAGGGCTGTGCCCGGAAGGCACGTACAGTAATTGACAAATGGCCTCTCGTCGGCCTGTTGATGTGCATCGACAAGAAATGGTGCCGCAAATCAATGGAACTGCCTGCGGCCAGGAGCAAATCAACGGTGGAGAGCGGATGAACCACACCCCGACCGACAGAATATACATGGACCGATTTCGATTTCAAGGAAATTTTGCTATCGGTCCAAGTATTCCTAGATTTGGGTAACAAGCCGATCCGTCGGAATTCGGGTCGTTCGCCGGGCAATTTGCTCGTTCGTTAAGCATTGCCCGGCGGGCGCGCTAGTTTCCGAAAAGTGCGGCGTAACCGAGCAAAAAACGTGTCAAACGGCACCGCACGGCCAACGGCTCTTGTCCCTGCCGGATGGGCGAGTTTTCCGCCACCGTCGCTGGTTCGAATCGCGGCGCCAAATAAAAAAAACGGCGGGCAGCATGGCGTTGGGCGTCGATTGGGTCGGCATGACGGGCGAAGACGGCGCCCAATAAAAAACCTCGCCAGGCAACAGGTGTTGCCCGGCGAGGCATGTTGACGGAGATTGCAGGTAAGCGGGTTTGGGCGCTTTACGGCAGGTTGTAGGACTGGCCGTCGCTGCGGTGGCCGGCGTATTGCAGCGTCAGCGGTTCCACAAAGTTCTTGATGGCCACCACGCGGCTATCGCCGTACACGAACTGCGTCACGCCCGGGTGCCAACTGCCAAACATCATGTACTTGTCATGCAGTGAATCACCGCCCGCGTTCTTGATGCTTCCGCTGGGCAGCGGGTTGTCAAACACGTAGGCGGGATCGTCCGGCCGGGGCGGCAGGCCTAAGCCAATGATTTTATTGGTGTGCCAGTCGTTGTTGGCATCAAGCGTTGCGGCCATCCAGGGGTGATCGGCAGCGCCGCTTCCCAGGAAGCCAGACGGCACATGCTTCTCACCCGCGATTAGGGTGTAGGTCATGCCATCGGTGACACCGCCAATGCTCACCGACGACGTGATGCTGACCGAGGTGACCCCGCCGCTGGTGTGGGTCGTCGCACGGCGATGCCCAACGATGGCGCCCATCAGGTACGGCCTGTTGGGATTGCTCGTGCCTGCGAACTGCGGATCGTTGCTGACCCAATCCGAGGCACGGTATACCATCGCGATGGGGATGTAATCCACGGCCTGACCGTAGATCGTGCCTTCGTCAGGGCGGCCCGAGTTTGCGCCACTAGCGCCGTGGTCTGTGGTCCGGAAACCGCGGGTGGGGCAAATCAATACGTCGGAACGGTACCGGGAGTGAATGTACCGGTTCGTCTGCCCGCTTGCATTGACGTTGGCCGCGGTATCGTCGTAGAAGTCGTACTGGAGGCGCAGCGCCGCGTACTGCGGCGCGTTGTCCATCACGGGCCACATCAGGGCGATCCAACCGTGTCGATTGTAGTTGTGTGGCGGCAACTGCTCGCCATTCCGTTCGGCGTAGGTGTTCACGCCAATGGCCAACTGCCGCAAATTGCTGGAACAATTGGCGCGGCGGGCCGACTCCCGGGCCGCCTGGATCGCCGGCAGCAGCATGGCGATCAGAATGCCGATGATGGCAATCACCACCAACAGTTCTACGAGGGTAAAACCAGAACGATACCGGCTGCGCATGGCAACTCCTCCGGATGAAACAATGATTGGCATGACGCCTCCCCAATCAGGGGGCTACCTTATCAGGCCGTTCCATGGATGGATCTGAAACCTCGTTGCGAATCGGGGGTCCGGTGGCGCGCGGACATTCACCCCAGTCGGGACGATGGTGGAAGGAGCTTTCGAGGTGTGTTTCGGCGGTGGTGTTTTCGCGGTGGGCTATGTCGGGCGGCGGCAACGAGCCCCCCATGCCATCCGGGCGGTAGGTTGCGCAAGCCAAAATTGAGCTCCCTGCTCCTCGTGCCGAACTCCCTCGGCAGGTTCGTCGCCGTGCTCATCCGCTGCTACGCGGCGACATCGGACCCAGCAGGCGGGCCGACTAGGGGGTCAGCGCCCCAGCATACGCGTTAGAATAAATTTATACAATTGTTTTTCAGAAATAACAGAAACTTTTGATAATGTCGGATGCATCTGCCTTTTCTGATGCGGCGGGAATGGGCCGTCGCTGCTAGCTGCGGCTGCTGCAACGCGCGGATGGGCGCCTCTTCGTAAAACATGCGCTGTTAAAGATTCATGGCATTGAGTGCGTATGGGGCGGTGGCTGTTCGCCGCGCAGTGGCCGCTGACGATCGAAGCCTGCGGTACAGGGCATCTTCGAGCAGAAAGCGCAGCAAAACGGCCCTGGAAGGCAAACGGTGCCCTCCAGGGCCGGTGAGCGATCAAACCGTGCGGCCAGGCCGCTTGGTTACGGCAGGTTGTACGACTGGCCGTCGCTGCGGTGGCCGGCGTATTGCAGCG
>CAZEEG010000256.1:0-3587 GCA_964511065.1 uncultured Pirellulales bacterium | reverse complement strand
CAGGCAGAGCGTGACCCAAAGCTGCCCCTTCGCATCGAACTTGCTGCTGAACGCGTATTCGTGGTAATCGCCGCTGAGGCCCCAACCATCGTAGACCGTTTCGTAGGTATCGGCGGTGCCGTCTTCGTTGGCGTCTTTGATGCGAGTGACTTCGCCGCGCTGCGTGGCGTACAACCAGCCGTCGCGATAGGCCAAGCCCAGCACTTCGTGCATGCCTTCGGCCCAGCGCTGGAAGCGAACTTCCTCAAGATCATTGGCCAAGGGATTGTGGATCATGTAGATATCACCGCGGCGGGTGGACATGGCCATTCGCCCGTCGGGCATCCATTCCAAATCGCCCGCTTCGAGCACCGCGCCTGGCGGCATGGGCAGCGATTCCAGCCGGTAATAGTCATCTTCCTTGGGCTGCTCTTGAGCGGCAGCAGGATTCACTGCGGCAGCCATAAAGAGAATCACGGCCGCAAGAACGTCATAGAGCATGTAAAGAAGGCGAGCAGACATCATATGGATCAATCCCTGTGGGGCCGAGTGGCTATTGGCTAGCGACGATTATCAGAATTGAGGAATCAGCAGCAGCGGCGTCACCACATATACATTTGGACGATCTCGGCCTCGCCGCGGGTGAACTCGATGGGCACCAGCAACTCGGCGCGGCCGCCGCTGGTGCGGACCACCGGCCCAGAACCGGCACTAACGGAGACCTGCACCTTAAGGCTGCCGTCCACTTGCCACACGCCCTCTTCTGCCGGCTCAATCTTGTTGCCGACGGCAGCGCGATAGTACCAGTCGCCCGCATCGTTCTTGACCACCAGGCGGATCGTCCGTTTAAGCCACGGATCGAATTCCTGCGGCACCGGCACGAAGGTATCGCGAACCTGCGTGCCGTCGCTCAGCGTGTAACGGAACTCGGGTCGCTTGTTCTCGTCCAGCACATAGCCGTTGAACCGGTAGCCAAGCTCGCGTGCCGACTGCCCCGGCCACGGCGCATTGGCATTGTCCAGCGGGGCGAAAGCAAGACCCTCGGGCAGCTTTACCACGTGGTCGCCCAGCGGTGGCTGGAACCCTTGCCCACGGGCTGACCAATGCCGGCCTGCATCCATAAAGCCGGCATGCCAGATCAGGGCCAGACGCAGGTTCTCGGCATCGAAGGCCAGGTTGGCTCGCTCCGGATAGCCAACACCGATAGCTCGCGTACCTGCCCCTTCGATGAAGTTGCGATACACGCGCGGCGCGAACAGCGGCTTCAGTTCGATGGCGGAACGAAGCAGCCCTTCGGGGATTCGCGCTTCTTGCCCATCGGCCAGGTACTCCCAGATGGCATTGATCTGAGTAATCGCCTGGCCGTCGAGCACGTTCTTTAGGAGGGACTTTCCGTCAGGCCAGGGTGAAGGCATCCGCGTGCCTGGCCGATAGGCCTGGGGATTGAGCATGTAGTTTTCAAACCAATCGCGGTTGATGCGCCGCGTCATAATCGTCAGATCGATGGACTGGATGCCTGTAGCCTCATACTTGCCGAAGGTGTGGCATTTGATGCAGGCGAACGCCTGACCGCCGACCATGAAGCGGCCGTAGCCTTTGACGCGCTCCGCCGGTTCGTCGAATTGGAAGGTGGGACGTGGCTCGCCCCGATCGAGCGTGGCGAACGCCTCCACCAGATGGCCCACGTTGGCCGTGCCGTACTGCGGCATGCGAGTGTGCATGTAAGGCCGGTCCTTGGCGCCGTCGGCGAAGATGTGCTTCAGCCAGTCCGTGGTTAGCTTGGCACCAACACCATCGAGTGCCGGCGGGATTCGTCCTTCGTCGCCCATTTCTTGGGTGGTGCCCTGGAACCAGGCGTTACGCTCTGTCTCCACGCCGCCGCGCTGGCCGCGTGTGTGACAGGCGTAGCAGTTGAACGCCGTCATCGTGTGAACGATGGCGGCCTGGCTGGCAGCGGTCTCGTCGCTCAATGGTTGAGCCTGGTTTGTTGTACTGCGTAGAGCCGCAGCCAGCGCGGTTCGTTGGCGGCCGTCCAGGTCGTACTGGGGAGCCTTCGCCCCGGGCTTTTCAGCCAGGCAGCCCCGGGAAGTGTCGAGCGATGTCAGCCCTGGCGATGGCAGTTGGTTGGGCAGTGGCGTGCCGTCTTGTTTCATGACGTGGCATGCGGCACAGCCCAGAGTGGAAAACAGTTGGCGGCCCTTAGCGGCCAGTGCCGGATCGACCTTGAATTGGCTGGCCGGCTGGGGCGGATCCTTCGTGGGCTGGAGCAGCACGCCCAGCGACTGCCGGGGCAGACCGGGACCTTGCACCTCGGCCATCAGGACCGCACCGGCACTAGCCTGGAAAAAGTCGATGCGAATCTCATGCAGGCCCGGTGAGAGTTTCCGGGGCTGGCTCTTTTCCTGGTATGGGTGCAGCCCATCGAGCTTCAGCAGCTCTTTGCCGTCAATGCTGATCCGACTGCCGTCGTCAGAACCCAAGTGGAAGCGGTACTCGCCCTCGCGGGTGATCGGCAAATAGCCTTCAAACCGCAGGCCGAAATTTTCCTTCCGCTGGGCGATCTGTAAATCAATTCCGGCCGCTGTGCCGGTTTCATTAGGCTCTAGCTTGCCGAAGTCGGGCAGGTTACTCCACTGGCCCTCGTAATAGGCAAAGCGGACGGTCGGCGGTGCGTCAATGTCCTTGAGAAAGTAGCTGGCGATGTCGCGGGCTTCCGTCTGCGTGAGATTCAAGTCGGGCATCCGGCCGCCGGGCCGCACGTGCAGCGGGTTAGCTAGGAACGCCGCCAGACTCTTGATCGTGTATTTGGCTGCCAGGTCGGGCAGCGGGACCGACGTGGCGAGCTTGGCATCGCCCTCGCGGCGCGAAGGATGGCACGCCACGCAGCCGACGGTGTGGAACAAGCCTTCGCCCCGAGCGACGCCTGATGGGGCGGGAGCCGTTTCGTAGACCGTGCCTGTCGCGGCAAGAAAGTGCGTGAGTGCCTCAACGTGCTGCTTGCGTTCATCATCCAGCAAAGCGGCCAACAGGTCCGGCATGGTGGTGCCGGGCTTGGCAGCTTGCGGATCGAGTAGCATCTGGGCGATTGCTTCTGGCCGCAGACGCGAGCCGACGTTGTCGAGGATCGGGCCGCCCTTGGTCAGCACGTCTGCAGTCGCATGATCTGCCAGCGCGCGATGACAGGCCAGGCAATTCAACTCGCCCAGCAGGATGCGACCGGATGCGGCCAGGGCAGCGTCGTCGGTTGCCTCGCCGGCGAACCGTTCAAACCCGGCCACCACTGGATGCGCGGCTTGTGCCGGCGTCCATCCACCAGCAGCAAGGAAAGCGGAGACGAAAGCGAACAACGCCCGGAGCGGTGCGCTTGCGCTAGGGGGCATGATCGGTTCTCCGGGATCAAGCAAAGGGAGTTGTCACAGGGATGTGGTTGCCCCGGGCCGCATCTGCTTTCGTGCGAAGCGGCAAGCCGGGCATGGAGGCGGTACCGGGGTAAACTATGCTACCCAAAGTGGGTGGCTGTCAAATCGAATAGCCCAGTTCTTGTCATGCAGCGGTCCCCTTGTCAGCCGGCAGATGGCAGGCGACGATGGCAGAAATGAAATGCGTGC
>CAZEEG010000255.1:0-3606 GCA_964511065.1 uncultured Pirellulales bacterium | reverse complement strand
TCAGCCTGCTGGAAAGGCCGCTGGGGGAACCTGGTCAGCCGCTACCTGACTGGATTCGCCAGGTGATCGGCTACCGGCGTTCGATGGGCGAAGATCGCACTAAGGCCATTGCCGCCGGGCTGGCTGAGAGTCAGCGGCACGGCTCGATTCTGGTGGGCGAAATTGCCACAGGCGACTGGCAGCCAGAGTGGTATCAAGCAGGCTCGGCCGACGAGCAGGAACCCTCGGTACAAGTGTCACGCCTGGTGCTGTTTCATGAGTTGATCGGTTTCTCGTCGACAGCCATTTCCGGCAGGGTGGGAGAAGCCCAGACACGGCTAATCGCAGGTACATCGCAACTACCTGCGCATTTGACACTTGGCCTTAGCCCACACGCGCCCTATACGGTTCACCCCGGGTTGCTCCGCCAACTGGTGGCACAAGCCGACCGGCAAAGCTGCCCGCTGGCAATGCACCTGGCCGAATCGCCTGAAGAAATGGAACTGCTTGAACACGGCACCGGGCCGATGCGGAAGTTCCTACAGGACGCGGGCGTTTGGGAAGCCGGCGTCATTGCCCCCGGCACCACGCCCAGCGATTACTTAAGGGCACTCACTACGGGCCGCTCACGGGTTCTGGCAGTTCACTGCAATTACTTTTCGGCAGAGGATATTGCCACCGCCGCTGCGCTGCGTGAGCGGCTAACCGTGGTGTACTGCCCTCGCACGCACGCCTACTTCCAACATGCCCGCTATCCGCTGGCTGAAATGCTGGCCGCAGGAGTGCGCGTGGCGCTCGGCACTGATGGCCGCTGCTCCAACCCTGATTTGAACGTCCTAGAAGAAGTACGGTACGTCGTGGCCAACCACTCGCTGCCGGTGGAACAGGCGCTGCAGATGGCAACGCTGCACGCGGCGGAAGCCTTCGGATTAGCCGATCAGCTTGGCACGCTGGAGCAAGACAAAGCCGCGGAGCTAACCGTGCTGCGTCTGCCGGAGGGCAGCGAATCAGCCGATCCTTTGGATTGGCTGCTGGACCAGCGGGTGCAGGCGATTGATTGGCGCAAAGCAACGCGCGGCCACATCGGATGATGGGCCGCGCGCGTACAAAGGTAGTTCGTGCCTGGTAGCAGCTTGTTGCTCTAGCGTTAGACGCGTTCGGCAATGCCGCGAGGCGTTTCCTGCTCGATCAATTCGCCGATCTCCGTGAAGCTGCGCGCCAGCAGCATCAGCACATCGTCGAGGCTGATCAGCCCGACCAGCTTTTCTTCAGCATCGACCACCGGCACACGGCGGAATCCACCGCCCCGCATGATGGCCAGTGCGTCTTCGATCGGTGCGTCCTGGAAGATGGTCTTGGGATGGGGCGTCATCACGTCCCGCACCAACGTGGTATTGCCGTCCAGCCCCTCGGCCAGGACGCGCACCACCAAGTCGCGATCGGTCACAATGCCGATCGGCTTGTTCCATTCGTCGACCATCAACAGGGTCCCGACGCCCCGCTGCCGCATCCGCTCGGCCGCTTGCCAAACCGATTCGGTTGGATCAGCCAGGTCAACGTTACGAACGCAAATACGACATACGGACATGATTGGCCTCCCAAGGGTTGGAAAAAAGCTGGTCAGGTGATGAGCCGGGAAACCTACAAACTCTGATTGTGAGACGCGGCGTCAGGCATGCTGCGCGATCGGCGTTGCGAATGAGGCCGTCTGTGGCCGCTCCAGGTTCATGAAATCCTGGAATTGCATCCGAATCGCCTCGTGGTGAGTATTACCCTCGAAGACGATCGAATCGCAGGCAGCAAGGCTTTCATCCACAATCGTTTTCATCTGGTACTGCGACCCAAACGGCGGCAGCGCGCCGGCTTCGCAATCGGAGCAATGCGTGGCGATCTCAGACTCCGAGGCCAGGCTCACGTTGCAGCCAAGTGCTTGGGCCATCTTGTGCAGGTCGATCTGCATGTCGGCCGGCAACACGGCAACGATATAGTCCCCGTTGCCTTCAGCCCGCAGCAGGACGGTTTTTGCTACCTGACGGCCGGGCACGTGGAGCTCCTGGGCCATTTCCTGGGCCGTATAGGTCTCGTAATGGGGAATGGTTTCAAACGACACGTTATGTTGTTGGAGGAATTGGGCAATGTTCATGATCCCTCTCCTGCTAACAGTGTGCTGTTTTGACGCATCGCCCCCGGCAATTACGCATAGGTGCAAGCCGCGCGCCGATGGGCGCTGATTTGCGGACGGGCAGCGCACACGCGAGCCTTGCGACGCTGCCGGACGTGAGCGTTCTGGGAGGGCGAACGCCGCAGAAATGCGGTCGCCAGAGATGAGAAAGTTTAGAAGTGTTTCCACCGCACATGGCAGAGCAGAGAACGACGCAGCCTGCCGGCTGCTTTATCTCCTGCGGTGACAGCAGGTTGAGGCTTGAGCCTTGTGTACCCCAATGGCTTCGTTGAGGGACAGCCTGTGGGCGTTTTGGCGCGCTTGCCGGACGCGTTCAGAAGGTACCGCACGCGGCGTTGGTCTGCCGCGGGCCTACTAATGCGGCGCGGCGTCTGGACCAAGCAGGGTTTGCAGCTTGTTGAGCGTGCGGGTGAGCATCACGCGGACCGCGCCATCGGTCTTGCCCAGCCGCTGGGCAATTTCCTTGGACGGCAGTCCTTCCACATAGCGAAGGCGGATCGCTTCGCGCTGGTCCTCAGGCAGCAGGGCCAACGCTTCCATCAACCGGACAGCACGGCGGTCGCGGCTGATCGCCGGGCTGGCGGTCGTCATGCTGGCCACCAGCAGATCGACCAGGCCGCGGCGGCTTTCCCGCCCGCCCGAAGGCGCATCGATGGAAATCTCCCGTCCGGCGTTGCGTTTCTGGGCGCCGAAGAATCGGCGATGGGCATCGATGATCCGCCGCTGGGCCACCTGGCACAGCCAGCCAAAGGGATCGCGCTGGCTCAGGTCGATGGCATCGAACGACCGCACCGCCTCCGCGCTCATTTCCTGGTAGATGTCCTCCGCCTCGATCTTGCTGCGCAGCGCGTCGCTGCACTGCCGCTGGATGTAGGCCAGCAGTTGCGGCTTCCGCGTTTCGATGAACTCGGCGAGCGCGTCGGCGTCTCCGTTGCCGATCCGGTCGAGTAGTTGCTGCTCGTCCATGGTTCGTACCGCCCTGGCTGGAGAACGTAACCGCCACAAGCTCCCGTCATCTTGAGAGCCGCCGCGGCCACAGGCAAGAGGCAAGCTGGGCGATTGCGGCACCGGGGACGACACTGGGGGCTTCGCATGGGGTTGGGCAGACAGCATGGCCAGGATGGAACGGAGCATCGCATACCTCCGGCGGTTTGATCGCAAAATGTTTTGCGGAAATCACATGAACATGATTGCAGCGAGTTGCCGCCGATCCGCTCGCGATCCGTCACATGGCAAAGCAGGGGCGGCGCACTCACCGCTTTTTGTGACAGCGCAAGCTGTACGTCGCTGTTACAACTTGCTTAATCACCGCCGCGGCCGATGCTTGCTTTCCGGCGGAAGCATCCACCGAAATTTCTTGTAACATGGGCGCATACTCTGCGCTTGGGGTTAGGCTTTGTCCGAAAACTCTAACGGTTCATGGTTCGCAGGTAGCGATGGATAAA
>CAZEEG010000254.1:0-3634 GCA_964511065.1 uncultured Pirellulales bacterium | reverse complement strand
GTGGATGAAGCGAAAACCTCGAACCTTCGCCATCGGAGCCTCCTTGCACCGAGGTATCTCGCGGGTGGAGAACCTCTTGGCCGCGGCCGGGCGGTAAGTCCCGGTCTGCCGGCAACTGTCCTGGGAACGCTCTAGCAGATCGCGGCGAACCGAATCGTTACGGGCCGGTCGACGGTAGCGTCCATTCCATAATCCGGGCCAGTTTATCCGGATCGCGCTTTCATCGCTACCGCGCTTGCGGGGCTACCGCACAGATTCCAGCACTGCGGTGCTAGCAGTGATAGCTCAACAAACCTGCCCCGCGAACCTGACCGCTCAACCGGCCAATCGCCGCAGGACCTCGATGCCCCGGTCGATGGTCGCGTCGTCGGCCGCATACGAGATGCGGAAATGCGTGTCGCGGCGGCTGAAAATCTTGCCGGGAATGATCAGCAGTTCGTCGGCAATTGCGGCTTCCACGAAGGTGCTGGCCGTGCGGCTATCGGGCACCTGCGGAAACGCGTAAAACGCGCCGCCGGGGGTGGCCAACGGATAACGATCCGATAGTCCCTCCACCAGCCGGTCCCGTTTCTGCCGGTACTGGGCCACGTACGGTGTCACGTCGGTATCCAGGGCCTGGAGAGCCGCCCATTGCAAGGGATGCGGCGCGCACACAAAGGTGTATTGCTGGAGCTTGGTCATGCTGTCGATCAGCGCGGCGGGACCGTGGGCAAAGCCTAGCCTCCAGCCTGTCACGCCGTAGGCCTTGCTGAAACCGTCGATCACCAGCACCTGGTCGTTGTAGCTTGCCGGCGAGACAAACTCGCCGTCGTAACAGAAGGCCCGATAGATTTCATCGCTCACCAGGAGCACGTCGCGCTGGGCCGCCAGTTCGGCCAGCCCTCGAATCTCCTCCTCGCTGGCGACCGCGCCGGTGGGATTGGCAGGGCTGTTGAACAAGATAGCCTTGGTCCGCGGCGTGATGGCGTCGGCCACCCGGTTCAGGTCGATCTGAAAGTCTGGATACGTATCCACCAGCACGGTCTGGCCGCCCACCATCGACACCAGCGACGGATACATCACAAAAAACGGGTCGAAGACGATCACTTCATCACCCGGATTGACCACGCTCATCAGCGCCAGCACCAGCGCCCCGCTGGTTCCGCTGGTCACCAGCACGCTGCGGTCACCGTGGGCGTACTGGCTCTGCACGTCGGCCAGCAGGCGCTCCCGCAGCGGAGCAATACCCTGTGTGACCGAGTAGCCGTTGCGATCACCCCGGATGGCCTCGATGGCCGCTTCCTTGATCGGCTCGGGCACAGGGAAATCGGGCTGGCCAATCGAAAGATTGATCGGGTTCTCAAGTTTGGCTGCGAGGTCGAATACCTTGCGGATGCCTGAACTATCGAACTGTGAAAGACGATCGGCGAGCCAACGCTGGGACATAGAGATCGTATCCCGCAGCAGGAGAAAAAAAGGCGATTGCTAATCGGGAGGCCATCGGCGGAGCCAGCGCCGTGTGCGATGCCAGCCTGGGCCGCGCACCCCCCGAGGGCGAATGATGCCCCGGATTGCCGCTGCCGTCCGTGCCACAACCGCAACGGGGCCGCTTTGCTTGCGCCGTAGTCCTTTGGCCATCCATGCGGATGCCGCCGTACTCTCTGGCCAGGGGACGACGCGGCCACTTTGCTTGTGCCGTAGACCTTTGAGGCCGGGCCATTGCCGAAGCGACACGTCGTTGCCTGCTTCGGTTCACACCGGGGGTACCGGCGGCGCCTTGCTAAGTTTCTAAAGCCGGGCGCGCCGCCAAGTCCCTGCGCTCAAGCCTGCCACGACACGAACCCGATTTTCCGCAGGACCTTGCCTCGCCAGGCCGACGCCTCGTTCGCTGTGGTGCGTTTCGCCCTTCAGGCGGTGGCCATCCCTGCGCAAATGGCGGCCTTCCGGCAATGCCGCAGACAACGATCGGAGGCCTGCGCTAGCGGGCCTGTTGGTGCGTGATGCGGCCTGTTTTCGCCAGAGCCGGACGGCTTAGCCGTTGGCTTTGACGCGGCGTTCCTTGAGGCGGGTGGCCTTGCCGACGCGATCGCGGAGATAGTACAGCTTGGCCCGGCGGACCACACCGTGCCGCTTCACTTCGACCTTGGCAATCCGCGGCGAGTGCAGAGGGAACTTCCGCTCCACGCCCTCACCCTGCACGATCCGGCGGACCGTGAACATTTCGCGGGTGCCCGAGCCGCTGCGCGCGATCACCACGCCGGTGAAAATCTGGATGCGTTCTTTTTCGCCTTCCATGATGCGGGTGTGGACATCGACGGTATCGCCGATCTCAAACTCCGGCTTCTCCTCCTTGAGGAATTTTTGCTCAACCTTGGCGAGGATTTGTTGGCTCATCGGAGGCGACTCCAAGTTATCGGGCTATGTGATCTTTGTTTTGTGGAACGGGCGTAGTTGTGCGAGGCCCCGCGTTCAAGCGGTTTGCCCGCTACCGGTCTCGGGCCGCCGTTTAGGGCGCGTGGCCGGCACCTGGTGAGTTGTGTTCGGGGTGGTTGTCGTCGTCGGCTGGCGCGGCCGTCCTGGCCGTTTCATCTTTGACCGTTTCATCGGGGAGCAGGTCGCGTCGCCGCTGCCGCGTCCGCTCCAGGCTTTGCTGTTGCCGCCAGCGGGCAATTTCCGGGTGATTACCGCTGAGCAGGATGTCGGGGACTTCGTGACCGCGGTACTCCCGGGGCCGCGTGTACTGGGCGAACTCCAGCAACCGGTTGCCGCTGGAGAACGAATCGTCGTGGCTGCTGCGCTCCTCGCCCAGCACGCCGGGCACCAACCGCACCACCGCATCGATCACGACCATGGCGGCGACCTCCCCACCGTTGAGGATGTAATCGCCGATGGAGATTTCGCGGGGCTGGAGGATTTCGCGGACCCGTTCGTCGAACCCTTCGTACCGGCCGCAGAGGATAATCAGCCGCTGGCGGCTGGCCAATTCTTCCACCAAGGGCTGGTTCAGGGGTTCCCCCTGCGGCGTCAGCAGGATGACCTCGCCCGGCAGCGCTGGCTCCATGGCCTGGACGGCTTCCACGCATTCGACCACGGGCGGGGCCATGATGACCATGCCTGGGCCGCCGCCGTAGGGTCGGTCGTCGACTTGCCGATGTTTGCCGTGTGCCCAATCGCGCAGGTTATGCAGGTGGACTCCCACCAGGCCGGCGTCGATGGCTTTGCGAAGCAGGCTTTGACCCAGGTAACCCTGGAACATATCGGGAAACAGGGTCACCACGTCGAACCGCATGGGGCGTTAGCCCTCGCTTCCCTCCGCCGCGGCTTCCTGCGGTTGCGCGGCGTCCTCAGCCTGCGGCTTGGCCTGCCTGGCGACTGGCCGCTGGCCATACCCTCGCTGCTGGAGGCGAGCCAGCGCTTCCTCCTGCTGCTTCAGGTGGGTTCCACCGGTGCCATACTTCTTAATCAAAATCTTGACTTTATCGGTGGGCAGGGCGCCGACCGACAACCAGTAATCCACCCGCTCCCGATTGAGGACCACGCGGGCGTCGGTTTCCGGGACCATGGGGTCGTAGTGGCCCAATTCTTCCAGGGCACGGCCATCGCGGGGGGCCCGGCTGTCCATCGCACAAATGCGATAGAAGGGGCGATGCGTCCG
>CAZEEG010000253.1:0-3640 GCA_964511065.1 uncultured Pirellulales bacterium | reverse complement strand
GTGTTGCTTTCGTGGCGTTACTATTGGGGTGCGCCGAAACGAATCGAAATTCCGCCGTGGAAGAGATCGCCATTCAAGTCTCGCTAAACAAGCCAGTTAAAGACATCGTGGGCCACGCATGGCCTGAAACGGGCGAAACCCGAATGGAATTTACGGCGATCGAGCACCAACATTCGCTTACCGTAGTATTTCCAACATCACGAAAGTGGACGAGCCCATCGCAGCTCACGTTTCTTTCGCAAGAGGACGGTATCTTATTAGAAGTTGTCGTGACACCGCTCAGGACTGCCACAACATTTTCAAGCGCATTGAGTAACCTGAGAGAGACGGTAGATATATTGGGGATCTCTCAAGACAAGACTGTCGTGGAGAGAATTGGCGACTGGTCAAGGGTGCCGCCGACGTGGAGCCCTTTCGCGTCTAAGCCTTTAGGCTGTGAGGTAGAACATGGAATAGCATTTTTCGCAGAGATCAAGCCGTCGCCCGAAGATGGCAAATGGTACCTGTCGTATAGCTTTACTGTCGTAGATCAGACCGGTGTTATTATAAGTAGTAAGGACTATGAGCATGGCGCACCTTCAATCAGCGGCGTCCAAATAGGGGTCCTGCCCCATTTGAAGTAACATCTTGGCGCGCTGCCGGGTGAAGTAGAGCAACTTGCGCCGATCGCGGGCATGGCGGCGTTCCATGCGTCGTTGCGCGGATGCAAACAGCCGCGCAAAGGGAGCGAGCGAACCTTGTGTGGCCGCGGCCTGTTGTTGCCACCTGGCCGCCCGCCGCGGTCCAAACGCGGCCACCAGTAATTCGTCTTCCAGCGACAGATATTGGTGGAACGAGCCGACATCGCCCTGGCGTCCGGCGCGGCCCGCGAGTTGGCGGTCGATGCGTGCCGATTCGTGCATCTCGGTTGCGATGACGTGCAGGCCGCCCAACTCGGCCACGCCTTCCCCCAAGGCGATATCCGTACCGCGGCCAGCCATGTTGGTGGCGACGGTGACTTTCCCTTTCTGCCCGGCCTGCTCCACGATGGCCGCTTCGGCGGCCAGATTCTTGGCATTGAGGACAACGTGTTCGATGCCCGCTTCCTGGAGCTTCTGGGAAAGCCATTCTGACTGATCGATGTTGCGGGTGCCGATCAACACCGGGCGGCCTTGGGCATGCCGCTGTTGGACCTCCTCGACCACTGCTTGCCAGCGGGCTTCGCTGGTGGCGAACACGCTGTCGGGCTCGCGGACGCGGCGATTGGGTTTGCGCGTGGGCACCACGATCATGTTGAGCCCGTAAACCCGGCGCAGTTCCCTGGCCGCCGATGCGGCCGTGCCCGTCATGCCGGCCAGGTGAGTATAACGTGTGAACAGTTCCTGGACGGTGATGCGGGCCGCCTGCCGGGTAGGGGCAGTGATTTCGAGCCCTTCCTTGGCTTCAATGGCTTGATGGATGCCGTCGCGCCACTTGCGACCTTCGCCCAGCCGCCCGGTGAATTCGTCCACAATCACCACTTCGCCGTCGCGGACGATATAGTCCTGGTCGCGGTGGCTATCGCGGGCAACCTTGATGGCCCGCTCGACAATTCCATACAGCTCGGCCGTGGTAACGGCATCGATCGCGGCTGGCTTGGGGAGGGCCCGCACCAGTTCACGCCCCGCGGCATTGAGTGTCACGGACCGCAGCCGCGCGTCGTACTCGTAGTGTTGGCTCTCGTGAAAGCGGTCGGCAACCGATGCCCCCCAGCGGCAACCTTCCACGAACACGGCTTCCTGCGGGCCCGGGGCCGCGCTGATAATGAGCGGCGTGCGGGCTTCGTCGATGAGAATGCTGTCGGCTTCGTCAATGAGCGCAAAGTGCAGCCCCCGCATCAGCCGCGGCGTTTCGCGAGCCGCGTTGCCTGTCATGGCGCCCAACAGGTCGCGGCCGCTTTCAAGCTGCTGGCGTTGCTGGAGCCGATCGCGGAGAAAGTCAAAACCGAATTCCTTGGCGGTTCCATAGGTGATATCGGCGGCGTAGGCTGCCGCGCGCTGCTGGGGCGGTGTCTCCGCGGTGACCGCGCCCACGCTCAGCCCCAGGGCCTGGTAGACGGGCCGCATCCAGTCGGCATCGCGCTGTGCCAGGTAATCGTTGGCGGTGGCCAGGTGCGCGCCGCGGCCGACCAGGGCGTGCACGTACAGCGGCAACGTTGCCGTAAGCGTCTTGCCTTCGCCGGTCTGCATTTCGACCACGCTGCCCAGCAGCAGCGCCGCCCCGGCAAGGACCTGCACATCGTAGTGCCGCAGGCCGATCGTCCGCCGCGCGGCTTCGCGCACCAGGGCGAAGCCCTCAGGCAGTAACCTGACGAGCGACTCCCCGCTCTTGGCACGGTACCGCAGAGCCAGGCTTTGGCGCAGCAGGTCGCTATCGGGAAGGTCGGTCAGCCGCGGCTCCCACGCTGCCACCGCCGGCACAAACCGGCGGGCCTTGCGCAACGAAACCGACGAAAACAGCCCCGTCCGGCCGTTTGCCATTTGCTTGAACAATCGCCTCCTCCTGTATGCCGAGCCTGCGCGGCGATGCCCCCCATGGCCGCCCCCCCTCCAAGGCGGCGCATCTGGCGGCGTTACGCTGCCTGCCGCGCTATCGCCGCCTGTTATTGTCGCAGGGCCCGCCAAACGGCGGCAAGTCGAGTTTGCGACTGCCGGCAAGTAGGTCGTTGACCATCGCGGCTCAAAACCCGTACTATCCAGGTTGGTGCGTACGGGGCGGTGCTTGCACCCCAATGGCTTTGCGCGCCCCGCCAGTGCGGAACAGGAGACCCGGCCTTGACCGATAGCAGCGAACTACAAACCATCTGTGCCTGTTTTGGCCAACCGGTGGCCGGAAATCCTACGCAGTACATGATGGAGCGGACCTTCGCCGCCCTGGACCTCGACTGGCGATACCTCACGCTGGAAGTGCCCCCACATTACCTGGGCGATGCGATTCGGGGGATGCGGGCCATGGGCTTTCGCGGTGGCAACGTCACCAAACCCCACAAAGTGGCCGTCATCCAACACCTCGATGGCACCAGCGAAGCCGCCGGCTTGATGGGAGCGGTCAACTGCATCGACCGCCAAGGCGACCAACTCATCGGTGAGAACACCGACGGCAAGGGCTTCGTGCAGTCGCTTCAGGAAGTCACCGACCCGAAGGATAAACGCGTGGTGATCCTGGGCGCCGGCGGGGCCGCCCGGGCCATTGCCGTCGAACTGGGACTGGCCGGCGCGGCTTCCCTCCAGATCGTCAATCGCACCGAAGCCAGCGGGAACGAACTCGTAAAGCTGCTGACGGAAAAAATGCAGCGGCAGGCCCAGTACACCCCCTGGGACCACGAACTGGTGGTGCCGGAAGACGCCGACATCCTCATCAATGCCACCAGCATCGGCCTGTTCGACCCCGACGCCCGCGTCCCGCTGGATGAGAACTCGCTGCGGCCGGAACTCGTGGTGGCCGACGTCGTCTTCAATCCACCGGACACGTGGTTGCTTCAGGCGGCACGCCAGCGGGGTTGCACGACGCTGGATGGCCTGGGCATGTTGGTGAACCAGGGGGTGATTTCGTTCCAGATTTGGACCGGTCTTGATCCCGACCCCGCCATCATGCGCGATGCCCTGGAGGAGTATTTTGGCAT
>CAZEEG010000252.1:2175-3930 GCA_964511065.1 uncultured Pirellulales bacterium | reverse complement strand
GCCGTTGACGATCACGTATTCCACGCCCTCGGCATAGGCAAACGGCTCGGTGTAGGTGGCGCGGTCGATGATCTTGTCGGGATCAAAGATGGTGATATCGGCCGCCATGCCCTGCCGTAATAGCCCTCGATCGGCCAGGCCAATCTTGGCCGCATTGAGCGACGTCATCTTGCGAACCGCGTCTTCCAGCGTCAGCAGCTTGCGGTTGCGCACGTACTCGCCCAGCACGCGAGGGAAGGTGCCGAAACTGCGAGGGTGAGGGTTGCCGCGCCGCAGAGGGCCTTCAATCGCATAGGCCGAACCATCCGATCCGATCGAGCACCAGGGCTGCGCCAGCGCCCGGTTCATGTCTTCTTCGGTATGGTGCGCGTAGACGGTGCTGACCGAACCGCCTTCTTCGATCAGGAAATCGAACAGTTCGTCGAGCGGGTCGGCGCCCGGCTTGTTGGCCGTGCGGAGGGCCATCACGCGGTCCATGGTGAGGCCCTTGAAGCGGTTTTCGGCAGCCACGAGCATCCGGCTCCAGTCGCCGCCCACCGCCGTGTAGTGGTTGTACCAGCCTTCGATGCCGGTTGTGATGTCGCGCTTGAGGCGCTCGCGCTGCTGGGCGTCTTTGAGCCTGGCCAGCATCTCGGCGCGGCCGCCTTCGTGTGCCCAGGGCGGAATGATGCTGGAGAGGTTGTTGTTGCCATGCGTATAGGGATAGACATTGGCCTGCACGTTCACGCCCCGCCCCCGCGCCTGTTCGATCAGGGCGACCACCTCGTTCATCCGACCCCAGTATTTCTGGTCGGCGATCTTGAGGTGGATGATATCGACCGGCAACCCGGCCCGCTCGGCAATCGTGATGGCTTCCTGGACGGCGTTGAACACGCTTAGCCCTTCGTTGCGAATGTGCGTGGAGTAAATGCCGCCATGCCGGGCGGCGACGCGGCAAAGCCGCACCACGTCGTCCGTCGTGGCCAGCGAACCGGGCGGCATCATCAACTGGCTCGATAGCCCCAGCGCGCCTTGCCGCATGGCCTCGTCGACCAGTTGCTCCATCTGCTGAAACTGCTCTAGCGTGGGCCGGTCGAACGAATCGCCCATCACCGACCGCCAGACATTGTTCAGCCCCACGTACGAGGCCACGTTCACGGCCGTCCCGGAGCGCTCCAGGGCCGCAAAGTACGCCGCCAGGCTGGGCCAACGAACGGATTCAGGCCGCTGCGGGTTGGGATCGCTGGCCTGCGGGTCTTGGAGCGGTCCCCGGTTGGGGCCAGCCGAGTTGCCTTCGCCGAGAATCTCGGTGGTGACGCCCTGGCGAATCTTGCTCTGCGCGGCACCGTCGATGAGCAGCAGCGTATCGGAATGGGAGTGGATGTCGATGAACCCCGGGGCGACCACCATGCCCTGGGCATCGATGATTTGGGTTGCTTCGCCCTCTGGCACCCGGCCCACGGCGACGATCTTGCCCTCGCGCACGGCGAGGTCGCCGCGGTACCAGGGGTTGCCGGTGCCATCTACGATCCGGCCGCCGCGTATCACCAGGTCGTAGCGGGGCGCGTCGCCGGCCCGGGCGCTGCCTGCGGCTTCCCAGGCAACGATCGCCAATACGGTAGCTGCGATGCCAAGGGCCCGGGCGTCGATCATCGCGGGAATTCTCCGGATCGAGGGGGGAGGCTTGTTTCCGCCCGCTGTTATCCGTTCGCGCAACGGGCGCTGTCAACGGTTCAATGGTGCAGCCCGATCAACGGATGACAGCGCAATCCTCGG
>CAZEEG010000252.1:0-2075 GCA_964511065.1 uncultured Pirellulales bacterium | reverse complement strand
CTTTGCCCCCCACGTTGGGGCGCACCTCCTTTTCGCGGTGCCGGCTTTGGCCATATAATCCTGTGACGTTGCTGCCAGGACTGGCGGCCTTTTTTCGTTTAGTAGCAACGCCAAATAGCTTTCCCCAGGCAGCTTGGAGCCCGGGGCCTGTTTAACAACGGACGCTTCCCCCACGATGGGTGCCAAGTACATCTACCAGATCAGCGGATTGACGAAGAAATACGGCCAGCGCGAGGTATTGAAGGATATCTGGCTGGCCTTCTATCCGGGTGCCAAGATCGGCGTGCTGGGCCGCAACGGTGCCGGCAAGAGTACGCTCCTGAAGATCATGGCGGGGCTGGATCGCGATTTCGATGGCGAAGCCCGACTCACCGACGGCTTCACGGTCGGTTACGTGCCCCAGGAACCGCAGTTGAACCCGGAAAAGGATGTGGCGGGCAATGTCGAAGAAGCCGTTGCTTCCACCCGGGCACTGCTCAACGAGTTCTACGAGATCAGCAACCGCTTGGGCGAGGTCACCGATCCCGACGAGATGGAGAAGCTGCTCAACAAGCAGGCTGAAATCCAGGACCGGATCGACGCCCTCAATGCCTGGGAGCTGGACCGGCAAATCGAGATCGCCATGGACGCCATGAACCTGCCGCCCGGCGATGCCGACGTGAGCACGCTCTCGGGCGGCGAGCGGCGGCGCGTGGCGCTCTGCAAGACACTGCTGGAGCGGCCCGATTTGCTGCTGCTCGATGAGCCCACCAACCACCTCGACGCCGACAGCGTGGCCTGGCTGGAGCGGCACCTGCACGATTACCCTGGCACCGTGGTGGCCATCACCCACGACCGCTACTTCCTGGACAATGTGGCTGGCTGGATTCTGGAACTGGACCGCGGCCGCGGCATCCCCTGGGAAGGCAATTACAGTTCGTGGCTGGAGCAGAAGCAGGAGCGGTTGGCCAAGGAAGAGCGAGCGGCCACTGCCCGGCGCAAGACCCTGGAGCGCGAATTGGAGTGGATTCGCATGGCCCCCAGGGCGCGGCAGGCAAAAAGCAAGGCCCGCATCAAGGCCTACGAGCAGATGGCTTCCGCCGATTTTGAAGATCGCCAGGAAGAGTTTGAAATTCAGATTCCGCCCGGCAAGCACCTGGGCGATCTGGTGATCGAGGCCGACGGGATTTCCAAGGCCTACGGCGACAAGGTGCTGTTTGAGAACCTGAGCTTCAGCCTTCCGCCGGGTGGGATTGTCGGTGTGATCGGTCCCAATGGCGCCGGCAAGACGACCTTGTTCCGGCTATTGGTGGGCGAGGAACAACCGGATTCCGGTACCTTGCGGATCGGCCCCACGGTGGAATTGGGATACGTGGACCAGAACCGCGACGCCCTCCATCCAGACCACACCGTGTACGAGGAGATTTCCGGCGGGCACGATACCCTGGAGATGGGCGGACGAAAGATCAACAGCCGCGCCTATGTTGCCCGGTTCAATTTTCAGGGAACCGACCAGCAGAAGAAGGTGGGCACGCTCTCCGGTGGCGAGCGAAACCGCGTCCACCTGGCCAAGCTGCTTCGCCGCGGTTCCAACGTGTTGCTGCTGGACGAACCGACCAACGACCTCGACGTGGATACGCTCCGCGCGTTGGAAGAAGCCGTGATCAACTTCGCCGGTTGTGCCGTGGTGGTCAGCCACGACCGCTGGTTTCTTGATCGCCTGGCCACGCACATCCTGGCCTTCGAGGGCGATGGCCACGTTCACTGGTGTGAAGGCAACTACCAGGCCTACGAGGAAGAACGCCGCCGCCGACTGGGACTGGCCCCGGATCAACCGCCCCGGTTCCGTTACAAGAAACTTACCCGATAGATACCCCGGAGGAGTTGACGCGCTATTTCCGCCCGGATATCAAGTTTCATCCGATTTTTGGTGCGGCGGCCGGCAGGGGGGGACCTTGCCAGCCGCCATCCCTGTCACCTGTATCTGCGGAGATGGCATCGATGGTCATTCGTCCTCGTACGAAGCTGGTGCGGCAACGCAAGCTCAAGCGGTGCCCCAAGTGCGGCGCCCTGGTCCGCATGCGGAGAAGCTGCAA
>CAZEEG010000251.1:0-4036 GCA_964511065.1 uncultured Pirellulales bacterium | reverse complement strand
ACCAGCCTATCGAGAAGCCGGTTGGACGATTGGCTGGCGGCACATCTAGGCTATATCTTCCAGAATCATAATCTGCTTCCAGTTCTCACCCCTTATGATAATGTGGAAATTCCGCTGTTGCTGTTGCGCATGTCTGGGGCCGAACGCCGCAAACGCGTCGAGATCGCGCTGGATGCGGTGGGGCTGACCGATCGGATGGTTCATTACCCTCGCCAACTTTCCGGCGGTCAGGAGCAACGGGTAGGCATCGCTCGCGCCATCGTAGCGAATCCAACCGTGATCGTGGCCGACGAGCCAACCGGCAGCCTCGATGCATCGACTAGCGAACAAATCCAAGTGCTGCTGAAGCGTCTGAACCGCGAACTCGGCATGACGATGCTGATGGTCACGCACGACCACAACGTGGCGTCGATCGGCTCGCGCCGGTTGTCGCTGGACCACGGCAAAATTGTCGCCGACTCCCAGGCGAATGGTCACCCGGCCCCTCAACTTTCCCCGGCATCGTAGAGCAAGGGACTATGTTTCGCTTCGCCCCTTATGTCATTAAGAGCCTATACCGGCACCGTGCCCGAACTCTGTTGACGGTCAGCGGTGCGGCTGTGGCCTTGTTTGTATTCTGCTTTGTCGGTTCGGTGCAGCAAGGGCTGCATCGGCTGACCGAGGATCGAGACGCCCAGCGAACGCTGATCGTCTTTCAAGAGAACCGGTTTTGCCCAACCAGCAGTCGATTGCCGCAAGACTATGCCGACCGCATCCGCAAGATCGCCGGAGTTGCGGATGTGATCCCGATCCAGGTTTGGACGAATAACTGTCGGGCCAGCCTCGACGTGGTCGTATTCAACGGTATCCCAGCTCAAAAACTCCAATCGGCACGCGATTTGAAACTGCTTGGAGGCAACTGGGGTGCATTTACCGCCCGCCGCGACGCGGCGTTGGTGGGCCGAAATGTGGCCCAGCGGCGGAACCTCAAGGTGGGAGGGCAGTTTTCGATCGGCGATATTTCCGTCAGCATTGCCGGGATTTTTGCCTCACCGATCCCAGCTGAAGAGAACTTGATCTATACCAACTTGGAGTTTCTCCAATATACGCGCGACCTGGACGCCGTCGGGTTGGTAACGCAACACGAAGTTCATTTGACCGATGAAGCGGATCCGGATGCAGTCGCACGGACCATTGACGAAGCGCTTCGAGCCGGACCGGTAGCTACCACCACCCGGCGCAAAGGGGTGTTCCAAGCGAGCACACTATCCGACCTGGTGGACCTGATTGGCTTTGCCCACTGGCTGGGCTATGCCTGCGTGGCGTTGGTCTTGTCGCTGGTTGCCACCACAACCGTGATGTCGGTGCAGGACCGCATTCGCGAGCACGCGGTGCTGCAAACGCTCGGTCTTCGGCCGGCGCGAATCTTCCGCCTTGTCATTGCCGAAAGCCTGCTGATGTGCTTGATCGGCGGCGTGCTCGGCACCGGTATCGCCCTGGCCGTGCTCGCCTGGAGCGGGATGGCGGTGGGGGCCGAAGGCGTCACTATTGCCTTCCGCCCTTCGTGGCAGCTTGGCATAACGGGAGCCGCTGTGTCCCTCGTGGTCGGCGTCCTCGCCGGTTGTATCCCCGCCTGGCAAGCCGCGCGCACTCAGATCGTCCGGGCACTTCGCCAGGCATAAAGGCAGCACCTGTTGCCTTAGAGCCGCCTAAGTCCATGCCCCGATAGGCAGCGGCGTCGGGTGACACTGACTTTGCCAGTGAGAATGGACGTTGAAGTGGTATGCAATCGGGCGCCCAAGGAGGGCCGCTGGCTTTGATCCGCCAGCCAGCGGGGCGACGGCCTGCGTTGCCGCATCGTCATCGGAGGCCACCTTTGCTGGCCCGGCGCAGGGCGTTACCTTAGGCGAACACTATGGCGCCGGCTCGCTTACGCGGCACCGGAGTAGCAACAGGCAATCGCCAGTTTGCGGAGTATGATGGACGGAGCGTTCCGCACCGGGCATCACTTCGTGGGGTAAACACCTTGGCTGGCACTCGCTATCCGCTGCTCTATCAGATCAACACCCGTGTCTGGCTGACGGAACTGTCCACAGGCTTGGGCCGCCGGGCCACGCTGGACGACATTCCCGATGACGAGTTGGGGCGTCTGGCCGCGCTAGGCTTCGACTGGGTATGGCTGCTCAGCGTGTGGCAAACAGGCCCGGCCGCGCAGCAAGTCTCGCGAAGCAACCCAGAATGGCGCCAAGAGTTTCAGGAGACGCTGCCGGATTTGCGCGAAGAGGATATCGCTGGCTCCGGCTTCGCAATCACAGGCTACACGGTACACGCGGATCTCGGAGGCGATGCAGCGCTGGCCCGCCTGCGTGAGCGGATGCGGCAGCGTGGCCTTAAGCTGATGCTCGATTTCGTGCCCAACCACGTGGGGCTGGATCATCCCTGGACCGAGGCTCATCCTGACTATTTCATTGAGGGCACGGAAGCTGACCTGGCGCGCCGGCCGCACGATTTCGCGTTAACCACGCGCCAAGCCGGTGATCGGCTTTTCGCGCACGGGCGTGATCCTAACTTTCCCGCCTGGCCTGACACGCTGCAGCTCAACTATGCCAACCCTGCCACGCAGGAAGCGATGATCGGCGAACTGGTCAAGATCGCAGGGCAGTGCGACGGCGTGCGCTGCGATATGGCGATGCTGGTCTTACCAGATGTGTTTGAGCGGACGTGGGGGCTGCGGCCGCCGTTATTCTGGCCGACAGCGACCGGCCGCGTACGCGAACAGGTGCCCGACTTCCTGTTCATGGCCGAGGTTTACTGGGACCTTGAGTGGACGATTCAGCAGCAGGGTTTCGATTACGCTTACGACAAACGGCTTTACGACCGACTTAGAGAGGGGCACGCCCGGCCGGTGCGTGAGCATCTGTATGCGGGCCTTGATTACCAGAACAAGCTCGCCCGATTCCTGGAGAACCACGACGAAACGCGGGCGGCGGTGGCCTTCGCGCCGGACATTCATCAGGCGGCAGCGGTCATCACGTTTCTGTCGCCCGGCCTGCGATTCTTCCACCAAGGGCAGTTCGAGGGCCGCAGAAAACGCATCTCGCCGCACCTCATTCGCGGTCCGCAGGAGCCTGTCGATGAGAGGCTCCGGGACTTTTATGACCGTCTTCTGGCCGTGCTGCGGAAGCCGGTTGTTCGCGAGGGCCAGTGGCAACTGCTTGAATGTACGCCTGCCTGGGAAGGGAACGGGACGAACGACTGCTTTTTGGTGTTCGCCTGGCAGGCTGCCCAGCAAGACCCGCTGATCGTTGCCGTGAACTTCGCGGACCATCAAAGCCAATGCCACGTCCGCCTGCCGCTGGCAAATCTTGCCGGCAAGCAGTGGCTATTGCAGGATCAACTCAGCCCGGCCAGCTACGCGTGGAATGGTGATGACCTGCTGGGACGCGGGCTGTTTCTGGATATGGCTCCTTGGCAGGCGCAAGTATTTTCGCTGACGAGGTAGCGCCGCTTGCGAGGGAGGCAGCGTCTTAGTAGCACTTTCGCCCGTTCAACCTTGGCGGCGCACCATCTCGTTGATCCAGATCGGGGCGAAGGGGGACGTGCAGCCCTTGGATACTGGATAGTCGCGATAGATGCCCAGCTTTTCGCCAATGGCGATGGCCCGCTTGCGGAGCTTGGGCACATGGATGCCGATGGCTGCCAGCGTGTTATTCATGGTCCACTGCACTTCAGGCTGAGCGCCGGCCATTTCAAACTCGATGCGATCCAGCAGTGCCGGCAGGTCCAGCCCCTCGGGATTCTTTGCAACCCGCTCGGCGGTGAGGTGCCAACCGGATCGGGCTGCCCAGCGGTCGTCATCGGCCATCCAGCGCTCGCGCAGTGTTTCCTTGTCTGCGTGCTTGGAGACAACATACGAATTAAGCCAGTCGGCCACGCGCACAAAGGTGATGGACCGCACCAGCCGATCCACCGTTTCCGCCGGCAGCTTCTTGGGATCGAACAGGAGTGCGGCCAGAAATTGGGCATCAATATTCCCGGTATCCCACAGCGCGACAGC
>CAZEEG010000250.1:0-4101 GCA_964511065.1 uncultured Pirellulales bacterium | reverse complement strand
CTGGCCCAGCGCCACCACGTCGCCCAATTCACCCGGCGGCAGTTCGGCCGATTCCGCTGACGGGGACGTCTCGTCGGCCTGGGGGCCGGCATCGGCGAAGATTCCGGCGCTGGCGAGAAACACGCTCGCCACGGCAAGCGGCAGGAGGACAGGCAAAATCGACTTTATGCACATGTCTTACGCTCCAATTCCAGGGCTTTCAGCGGTCGCTGGCAAATCGACTCTTATCGTGGCGCGGTTCGACAGCCTCATCGGGCGGCCTGCTCTTGAAAACACGAAACAGAAACCAAAGCGACGGGATCAGCACGGCCGCGCCAACCGGCAGCGCGTACAGCACGAAGCGCAGGGTTGCTTCGGGGGCCGCGGCGTCGTGCAGTGTCACGTCGGGATAGATCAAGTACGGATACTGGGCCAGTCCCCAGCCCAGCAGCAGCAGCGACACCTGCGCGATTGCAGCCACCCTCGCCAGCCGATAGCGGTGCCGCAGCAGGGCCCAACCGGAAAGCAACGCCGTGGCGATTCCCGCCACCAGCACTGGTGCGGCGCGGCGGCCGATCAACCCTTGCCAAAGGTTGGGAGCCTCCAGGTAGAGCAGCGGAAGTGCGATCACGGTGAATGCGACGACAAACCCGCCGGCCAACAAGGCCCGATGACGGAAGTCGGCGCGCAGTTCGCCCTGCGTTTCATTCGTCAGGTACACGGCTGCAAGATAGGCGCACAAGGCAAGGGCCAGACCTCCGATCAACAGCGAGACGGGGGTGAGCCACGGCGTAGGACCGTCAATTTGGACTTCCCCGTCGATCACCCGCAGGTTGCCTGACGAAACGGCTCCGATCGCCATCCCCAACAGCAGGGGCGTGATGACGCTGGCCACGCCGAACACGGTACCCCAGTGCCCCGTCTTTTGCTCGGCGACTTCGGGACCGCGAAACACGAACGCTGCGCCCCGCAACGTGATGCCAACCAGCACGAAATGGAACACGCCGAACAAGCCCACGCTCAGGGCTGCAAATGCCGCCGGAAACGCGCTGAACAGCACCACGATCACAAAGATCAACCAAACGTGGTTCGCTTCCCAGACCGGCCCCATGGCGTTGGCGATGGCTGCGCGCTGTTCATCGCGGCGGGGGCCGCTGGCGAACAGGTCCCACACGCCACCGCCGAAGTCGGCACCGCCCAGCACGCCGTACAGCATCACTCCTGCCAGTCCCACGGCGGCGGCCATCTCTTCCAGGGTCATGGCTCCACCTCCGCAGTCGTGGTGCCCATCTGGTCTCCCGGGGGCGCCTTGGCCCGCGCCAGGCGGAGCAGCAACACCACCAACGCTGCGGCCAGGCCCAGGTACAACACGCTAAAAATCAATAGGGAACTGGGAACGTCGGCGACGGGCGTGACGGCTTCGGCCGTGCGCATGACGCGATAGATTGTCCACGGTTGGCGGCCAAGTTCCGTCACCATCCAACCGGCTTCCAGCGCGATGAAACCCAGCGGTGAACCGGCCACCAGCGCGCGCAGCAACCAGTTGCCAGGTCCCTGGGCCCGCCGCCAGCGGACCCACCAGTACCACAGGCCCAGCCCAATCAACAAGAAACCGCAGATCACCATGATCTGAAACGACAGGTGAACCCAGACGACGTTCGGACGCTCGTCGGGTGGGAAATCGTTGAGCCCTTTGATAACGGCATTCGGATCGTGTGCGACCAGCAGGCTAAGCGCGTAGGGAATCTCGATCCGGTAGGCGACTTCGCCTGTTTCGGGGTTGGGAATACCGCCAAGGATCAAGGGGGCTCCGGCCTGCGTTTCAAACAGGGCCTCCATGGCCGCCAGTTTTTCGGGCTGATACTCGGCCACCATGCGTCCGTTGAAGTCGCCGCTGACCGGCATCAGTACAGCGCTGACGGTCGCCACGGTCATGGCGATGGTCAGCCCCGAGCGGTGATACGCATCGTGGTGCCCGCGCAGCATGCCGTACGCGTACACGCCCGCCATGGCAAAGCCCACGGCCATATAGCACGAAAGCGACGAATGAACGGCCAGGTGCAGCCAGAAGGGGCTCCGAAACGTGGCGAGCGGATCGATGTTGGTCGGCTGGCCGGCGCTGTCGAGTTCGAAACCCACCGGGGCTTGCATCCAGGCGTTCACCGCAACCACCAGAATGCCGGAAAGCAGTCCACTGATCGCCACCGGAACGCCGGTCCACCAGTGGGCGATGGGCGAGAGCCGGTTCCATCCGTACAGGTACAACCCCAGGAAGATGGCTTCGATGAAGAAGGCAAAACCTTCGAGCGCGAACGCTGGGCCGATGATGCTGCCCGAGAATTCCATGAACCGGGGCCACAGCAATCCCAGCTCGAACGAGAGCGCCGTGCCAGACACCGCGCCGATGGCAAATAAGATCCCTGTCGCCTTCGCCCACTTTTGGGCCAGGGCCCGGTAATGCTGCTTTCCCGTACGCAGCCAAAGTCCTTCGGCCAAGAGCATCAGGAGCGGCATCGCAATGCCCGCTGCCGCGAAAATCATATGAAAGCCCAACGAGATGGCCATCTGGCTGCGTGCAGCGAGAAGCTGGTCCATGTCCCGATTCCTCCGCGGGCAATCGAACGGGGCTTGAACGTTTGGCGCGTGGGGGGATGCGCGCGTGGCGTGGTACTCACCTTAGCCAATGCCATGGCCCGTGAGCTTACACCATTGTAGCGCGATCGTCGCCGGGCTCGGCCGCTTTACGGTTTTGCGCGACGGTGTGCCGCCGAAACGACAAGAGACACCTCGGATAAACGGTGCCACACGCCCAAGAGCGGGGGGAAGCATCGCACCATCATGGACCGTCGGCCAGCGCTCGTCATCTTCTTCTGCGCCTTCCTGGCGTCGCTCGGAAGCAAGGTCGTCGCTTGGGATGCCGTGCTGGTACTGGTCGTGGTGTTCGCTGGAGCGGTGTTCTTTGCCAAGCAAGTATCACCATGAACAATCCGCCTCCCGAGTTCTTCCAGCCATCGAGCGCCTCAGCATGGATCGGATTCGGCCTCTTCTTTGCCGCTTTGGCCTACTTCTTTCCGTGGCTGCTTGGCATCTTGATCGGCATGGTGGCGTTCTACTTCGTGCTTTGGCTTGTTTTTGGGATTTGGGATAATGGGTGATGGGTGAGAGGTAACCCTCGTGCTGGAGATTGCCACATGACCCGTCGCACTTTCCTTCTCGCTCTGCTCGCTGTCACCATCGGATCGACTGAGGCCCTCACCGCCAACAAGAAGTTTCTCTTCAAGATTCGCACCAAAAGCGGCAGCATCGTCGGAAACATCTTGATCGAGGCTCGGGATCAGTTCGCCGCCGTGGGGAAGCTGATGAAGCGTTACCCCGGCTGCGAGATTCTGGAGGGGAAGGAGAAGTAGCCGGCGCAAAAAGAAACCGCCCGCAATCGCAGCGAACGACGGTGGGCGGCTGTCTTTGAATTCTCGAACTTATCCAGGCGGCGAAGAAGCGGTTTCGGAATCGAGGCTGCGGCAAAAACTTCAATGCCGACATTGTTTTCAAGAACCCTGCGGCCGGGACTCCTGCTTGTGCCGGTACTGGTGCTACCGGGTTTGCGTTTTTGATCGAGGAGTGGCGAAAAAATCCGGGCGGGGAAATCCGGTGCTGGGGAAGAGGGATTTTCACCAATGTGCAGCCCGGCGTCGAACACCTAGATGCCGTGAAGAAACGGAGGCGTGGTTTGCTTCGTGGCGTGTGCGATAGCAGGTGGAATTTACAGCTCAATGGGTGGCGATCTCGACCGAAATGCGGTGGGCGACCAGCGAGAGCAAGAGGTCGTCATCCCATTGCGGAATGAGTCGCCAGCATCGGTTATTTGATCCGCACGGCGGTCAGTGGAGAACACTAACCGAAGTCGCCCGAGATGACCGACTGGACATTGCGATGTCGAGTGAGGCATGCACCCTAAATGCACCGCATTCCATGAAATGCACCCCATTGGGTGCAATTTTTGGCCATTCAAAATCTCTGTATCTCATTACGCAGAAGCGACTTGCAAAAACTGAACCTATCTGTCGATTTCGCCCATCACGATGTCTAGTGAGCCCACGATGGCCGGCACGTCGGCAATCAAGC
>CAZEEG010000249.1:0-4148 GCA_964511065.1 uncultured Pirellulales bacterium | reverse complement strand
TGTTCTGGAACCTGGCGCTCAAAGTGGTGCCCACGTTGTACCGCCTGAAAGGTTCCACCCGCGCGCTGCCGTTTGTCGAGGACATTGCCGTTCCACCGGGCGAGTTGCCAGGCTTCCTCGTTACGGTGCAGAACGTACTCAAGCAACATCAACTGACGGCGTCGCTGTTTGGTCACGCCGGGCAAGGGCAACTGCATATCCGGCCGTTCATCGACCTGGCCGATCCCGAGGACCTGGCCAAAATGGACCGCTTGGCTAACGACTTGTACGAAGCCGTGTGGGCTATCGGCGGCACGATCAGCGGCGAACATGGCGATGGTTACAGCCGCACGCCGTTTGTCGCCCGCCAATATGGCGAACTGTACCGGGTGTTCGAGTCGGTCAAACGGATCTTCGATCCGACCAATATCTTCAACCCGGGCAAGAAAGTCGGCGCCGAGCATCACTCCATCACCCGCTGGCTCCGGCCCGTGGGGGCAGTGGCTGATCCCGAGACTCAGCCGCCGCAGCCCGACGGCGAATTGCTACCGGTGATCGATCTGCAACTGAACTGGGACGCCGCCGAAACGCTGCACGCCGCCCGCTCCTGCAACGGTTGCGGCCTGTGCCGCACGCAGTCGGGCGGGACGCGGATGTGTCCGATCTTTCGCTTTGCGCCGGCGGAAGAATCCTCACCCCGGGCGAAGGCCAATCTGCTGCGCGGGATCCTCACAGGTCAGCTCAACGAGGAAGTACTGGCCAGCGACGAGTTCAAGGCTGTCGCCGATCTGTGTGTCAATTGCCAGATGTGTCGTTTGGAATGCCCGGCCAACGTGGACATCCCTCGGCTGATGATCGAAGCCAAGGCCGCCCACGTGCGTGCCAAGGGGCTGCCGTTCAAGGACTGGCTGCTTACTCGGCTGGATCTCGTTGGCTACTTCGGCAGCCTGTTGAGCCCACTGGCCAACTGGGCCATCGGCAATCGGCCGGCGAGGTGGCTGGTCGAAAAACTCTTTGGCATCGCCCAAGGCCGCAAGCTGCCGCGGTTCGCTCCCAAGACCTTTCTCAAGCGGGCAAACCGTCGCCGGCTGACGCGGCCCACCCGCCGCTCCGGCCGCAAGGTGCTGTACTTCATCGACAACTTTGTGAACTACCACGACGCCGAACTGGGCGACGCCCTGGTGGCCGTGATGGAACACAACGGCGTGGCCGTGTACGTCCACCCCGGGCAGTTGCACTCGGCGATGGCCATGATTGCGATGGGCTCGCTCGATCGTGCCCGCAAGGTGGCACAGCACAACGTCTCCATCCTGGCCGAGGCCGTGCGGCAGGGGTACCAGATCGTGGCCACCGAACCGGCCGCCGTGCTATGCCTCACACGCGAATACCCGGCCCTGTTGGACGACGACGATGCTCGCCTGGTGGCCGAGAGTACCAGCGAAGCGTGCGCCTACCTGTGGAAGATGCACTTGGCCGGGAATCTGCAACTGGACCTGCGGCCGGTCAATCTCAGCCTGGCGTACCACATGCCTTGCCATATGAAGGCGATCGACAACAGCCAGGCCGGCTTGAACCTGCTGCGGCTGATCCCCGGCATCACCGTGCAGCACCTGGAAGAAGGCTGCTCGGGCATGGCCGGCACCTTCGGCCTGCGCAAGGAGAATTACCGCAGCAGCCTGCGGGCTGGGTGGGGACTGATCTCGCAACTACGCCAGTCGCAGTTTCAGGCCGGCACCACCGAGTGCAGCGCCTGCAAGATGCAGATGGAGCAGGGCAGCCCCAAGCGGACCTTCCATCCACTCAAGTTGATGGCTCTCTCGTATGGGCTGATGCCTCGGCTGGCCGACAAACTCACCGCGCGGGCGGAAGAGTACTACGTTTCTTAGCGCCGCTGCTAGTCGTTTCTAATTGCACGGCCGGCTGGGATCATCATCCCGCACCTTCTGGTGCCTGGCAAACGTGTCAACGCGGCCGCTAAACGATTCTGATTATCAGTTGGGCCAGCGAGCGCTGTTGTTTGCGCCCCATAACACGCGACTTGGTCCGACAATTTTTCGCAGTCTTGGCCGCAGTAGCAAATCGCCCCAGATCAACACAAAGACAATGGCTATCAATAGTTACGAAAGGCGACCGACGTGCATTCCGCTCATACAGGGGGAGAGGACATTTAACTTACGATGGCAGAGGATTGTTGACTTGAAGGGTGGTTGGGATAAAATCGCGGCTTGTTTGAGACTGAGTCTCATTTAAGGCAGCAAGTAACCTGCCTCTCCCGCCTTCTCCCAGGAATGCTATCCCACCCCCAGGAGACGTTCTCATGATCCGCCGAAAAGGTTTCACACTGGTCGAACTACTTGTGGTGATGGTCATCATCGCCCTGCTGATGGGGCTGCTGTTCCCCGCCATCCAGGCCGCCCGCGAGTCGGCTCGCAAGACCAGCTGCCGCAACAATCTCTATCAGCTTTCTAAGGCCGTGTTGAATTACGAGGCTTCGCGGACCCGCTTCCCCTCTTCGTGGCGTCCGCCCGCCGCATATAAAGTAGGGGATGCAAATGTAGCTGGCTGGTCGACGCAGGCCCAATTGCTGCCGTACCTGGAGCAGAAGGCCACGCACTCGGAGATCAACTATAACCTGCCCTATTCGGACGATAGCTTCGTGGTGACCACCGCCGACGGCGAAGACGTGAGGCTCAGTGCCCTGCGCGTGCCCACCTATCTCTGCCCCTCGGAAGTGCGCGACGAGATGCGTGACGGTACGCATTACCCACTCAACTATGCCGTGAACCTCGGCGTGTGGTTCGTGTGGGATCCGGAGACTGGTAAGGGCGGTGATGGCGCCTTCTACCCGAATAGCAAGCTCACCGCCGGGGACTTCCTCGACGGCCAAAGCTTCACCATGGCCTTTGCTGAGGTGAAAGCCTGGAATGCCTACTACCGCAATGCTGGCCTCGCCGCAGCCGACCTGGCTGATATTCCCACCGACACCGAAATCTGTGGCTTGGGCGGCGAATTCAAGCCCAACAGCGGACACACCGAATGGGTGGACGGCCGCGCCCACCAGATCGGCTTCACCACCGTGTTTCCTCCGAACCACCGCGTGCTCTGCACTGAGGGCGTTGCCTACGACGTCGACTGGAACAACCAGCAGGAAGGCAAGTCGCCCACGATTCCCACTTACGCCGCCGTTACCGCCCGCAGCTACCACGAAGGCATGGTCAACGTGGCGATGATGGACGGTTCGGTGCGTCCCATCGAGGACAACATCAACGTCGGCGTCTGGCGGGCGCTTAGCACCCGTCGCGGGCAGGAAATCATGCCCGACAGCTTCTAAGCGTCGCTTTGTTGCAATCCAAGGGTGGTAGGGCGGACCGGCCGAGCATTCAGCCGGTCCGCTGCTTGCCCCGTTGGAATTGTTCTCTGCTTCTCAGCGACCGGCGGTGCAGCTATGCCTTCTGACAATCGCAAGCTGACGGTCGAGCAAGCGGCCAAGATGATCTACCAGGTTGACCAGCCCTCGCCCAAGCAGGTGGGGGCGGTCGCCGAGTTGATCGCGCGCGGAGCTCTTGAAGGTACACGCAAGGGTCACTGGGCAACGACGACCGATGCGGTAGCCCGGTACATGGCGGCCGCTACGCTCAGCAAGAAATCCGGCGCACACCAGCAGCGGCAGCCCGGCCAATCCAGCCGGTCCGATATGGAGTCGCGCGCCTTGCGACCGGTCTATCGCGACCTGCTCAAGGATTACTTCCTGGCGGTGATGCGCCAGCGCGATGCCCGCCGCCGCTCCAAGGCGTTTCAGCACGCGGTATTGGTTGGCCAGATCGCGGTGGTGGTGCTGATTCTGACCACGATGGTACTGCTCTGGCGAAGCGCTGGCGGTGTTATGGCCCCGCCGGAACTGGCCGCGGTTGAACGCTGGCTGGAGGAGAATACCAAGCGGTACAAGATCCAGGAGTGGTTCCCGCCGGAGCGGTCCGGCAACGGCGCGACGATCCGCGTCAAGTACGAGTACATCTCCGAAGCCTCGCGACGCGTACAGACCGACCGGCAATTCGTCGTGCGCGATGGCAGCGTCGTTCAGGTAAGCAGCGGCGACTGAAGCACGCCGATACTTCGTTAGAACGCGCGGTAGCCCAAGCGTGCCGCCCGCTAATCTTCGTCGTCGAAGG
>CAZEEG010000248.1:0-4168 GCA_964511065.1 uncultured Pirellulales bacterium | reverse complement strand
GCGGACGCCTCGCTTGACTTTCGTCTCGGAAGGGTAGCCTCGACGGCGTTTACTCATCGGCTCGAAAGGAATGTTCGTCGTGGCTGCTCATGGCACACCGTCCTTTCTAGGGTTTGGGTTGCCCCCAGCAGGACACAAGCAGCGAGACGAAGGTTCGGCTGCAATCGGCTTACTAGCGGGGGCGAGTCCCTGCCCAAACGCTGCTTGAATCAGCGAAGCCGATTAGCTGCCAGCGCGAACAAAAAAGGTGGCTCGCAAGCACCGCCCTACATAGGCCATGGCGCAGCTACAAATAGGCGTCAAATGGCCGGCGCAACCAAAATGGTGGCCCGCAAGCACCCACCCTACAAATTGCTGCAAACAATCGCCCTAATTCTGTGAGCCCAGTAGCCACACCAAAATGCCCTTTTGGGCGTGCAGCCGGTTGGCGGCCTGCTGGATCACCACGCTTTGCGGGCCGTCCATCACCTCGTCGGTGACTTCCAGGCCGCGGCGGGCCGGCAAATCGTGCATGAAGTAGGCATCGGACGGGGCCAGGGCCATTAGCTCCCCGTTCACTTGAAAGCCTTGGAACGCTTTCATACGGCGATCGTTTTCTTCTTCCTGGCCCATGCTGGTCCAAACGTCGGTATACACAAACGAGGCCTCTCGCACCGCTTCGCGCGGGTCGTCGGTGACGTACAACTCCAGCCCCGGCTCTTCGCGCTTGAGCAGGTCGAGGTATTCCTCTTCAAACTGGTAGCCTTGCGGAGCGGCCAGCACAAAGCGGATGCCCATCCGGGCACAGCCCAGTGCCAGGCTGCGGGCCACGTTGTTGCCATCGCCCACAAAGGCCAGCGTAAGTCCCTTGGCCGGACCGACCAGTTCGCGAATGGTGTAGAGGTCGGCCATCGCCTGGCAGGGATGGGCGAAATCGGTCAGGCCGTTGATCACCGAGCAACTGCAATGCTGGGCCAGTTCGACGACGGCTTCGTGCTTCTTGGCCCGCACGATGATCACATCGACATACTCGCTGAGCACGCGGCCGAAGTCGGCAACGCTTTCGCGGCTTCCCCAGCCCACGTCCTGCCCCAGGAACATGCTGGTTCCGCCCAGGTGTGCCATGCCGGCTTCAAAGCTGACGCGCGTCCGCAGCGACGGGTGCTGGAACAGCAGGGCCGCGGTGCGACCTGGCAACAGCGACTCGCGGAGGCCGGCCAGGTACTTGGTTTTGATGTCCTCGGTGATCGCAAAGATCCGGTCCATCTCAGCGGCCGTGAGGTCCGAAAGCGTCAATAGATGTCGCATGGCAAACAACCGGTCGATAGGGCAGCAATTCAAAAAGGGAAGTGCCGCGGCCCGCCCAATACGGGGCAATCGCTGCGGCACCCGTCGGGAATGCATCGCGGGGCGGCGGTTAGCCTTCAGCCTTGGGCTCCACGGGATAGTTCCGCAGCACTTCGGCCACGATGTCGCAGCCGGCGTGGGCTTCTTCGTCGGTGAGCGTCATTGCCGGCAAGAACCGCAGCACGTTGCCTTGCGTGCAGTTGATGAGCAGGCCGCGGTCCATGCAGGCTTGCACGGCCGTGGTGCCTTCCACAGTCAGTTCCACGCCCACCATCACGCCCACGGCCCGCACGTCGCGGATCAGGTCGCACTCCTCTTTCAAGGCGGTGAACCGTGCGCGGAACAGTTCGCCCAGTTCGGTGGCCCGCCCCAGCAGGTTTTCCTGCTCGATGGTTTCAATCGTGGCGATGCCAGCCCGGGCAGCGATCGGATTGCCGCCAAAGGTCGAGGCGTGCATGCCCGGCCGCAGGCTTTGGGCGATCTCTGGCGTGGTGAGCATGGCCCCGCCGGCAATGCCGCCACAGAGGGCCTTGGCCATGGTGAGGATATCGGGCTGGACGCCAAAGTGCTGATAGCCGAACCAGCTGCCGGTACGGCCGCAGCCGGTTTGCACTTCGTCGAAGATGAGTAACAGGTTGTGTTCATCGGCCAGGCTGCGCAGGCCAGCCAGGAAGCCTTCCGGCGGAACGCGCACGCCACCTTCGCCCTGGATCGGTTCGACCATGATGGCGCAGGTTTCGTCGTCGATCAGGTCGGCGACGGCGTCCAGGTTACCAAAGGGAGCATAGGTGAAACCGGCCACCAGCGGCCCCAGGCCAGCGTGGTACTTGGGCTGGGCCGTGGCGGTCACGGCGGCCAAGGTGCGGCCGTGAAAACCGCCTTCAAAGGTGATGATCTTGTACGCCTTCTCAGGGCTGTGCAGCCGGGCCAGCTTGATGGCGGCTTCGTTGGCTTCTGCCCCGGAGTTGCAGAAGAAAGCCTGGCCGCCAAAGCTCCGCTCGCTCAGCAGCTGGGCCCACACGCCTTGTGGCTCGATATACCACGAGTTGGGCACGTGGATCAGCTTGGCCACTTGTTCCTGCACGGCCTGCACCACGCGGGGCGGGCAGTGGCCCAGCAGATTGCAGCCCCAACCGGGGAAGAAGTCGAGATACTCGCGGCCTTCGGCATCCCACACCTTGGAGCCTTCGCCACGCACCAGGCAGACTGGGTAGCGGGTGTAGTTGGGCACCACGTAACGCTGGAACAGATCCATGGTCTGGGCCGAGGAAAGGTCGGACCTGGGGCTGGACGTCGTACTCATGGTTCGGTTCCTGTCTTACTGGGACTGGCCGCCACGCGCCGCGTCTACCGGCGCTGCGAGGGGCGACAACTGCTCAACTGGCATCGCCTACCAGGCGGCACCCAAGTGGCACCGCCCCCTACAACCGCTCGCGGCCTCGCTGGTGGCCGCGCTTATCAAATCCAAATGATTCATGCCGGGCAGCGGTCACGAACAGAGCATTCAGACACTCGAATCGTTTGCCAAGTTCGGCCGACTGCCTGACACATCCGGGGGGAAAGTTCTGGAAACGTGCGGCCAACACGCCTGCGCGGCAGGGAGGGCCGCGCTGCTGGCCGCGTCACCGGTCGCGGGCGATCTCGGTTCCCACGCCGCTGCTGGTATAAATCTCCAGCAGCAACGAATGCCGCAACCGGCCATCAATGATGTGCACCTTACCGACGCCCCGCTCCAGCGTTTCCAGGCACGCCTGCACCTTGGGAATCATGCCCGATTCGATCGCGCCGCCGGAGATCAGTTGCTGGGCTTCGCTGGCCTTGAGCGAATGGATCAGCGAAGCCGGATCGTTCTTATCGCGGCGGACGCCGTTCACATCGGACAGGTATACCAGCTTCTCGGCTCCGACCGACTGCGCGACGGCGGTGGCCGCCGTATCGGCGTTGACATTCAACTTCTGGCCGCTGGCATCCAGGCACATCGACGGAATTACCGGCACGATACCCGCGTAGCACAGGTTGTCGATCGTGGTGCGGTCGACGCGTGTCACCTTGCCCACGAAGCCTAGGTCGACCGGCTGGCCGGCCTCATCCTGCAGGGTGAGCTTCTCGCCGAACAGGACGTTGGTGGTTTTGAAGTTGAGCGGCGCTGCGCGGCCGCCCAGTTGTTCGATACGGTCGGCCAGTTGGGTGTTGGTTTCGTAGGCCAGGACTTCTTCGACGATGTCGCGAGTGGCCTGGTCGGTGTAGCGGCGTCCCTGGATAAACCGCGGCTCAAGGCCCGCTTCCTCCATCCGCTTGCTGATGGCCGCGCCGCCGCCGTGGACGATCACCGGCCGCATGCCTACCGTCTCCATGAACACGATGTCGAGCAGCAGGTGCCGCAGCGCGTTCTCGTCGTTCATGACACTGCCGCCGATTTTCACGACCGTAACCTTGTCGCGAAACTTGCGGATCCAGTGCAGAGCTTCGAGGAGCACGTCGGCTTTGCGGATCGCTTCTTCCAAAGGAGCGGGCTCCAGCGTAAGGGGCTAATGGAGGTAACAGTTGGTCGGCCGCACGGCTTGTCCTTGCGGCCACGGAAATCCGCCGCGCCTCTGGCAGGCCACTGAGGCGAGCGCAGGCTGCTGGCGGCGGTCTTGCGGGGGGCTTTGAGGGCTGGCCATTCACCGGCGACCGCCCCGCGACCAAGGCGACCACCCAACCGCCCCGGCCCGCGCAGGACGGAGCCGTAGAAACCCGTTATTTTAAGCGTCGGCCCTACCCCGTCAACGAGCGGGCTGGGGGCAGGCCGCGAAATCCCGAAAAATGTCGGCGATACCAGGCGCATTTCGCCCGCGGCGCG
>CAZEEG010000247.1:0-4269 GCA_964511065.1 uncultured Pirellulales bacterium | reverse complement strand
CCGCCGGGAGCGAGGCTGAACCAGTTGCGATGCCCGCACAGTTGACGCCGCGGAACTGCGGCCAGTCCTGGGCGTGCAAACTGGTGGAAGGCAGGGCCCAGGCAAACGCCGCTGCGGCCAGTACCGCCGCCAACGGCACCGCGGGACGAGGATGCGATAGCCGATGCTGCAGACAACGCGCGGGTCGATGGTCGCTCATCCTCGCTCCTCAAGAAATGGCAGGTGAAATGGCGGGAGGACTGGCCCTCACCGATGGAAGCGACGGGCTCGATTCTAAGGGGCTTGCGCGACAATTGCCAAACCAAACTGCTGCCCGAGAAGGTGGGCATCAGACCGGGGAAGGGCTGCCGCCTGCAGCCCACCCAATCGTACGGAAAAAGTGCGGCGCATGGGAAGCGATGAAATTCCATCAGGCCGATCAGGAGTTATGGCACTGGCTTTGACAAACCAGCCAGCAATGAATAGATTTTGGAAGAGGGCGAAGTTGACCCTGTTTGCGGGGTCGTTTTGCCCAAGCACACCCGGGGGCGTAGCTCAGTTGGGAGAGCGCAGCGTTCGCAATGCTGAGGTCGAGGGTTCGACTCCCTTCGCCTCCACTCGGGTCAAAAGGCCATCTGCCGCAGGCAGGTGGCCTTTTTGCATTTGGGGCCTTCTCTGTCGCCTGCTGCGGCAATTTGTCTTGGCCGGCACGCAATCTGCTTCAGCCACTGTGTTGAGGCATAGCGCGCTCACCTGCACGATGCCTGCGCCATCCAAACCGGGCGGCCGGATTTCGCCCGTGCGGCTTTGACAACAGGAGTGCTACGCAGTGAACGAAACGTTCAAACGCCTGCTGGTATTGGGCGGCCTCGGCGCACTTACGGCCTACACGGCCCGAGCCCTGATTCGCAGCACCCGCTGGTTCGATTTCCGTGGGCGTAGTGTGCTCATCACCGGGGGCTCGCGTGGGCTAGGGCTAGTGCTTGCCCGGCAACTGGTCGATGCCGGCGCTCGGCTGACCATTTGTGCCCGCACAGCCGGCGACCTGGCGGAAGCCGAGGCTGAACTACGCGACCGCGGCGGCGAAGTGCTGGCCGTGCAGTGCGACATCCGCAACCGTGACGAAGTCACCGAGATGGTCGAGCAGGCGACGCAGCGTTTCGGGCCGGTCGAGGTCCTGTTCAACGTGGCCGGCGTGATTCAAGTAGGACCGCTGGACGCCATGACCAGGGAAGACTTTGAAGACGCCATGGCGACCAACTGCTGGGGGCCGCTCAACACCACGCTGGCCGTGTTGCCGGCGATGCGGGTTCGCCGCTGGGGCCGGATCGTCAACGTGGCCTCGATCGGCGGCAAGCAGGCCATTCCTCACATGCTGCCCTATACTGCCAGCAAGTTTGCCTTGGTGGGCCTTTCCAATGGGCTGCGGACGGAACTGCTGCGCGACGGCATCTACGTCACCACCGTCTGCCCCACGCTGATGCGTACCGGCAGCGCACCGCGGGCGACCTTCAAAGGCCAGCACCGCAAGGAGTACGCGTGGTTCAGCATCGGGGCTTCGTTACCCGGCATCACCAGCAGCGCTGAAACGGCCGCGCGGCAGATCATCACCGCCTGCCAGAACGGCGACCGCGAGGTCATCGTTGGCAACCCGCTGTACAAGCTCCAGCGGTTGGCGCCGGGCCTGGTGCATGAGTTCATGCAGATCGTCGGTCGGCTACTGCCAGAGATGGGCGGAATCGGCCAGCAAGCCGCGCTGGGCTACGAGAGCTTTTCGCGGTTTTCGCCCTCGATCCTGACCAAGCTGGGGGATGCGGCGGCCCTGGCCAATAACGAGGCCGCGTTCCGCCGGCCGAAGTGACGCGGCCCCCGCACGATTCTCACCGCCGCTTATAAGCCAGTAGCCGTCCAGGCGGTGGGCTGGCTTAGATGCTCGTGCGCCCACCGCTGTACATCCACGACTTCGATACCACGCTGCGCGTTGAACGTCTTGTTCATATCCCACGAAACCCCGCGTCCCTCCGCAAACACGACCCGATATTTCTTGATGGGGTTATCGGGGTCCTTCGCCAGGTGGTCTTTGAGTTCAGGCACGGTCCATTCTTCTCGTTGCACCTTCCGCCCCAGAACCGATTCCACGATATCGGCCAACCGTCCGTACTTGATCGTATCTCCAGCCGTGTAGACAACCTGGTTGATGATCGGCGGTTCCTCAAAGATGATCTCCGCCGTCAGGGCGCCGATGTCCTCCGGCGTCGTGACCGTAACGGCGTTTTCCCAACTGCCCAAAGCGTGAACCGCGCCATGGGCGAGATCAACCACACCGAACGATGGCTCGAACAAGAAACTTGTAAACATGCCTGTGGAAATGATGATCCATCCCGTCCGATCTTGCGATCGCAACAGATGGCGAACCTCCAATTGCTCGTCGAACAGGTCGTGCGCGCTGCCCTTTCCGATGACGTCGTAATCCACACCGAATTGCCAGGGAACATAGCGCTGCAGGCCGGCATCGAGGACCGCACGCGTGAGCTTGAGCTGGAAGCCCGCCCCGGTGACGAATCCGGTGCAACTGATGACGGTGTGAAACCGTTTGAAAAGGGCGGCCAACTCGGCGGTTGAAGCTGTGGCGAGGTCGCCCGGCACGATATCGATCCCGAGAGAACGAATTTCGTCGATGTCCCGTTTCTTATTGGGGTCGGTGGAATCGATCGACGACGGGCGCAGCAAGACGCTAACAGTCGCCCCGTTTGACGGGTTCGCGCGGCTGGCCAAATTGCGCAGAACGGCCATACCGAGTTCGCCAGCGCCCAGGACGAGGATACCCTTGTTCTCCGCCATTGTTTGGCCCTTTGGCAGACGATTGAGAATCACCTTCACCGGATGATGCATTATAGGGAGAGGGCAACCCGGCGAATGGATAGCAGCGGAGCCAGCGCCGCAGATTCAGTCGTAGTTCAGGTAGAGAGATTCCTCCACCGCTTCCACCGGGCCGTTAAGCACCTTGTGCACGGCCGAGTTGCCGCTGGCCAAGTACACCTGCCGGCGATACAACTCTCGCGGCACGGCATAGGTCAGATCCTTGGTTCCTCGGCGGCCATCGAACGATAGCGCCCACCGCACGCCGCGGCGGTTCAAACCTTCCAGTACGGCAAAGAACCGCTCGCAATCGAGGTTCTGCGTGTACCGCTGCTGATTGCCCGCGTAAGGCGGGTCGAAGTACACAAAGTCACCCGGTCCCGCCTCGGCGACGGTCGCTTCGTAATCCTGGCAGACAAACCGCACGCCTTTGAGACGCGGGGCCCACGCCGCCACGCTCTTGGCAAACCGCTCAGGCTGCATGCCGCGCCGCGATAGATGGAACGAATTGTTGAACTGCCCGGCGCTATTGAACCGCACGATCCCGTTCACGCATGTCCGCAGCAGAAAGTTCAAATCCAGCGGGTTGGGCCGGGCATTGAAGCGATCGCGCACCTGGTAGTAGTACTGAGGAAGTTGCGACGTGTCAGCAGTCTTCCAATCATCGCCCAGGCGGTCCAGTTCCTCCTGGAGTAACGTCCACTGGCGGCGGTAGTCGTCAACCAGCCGATCAGGTTCCGCCTGGATAAGCTGCCATAGTTCGATTAGCGGGAGATAGTAATCGCCGGCCACCGAACCGGGCACGGCGGCGTGATACAGCACCGCCCCACCGCCCACAAACGGCTCGAAATACCGCTCGTATGACGGCATCCGTTCCACGATGGCAGCCGCTTGGCTTCGCTTGCTGCCCGTCCACTTGAGCAGCGGCGGCACGGTGCGCCGTTTGGCTTTAGCAGCAGCCCCATGGGATGGCTCGGCCTTGGCAGGCGAACCGTTTACGGCCGGGACCGTCATTGCTGCGATTGGCTTCTTCACAGGGCCTGAGGTATCCACCGCGTCTTGTCCCAGTCGGCAGCGGCAGATCTCCACATACTCCGGCATGGTTTCAGCCGCGAGAAAGTGCGCCCCAAATTGCCGCGCCGCCACGCACTCCGAACCCGAACCGGCAAACGGCACCAACACCAGGTCGCCGGGCCTGGCCGAAATGGCCAGCATTCGCAGCAACAGCCGCAGTGGTTTTTGCGTGGGATGCTTGCCGTGGCGGAGTTCCTCGCGGTCCTTGTTGTTGGGAATATCCCATACGGTGCGAAGCTGCTTGCCCGGCGTCTTGAGGGCGTCCTCGGGGCACTCCATCGCCCGCGCCGCTTCGTAGTTGAAAAAATATTGCCGCCGCTTGCCGCCGGTGTGCGCCCAGAGGATTGTTTCGTGGCT
>CAZEEG010000246.1:0-4299 GCA_964511065.1 uncultured Pirellulales bacterium | reverse complement strand
ACGCCCGGCCACGTGGACTTCACCGTCGAAGTCGAGCGCAGCCTCCGCGTGCTCGATGGCGCCATTCTCGTGCTGTGCGCGGTAGGTGGCGTGCAAAGCCAGTCGCTGACGGTTGACCGGCAGATGAAGCGGTATCACGTGCCCCGCCTGGCGTTCATCAACAAGATGGACCGCACCGGGGCCGATCCGATTCGCGTCTGCAAAGAAATCCGCGAGAAGCTCTCCGCCGATGCGATCCTCATGCAATGGCCGATGGGGGCCGGCGAGAAGTTCGAGGGCATGATCGACCTGATCACGATGGAAGCCATGTACTTCGACGGCGAGCGCGGTGAAAAGCTCCGCCGCGAACCGGTGCCCGAGCAGTACCAGGCCCCCGCCGCCGCAGCCCGGCAGCAGATGCTCGAAGCCCTGTCCATGTACAGCGACGAGATGATGGAATTGCTGTTGGCTGAAGAGGAAGTGGGTCACGACCTGATCCACGAAGTGCTCCGCAAGGCCGTCCAGATGCAGGACGTGACCCCGGTGTACCTGGGGACCGCCGGACGGAACAAGGGGGTACAGCCGCTGCTGGACGCCGTGGCACGTTACCTGCCCAGCCCGCTGGAGCGGGAGGTCCGGGGTAGCCACCCGTCCAATCCCGAGCAGGCGGTGCCACTGGAGGCCGACCCCGACAAGCCGTTCGTCGGCATGGCGTTCAAGATTGTGGACGACCCGTTCGGCCAACTCACGTTCTTCCGCATTTACCAGGGCACCGTCCGCAAGGGCGAGATGTACCACAACCAGCGGACCGGCCGCAAGGAACGGTTCAGCCGGATTGTGCGGATGCACGCCGACAAACGTGAGGAAGTGGATTTCGCCAAGGCAGGCGACATCGTTGCCATCCTCGGCGTGGACAGCGCCAGCGGCGACACCTACGCCATCGAATCCAATTTCTGCACCCTCGAGAGCATTTACGTGCCCGAGCCGGTGATCAAGATTGCCGTCAATCCTTCCAGCCGCGAAGGTGCCGACCGCCTGGGCAAGGCCCTGGCCCGATTCCGCAAGGAGGATCCCACGTTCCATGTGATGACCGATCCGGAAACCGGCGAAACCTTGCTGGCCGGCATGGGCGAATTGCACTTGGACGTCTACCTGGAGCGGATCCGCCGCGAGTACAAGGTGGAAGTTGAAGTCGGCGCTCCCAAGGTAAGCTACCGCGAGGCGCCCACGCAGGTCGCCGAGTTCAACTACAAGCACCGCAAGCAGACCGGTGGTTCGGGCCAATACGCCCATATCATCGGCCGCTTGGAGCCGCTGCCCGAGGACGCCGAGGATTCGTTTGTCTTTGAAGAACAGATTGTCGGCGGCCGTATCCCCGGTGAATACATCCCATCGGTGGAGAAGGGCTTCCGTCAGGCACTGGAGAAAGGGCCGCTGGCCGGATTCCCGGTGGTAGGGATCAAGACGCTGCTGATCGACGGTTCGTACCACGAAGTCGACAGCTCCGACATGGCCTTCCAGATTTGTGCCAAGGACTGCTTCCGCGAGTACTTCTCCAAGACCAAGCCGGTGCTCCTCGAACCGATCATGAGGATGGAGATCGAGTGCCCTGGCGAATACCAGGGGAACGTCAGCGGCGAACTGGTGAGCCGCCGGGGGATGATCGTTTCCACCGACATGCGGGACGACGTGACACTGATCGTGGCCGAGGTTCCCTTGGCAGAAACCTTCGGCTACGCCACGGACCTCCGCAGCCTCACCAAGGGCCAAGGTACCTTCAGCATGGAACCGGCCTGCTATCGCAAGGTTCCGGCTTCCATCCAGGAAGAGATCGTGGCCGAAAAGAAAAAGGCGCAACTGGTGGGGGCGAAGTAATCACCACCCGCCCGCAGGGCGCCCACCGGTAGAGCAGCCTGCGACGATCGCAGTGGCTTAAGCGGCGGCTGCACACCATCAGTTGCCAAGTTCACCCACCGGCGGTTGCACCCTAGGTGCAGCCGCCGGTTTTGTTTTGTCGCCAGGGTTGAACGCCGGCTGCTGCCGCGGCCTGGGCTTTGCGGAGCGAGGCCGCCACAGAGCCAAGAAAGAGTGGCAGAGCCAAGAAAGCGTGGCAGAGCCAAGAAAGCGTGGCAGAATTTCCGCAGGGCGAACCACTGTTGCCGGGCCGCATCGACCACGCCCGCCCGCTGTAGCGGCCACCGATGCGCATCCCGAAAGCGGGGCCGACGTCCCCCCCGTGGCCCCGGCCGCGAGGGATCAACTGGGCCGGCCCAGCGGCTTGGTTGCGTGGATAGTAGTCCTGCCAGGGAGCCTGGCTTGGCCTCAGGAAATCATCTGGGGCGAGCCCCCCCGGAGCTAGTTCGTTGCGGTGGCCAGGTACTGCGGGTCGATCTTGGCCAGTTCTTCCGCAACCGTTTCCACGGTATAGCGAATCTGGTCCTCGGTGTGCAGCGACGTAATGAAGAACCGCAGGCGAGCCTTGCTTTCTTCTACCGCAGGGTACAGGATCGGCTGCACGTTAATCCCGCGATCAAACAACGCCCGCGACAGCCGCAGGCTATGCTCCGAGTTACCCAGGATGACGGGCACCACCGGCGATTGTTGGCTCATGCCGATGTTAAGGCCGTGCTGGACGGCAAGCTGAAGGAACAAATCGGCGTTGGCCATGAGGGCTTGCACACGCTGCGGCTCAGCCTGGAGTACCTTGATCGACGCCAAGGCGGCAGCCGCGTTGGGTGGCGAAATGCCCACCGAGTATACAAACCCGGGCGCCGTGTACTTAAGGTACTTCACCAGGGCGGCATTACCGGCGATATACCCGCCGCAGCTACCAAACGACTTGCTGAGCGTTCCCATCCAGATATCGACATCGTGCGGGTTGATATCGAAATGTTCGCCAATCCCCCGCCCGTGCTCGCCCATGGTCCCCATGGAGTGTGCTTCGTCGACCATCAGGTATGCTTTGTAGCGCTGCTTGATGTCGATGAACCGCGGCAAGTCGGGATAGTCGCCGTCCATGCTGTACACGCCTTCGATGGCGATCAGTACGCGGCGGAACTCGCCGCGGAGGTCGGCCAGCATCCGTTCCAGGGTTTGCCAGTCGTTGTGCGGGAAGGCCCGCCGCCGCGCGCCCGAGAGCGCGCACCCCTGGAGGATGCTGTTGTGCGCCAGGGCATCGTGCAGAATCAAGTCGCCAGGGCCGAACAGGTGGCCGATCGTCGATTCGTTGGTGGAGTGCCCGCCGACGAACACGATACTGTCTTCCACGCCCACCCAGTTGGCGATCGCCTGCTCCAATTCGCGGTGCAGGGGCTTCTCGCCTGAAACCAACCGGCTGGCGGAAACGCTGGTTCCGTAGCGATCGATGGCTTCTTTGGCTGCTTGGACCACTGCCGGATCGCCCGACATGCCCACGTAGTTGTAGCTCGAGAAATTGATCAACTCCCGGCCGCCAATCACCGTGGTGTCGGTGGTCACCCGTTCGTGCTGGGCGAAGTACGGGTTGGTCAGGCCAATCTGATCCAGCAGGCTCAGGCTGGCTTCGAGCCGTTCGTACTCCGGATGCTGATCGAACTGGTAGCACTCGGCCGGAATGTCCTCAATGGGGACACGGTGCCGCGCCTGTCCTGCCCCCAGGTACTGCTGCACGGCATCGACCACTTCCTCCATCGAGTCCAGCTCCGGACCGACATCCTCGGGCATGCGGCCACCAAAGCGGTCTTCCAGCGCCGCCTGGAGTTCGATCCGTTCCAGCGAGTCCATTCCCAAGTCGGAGAACGTCGATTTGAGGGTGAGGCCCTGGGCGCGTTCGCGGGCGATCTTGCGAACCTCTTCCAGCACGATCTCGGCCGCTTCTCCCCGGCTGTACTTGCGGTGGGAAACAGGCTGCCCGCCATCGGCCGTTTGGGCGGTATTCGAAGCGCTGCCGGTCGCCGTCTCGTTGGGCGTCACCTGGCTGCTCGGGGCGCCATTGACGGGAGCACCGTTGACCGCCGTTTTCTCGTTGCGAGCGGGTTCGACCGATGACGTCTCCAGCCCCTTTTCGACCAACTCGGCGCTATCCAGCAGTTCAACATCGCCGGGCCATTGGGCCACCACGGTGAGCGTGCCATCGAGGTACGCGCGGCGGCAGGCGTGGCGTTGAATTTTTCCGCTGGAAGTCTTGGGGATGCTATTGGCTTTAATCAGCACGATCGCATCGGCCGCAATCTGGTGCCGCTCTGACACCCGTTTGCGGACCAGGGTAATGGCTTCGGCCACGGCGCCGGTTTGCCGGCGGTCGATCTCCTGCACGATCACCAGTTGCTCGCCGCCGTCCTT
>CAZEEG010000245.1:0-4373 GCA_964511065.1 uncultured Pirellulales bacterium | reverse complement strand
TGCGTCTTTCACGCCACCCTGTACGGATGGAGAGGTGCGCGCGTGTCTTTTGCCGAGCGACTGGGCTATTTTCTTCTTTCTCGATTCTCAAAACCTGCCGCCGACCGGCCCATCTACCGATTGATACGCCAACATCGGGTACGCACGATCGTCGAGGTCGGGATGGCGAGCGGTGTTCGTACCTTGCGCATGATTCGGACGGCCCAGCAGGCATCGCCGCGCGCGGCAATCACCTATGCCGGAATCGACCTGTTCGAGCTAGGGACTTCCGGGGCAAATCTCAAGGATACCTATCGCACGCTCAAAGCCACAGGAGCCAAGGTCCGCTTGATTCCCGGGAAATTCGACGCGGCCCTGGCTATGAAGGCCAACGAGCTAACCGGGACGGACTTGTTGATTATCAGCCTGGACCAGGGGGCAGAACCTGGCAGCCTGGGATGGTTCTACGTACCCCGGATGCTGCATGCCAACACCCTGGTACTGATCGAGGAACGCCAAGGCGAAAGCACGGCCTTTCGCAAGCTGAGCCGGATGGAAGTCGAACGCCTGGCAGCCCAGCACGCTTCGCACTTGCGGGCCGCGTAAACGCGGCGTCAGGGCTACATCGTTACGCGGCTTGGGCGTTTTCAGGCTGGGGCTGCAGTTCGGGAACAGGGGGCGCTTCGGCCGCTGCTGCTGCGGGCACGGCAGGCATGGCCGGGAGCATCACCGCGGCAGCCGGCAGACTTTCCGGCGCCGGTTCGATCGAAGGGGTTGCACGGCGCGCCCCGGACAGGCTCAGCGGCAATCGCAGAATGCGGATCGGCGTAACTCCGATCAGTTGGGTGACCACCACGCGCACCCCGTGCGAAGCCGGCTCACGAATCCCACGCGCCAACACGACGGCCATCAACCGCAGAACAAGGCTGACTGAGAACACCGCATGGAAACCGACCAGTGTCCAGCCCGCCACGTGCCAGGTGCGGCCGGAACTCCACGCCAGGAAGCCGCCGGCTAGCACCGAGGTCGCTCCCCCCACCATCCCGGCTACCGCCGTGCCTGCCGCGATGAACATCGCCCGGTTCTCGGCGGGCGAGTTCTTGATCAGAAAGCCGTTATTGGCGATGGCAATGCCTGCGTTCAGGGCGGCGTCGATCATAAACATCGGGATCAACATCCAGAACGCGAAGTGCGGGTCCTGGGGCGTCAGCAGCAGTGCGATCACGTTCAGCGACTTGAACGCCGTGCAGATAATCAGCACCGGGCGGTTGCCATACGTTTCCGCCAGCCGGCCCAGTCGTCCGGAGAGCGCGGCCCCGCCAACCCACGAACAGGTCCACAACAGCAGGACGTGGTAAACGTCCATACCGACATAGTCGAGCAGGTAATAGCTGATAAAGGGCGCGGCGACCATTGCGGCCACGTGCCAGTAGCAGGTGAAGCCAATGAATCGGCGGAAGTCCCGGTCCCGGAAGGGGGCGGCGAGCACGTCGCGCAGCCGGGGGCTGGGAGCCGGCGTTACCGGCGGTTCGTCCACCTTGATAAACAGCAGAATGTCGGCCACGCCAAAACCGGCGCCCACCACCAGCAACACGGCGAAAGCGGGGCGGATGTTCAGACCGCTTTTCATCATGAACATGGCCCCGGCCAGCAGCGAGGCGGCGGCAGCGACCTGCATCCAGCAGTGCCGGCGTCCCCAGTAATCGCTCAGGCCGCGGTGCGGCAGATAATCGCCCATCCAACTCAACCACAGCGGCGTGCTGAAGTGGATCAGTCCGTGGTTCAAGGCCGTCAGGCCGATCAGCATCCAGAGCCAGAAGGCATCGGACATTTCCGGCAACAGCCACGGTCCCGCGGCAATCGGCAGCAGCATCAACCGCTGGGTGAACGTCACCCAAAACCAAAGACGCCGGCGGTATTTCAGACGGTTAGCCGCCAAGGCTGCCAGAAACTGCATGAACAGCATCCCCGTCGGCAGCGCGCCCAGGATGCCAATATGCAGACCAGTCGCACCGAAATCTCGGGCGAATTCGATCGTCGCCGGCGACATGGTGAGCTGCGTATAGACCATCGCCAGGCAACCGGCGACGACGATGGCGAATTGGGCGGCCGGAAGCGACCACACGGTGACACGCAGCTCCTGTCAAAAGGTAGGAAAGAGGCCTCCCAAGGTACAGGCGACCGGTGACGTTTTCCCGCGGCAGCGGTGCCTGAGGAAGAAACGGCCAGCGTGACCGAAGGAGCGAGAAAACCAGCAAGCCATCCAGATGCGCAGTGTAGATCAGGTTCAGAATCCTGGCGAGGTCGCCTTGGCCAGAAATTGAGAAATTGAGCGCCTCCCCGGCCATGCTGGCAAAGGGTCGAATTCAGGCGAAAGCGGCCAGGTTACTCCCGTTGAGCCTTCCAGCTTGATTCCCTATACTGCCCTTTTGCGATGATCGGCCCCCCAAGGTCGGCCGCAGGAACGCCGGGCGTTGTGCGACCTCGGTGAAGTCGCTGCCGAGATCATGGGCCGTACGACCTGCTGGGTGTTGGCAAAACCAACACGGCAACAGCAGGCCCGTATGCACCCCTGTCTCCCCCGCATCGCCTTCTGGCCGTCGCCGCAGGCCCTCCGTAGGCATTGGGGACGCCATGGAATTGCCATGCCTGACGGCACGCGGGGCGAACACGCCTCGCGGTCAATCAGGCCACCCCACCGGCAGCCTGCCCAAGATGCCGCGCCCGAGGTCGATGGCTCCAGGCTGGCTGGGGCCCGTGCCGCTTCCGGCACTGAGCGCTGTTATCGGCACCCACGGCGTCGCTGGCGACCATGCAATGGCCAGACCGCCGTTGAAGTGGTTCTCCGACCATCGGCGTTTTCATCCATCGGCCGCGCATGGCTCAACGGTGGTTGAAACGTGGCGGCGGCAGCACCGTTGAGGGCAACACCACCGGCACCCGTCCAGTCGGCGCACGCACGACGCGGTCTTCGGCGGTGCGGTCTTGGATGGCGCGGCCTTGCACGGCGGCCCAAAGAGACTGTGCCATCAAGGGCGTTGCTTTCACTGGCACTGCCCTCTGGGTCACGGTGAGGTTGTTCCCTGGTGGCCATCCTGCTTGGCTACGCCGCGAACAAGGTTGGCCCCGGGTGCCTCAAATCCCTCTCCACGAGCGGGAGGTGTATCAGGCCTGCCTCGGGTTGTATACGTTTGGTTCACGATTCCGGCCGCAGGTCGGACCGCGCGGTTGCGGTCTGGGCGTGGCCGTTCAGCTATCCAGGAATACACCATGACTTTGCCCCTTCCTCCACACGGTGGTTTGACCGAACCCGTTTGCTGCACCGTTCCCAAGGACGAGATTGAATCGTTCAAGGCCGAGGCGGCTACGCTTCCCAAAGTGCCAATTTCCGACGCCGATCTTTCCACGGTCTACCGCTTTGGCGATGGCGCTTTGAGCCCGCTCACTGGCCCCATGGACTCGGCCACGTACAACCGGGTGCTGGACGAGGCGCACATCGTCCATGGCGGCAAGAAGTACGCCTGGACGATTCCGCTTGCGTTTCCCGTCACCAAGGAACTGGCCGGCAGCTTGAAGGCAGGCCAAACGGTGGCCCTGGTCAATTCGGCGGGCGACATCGTAGGGACGCTGGAACTGAACGACGTTTACGAGTGGGACAAGGCAAAGTACGTCAAAGCAGTCTACGGCACCGAGCGCACCGATCATCCCGGTGGCGACATGGTCTTTAAGGCCGACGCCGACAAGACCCACCTGATTGGCGGGACCATCCGCGCGCTGCCGCAGCCCAAGAATCCGGCCTTCGGCCAATATGTGCTTTCGCCGCGCGAAGTTCGGGCATTGCTCAAAGAAAAGGGCTGGGACGCCTGCGTGGCCTTCCAGACGCGCAATCCGTTGCACCGGGCCCACGAGTATGCCCTGGTTTACGGTCTGGAAACCTTGCTGCGGGAAGGTCGCAATGCCGGCGCTTGCCTGAATCCGTTGATCGGCGAAACCAAGGGCGACGACGTCAACGCCGCCGTGCGGATGAAAACCTATGAGGCGTTGATCGAATCGCGCGGGCTGGGCGAGGGCGACAGCGACCCCGAACTTTGGGGCCCCCGTGGCGAAAGCGTGCCCGACCGCGTGTTCCTGTTGGGCATGGATATCAAAATGTTCTACGGCGGTCCCAAGGAAGCGGTCATGCACAGCATCTACCGCCAGAACTTTGGCTTCAGCCACATCGTGATTGGCCGCAAGCATGCCGACGCGCCCTACCATGATGGCAACGCCATCTGGGGCGACTTCGATGCCCAGCAAATCTTCGACAACCTCCAGGGCGACTTGCAAATTAAGCCCATTAAGGTGGGCTTCGCCGCCTACTACGAGTCGATCGGCCGCGTCGACCTGATGGAAAA
>CAZEEG010000244.1:0-4386 GCA_964511065.1 uncultured Pirellulales bacterium | reverse complement strand
CCAGGTGGCGGTGTTCTGCCATCATGTGCCGGTGACGGCCGCGACCAATGCTGACACAGATCATGGTTAGCCAGAATCGGGGGCAAGGAAAGAAGCGGCCGCCCGCCGCGGCCGCGAGGTTGCGCAAATGGTCAGCGTAGATGGCCGGGCACGGGCCGTCAACGCATCTGCCGCCGGCGCCACGCCCTCCAGGCGGGTCGCCAGGCACGCACGCGCCACCAACCTAACTGCCACAAACGCCAAGCCAGCGCATCGGCCAGGGCCTGGGCCGAGGGGAATCGGGCCGCCGGGTCCTTTTCCAGGCAGCGAAGGCAAATCGCCTCAAGCTGCCGGTCGATGGCGCCGCGGTGCTCACGGGGCGGCACCGGCGGCTCACTCACCAACTGCCGGAAAAACTCCGGCAAACTCTGCGTTGCCAAGGGGGATACGCCCGCCAGCATGCGATAGAACAGAGCCCCCAGGGCATAGATGTCGCTCGCAAACGTCGCGGCCCCCGAGTGCCGCGCCTGTTCTGGAGCCAGGTGCCCAGGCGGCTCCAGACTCCGCGTGGTCGAAAGCTCACTGCTGCCGGGCAGGTGCCGCGGCAAGCCAAACCCCAGCAGGTGCGGTTCGCCGCGCCGGTCGATCAGAATCTTCTCTGGGCGAACATGCGCATGCACCAGGCCGGCCCGGTGGGCATGTTCCAGGGCCTCGGCAAGCTGGCGGATCAGCGAGGCAGCCGTTTTCTGCGGCATCGGGCCGGCCCTGAGCCGCTCAGAAAGCGGCTCGCCTTCCACCAGCTCCATCACCCAATAGTGATGGAGCCCGTCGGTGTGCATGCCATGCATGGCGATAAGGTGGCGGTGACGAAGTTTGGCAGCCGCTTGAGCCGGCGCCTCCAGGCGGACCAGATCCGCTTCCGACAGTCGAATCCGCGAGCGAAGCCGCTTGATGGCGACCACTTCGCCCGTCTCAAGATGCACGGCCCTGTGAACCGCGGTCGCCGCCGTACGCGAGATTTCATCCACCAGTCGATACGGCCCCAGGGTGGCAGGCTTACGGTGGCGGCGCGATGCCGGACGCCGCGGGGTACGGTCCACCGGCGAAGCCGGGCGCGGAGCGGGGCCCACCGAGGGCTGCTGCGACCGCTCCGCCAGTTGGCAGGACAGCAGCAGCAATTCGCACCGCAAAGCCGGTTGTTCCTCAGGTGGAACGGAGGCGGCAAAATCTTCGATATCTGGCTCCTCGCCGCACTGCCACCTGGCTTCAAACTGGTCGCAAATCGCGTCCAGCCGCTCATAGCGGGCCAATTCCTGCGCCGGCAGGTTCCCGCTTCCGCTACTCGCGGCTTCGGCCTGTTGGCCCTGGGACCATGCCTCGGCTTTCCGCTGGCATAAGGTGCAATTGCGAAGATGCCGGTCGAACCGTTCGCGGTGCTCTAGAGGCAAGCTGCCAGCAAGCCGGTCGCGGAGCGTGATTTCGGAAAGGTGTTCGTCGGGCATCCGGTCGATCGGGAACGAGGACATTGACCTAAGCGGCACGCCGAGCGCAGCCGCACGCCGAACCAGGCGGTGCAGTGGCCATATTCGATTCTGCTTGAGCGGCGGGCAGGGGGCAAGCATCCGCGGTACCAGAGGGAAGCTTCCACACTTCCGGACCGCTTGCGATTCGCGCGGTGGTGCCGCCATGGCAGCGCCCGCAAACATTGCCACTCTTGCCAGATTGAGCGCGGCGCGCACAGCCGTGGTACCGGTGCCAGCGGCCGGATATTTTGCCGTGTTTTCCGCAGCAGAACGTTTTCGCAACGTCGCCGGGAACGCAGGCCGGATTCCCTTCTCACGGCCCAACACGATTGAAGCCGCCCGCAGATGCGGCCCGATCTTGATTGACGCCCGTGGCGACCTGTGACCCACGATGGTCTGGCACGGCTTCCCGCCGCGCGGACCGCCAGGCTGCCACATTGCCCCCGGCCCAGACCCAACCGCCAATCGACCCAGGGGCGGTTGGGTTCGGCCACATGGCGGCAGGGCTGGAACCTTCCCGCGACCCATACGGTACCCGATGATGCCTGCTGCAAACGAGGTAGCCCGACTCTTGGACGATATCGAGACCCGGCAGCAGCAGGTGATCGAGGAGTTAGACGCCTTGATTCTTCGCATCGAGGCGGTGATTGCCGAATGGACCGAGCCGGGCAAGAAAACCGCACCATCCTCGCAAGGTCCTGCTGGCGAAGCGTCGGCCGAGGACACCCCGGCCGATGAGTCCACTGCTGTGGAAACAAAGGCTGCCTAGGTGCAGCCAACACCGGGCGGCCAAAGCTACCGGCGGAACTCGCCGTTGCATCCCGCTGGCGAAGACGCCGCTACGCGCACTTCAGGTTCTTGCGAGTGATCCTGTGGCCGCGGGTGGGGGGCCATCAGGCGTAGCTGATGGTCGCAAAGCTCTTGCGCAGCACGTCCGGCGCGAGCAGGCCGAAACGAAAGCTGTTGCCGGTGGCAACATTGATGAACGTCACCCGGGCAGGGCTGAAGAGCATCGGATCGACCTGGTAGAAGTCGCGGCCTGCGTGCTGAAAGACCTCCAAAAACGGCAGGCCATAATCGCGGCTGGACGAGCTAGGTACCTGCGGCCCCAGCTTTCGCAGCAGCTTATCGTCGCTGCTGACCCAGAGCGTCACGTTGCCGCCGTACAGTACGGCATCGTTGGTCCGGCCCAGGGAAGCCAGATCATCCGCGCCCAGCGGAGGCAGTGGCGCCGACCCAAAACCGGAAACGACGCTCGTCAGGTCGAACTCCAGTTCGTGCAGCTTGTGCAGGGCCGTTTCCAGGCTGCGGGCCACAACCTGTACGTGACCCGCCAGGCTCGCCGTGGGCGCTACCAGCAGCGTGAGGCGATCGCGCGATACGCCGCAGCTTTCCGCCAGTGACTGGCATACGTCTGCCGGCGGAAAACGCCGGGTTTCCAGCACGCCGACGGCCATCTCCGGCGACTCCCGGTAATCCAACGTCTCGAACAGTTCTTCCTTGGCCGCCGCCGCCCGCATGGGGCCAGAGCCCATCGCAAAGTATGAATCGTGCTGCACCTGCCACCCGGCGTACTGCGAGAACATGCACGCATGCAGCGGGTGATCCGACGAAACGCACACCTGCGGCCCGATCAAACGGCCCTCGCCGGGAGCGAGCCAGACTTGGGCCAGCCCTCCCATGCAAATCTCGGCCAACCGCCGCCCGGCTTCCAGGCCGCCAGGCGTCTCAATCCCGCAGTCGATCACCGTTGTCCCTTGAACGTCGGCCGCGGCGATGCGGAACTCCTGGGCCTTCTCGACCAGTTCGCGGCACAGCCGGGCCGCCCGGGCGTTCAATGACAACATGGTGCGTGCAATCGGTGGATGGTGCGGAGGGACGGTTGGAAACGGGGGCATGATACGACACGCCCGGGGATGCAGGCAACGACCGTTGCCTGGCAGTTTCCTCCCGCTGCGCCCACGCGCGCGGAACGTCCCTTGAAGCACGGAAGCCGCGGCCAACGTGCGCCCTTACCGTTCGCCTCGCAGTCCGTTGCCGTTGGTCGGGAAGGTTGGCAGTTTTTCCGTCGGCTCTGAAACGTACACCATCAGCGACTGCGGCCCCAGCGTGATCCGCTTGGCCTTGAGCAACGGTCCTTCGGCATTGGGATAGATGTCGCCGGGCGGTTCTTCCCAGGTATCGATGAATTTTCGCCAGCGGATCGGCCGCGCGATTTCCGGCACCGTGAACTCGCAGGCCTGGCCCGAGGCGTGGAACATCATCATCACGTTCCGCCCGATCACCTGGTCGTTGCGCGTGGCTGCTCCGAAAATACACGTCAGGCTGTGGGCGTTGAGATGCCAGTCGGCAAGGTGGCCTTCGGGGCTGAACCAACTGACGTCGGGCAGCACGTTGGGCGGCGTCGGCACGCCTTGCAGGAAGGTGGGCCGGCGCACGGTGGGTTCTTGGCGGCGGAAATGAATCAGCGTGCGGCAGAAATGGACCAGGTCGGCATGCCGCTCGACGAATTTCCAATTCAACCAACTGATTTCATTGTCCTGGCAGTAGGCGTTGTTGTTGCCGCGTTGGGTACGGCGGCACTCGTCGCCCATCAGCACCATTGGCACGCCCTGGCTCAGCAGCAGCGTGGCCAGCATGTTGCGGATCTGGCGCTTCCGCACGGCCTGGACGGCCACGCGGCGCGACGGACCTTCCACGCCGTAGTTGTTGCTGTAGTTATTGTTCTCGCCGTCGCGGTTGTCTTCGCCGTTGGCCTCGTTGTGCTTGTGGTTGTAGCTCACCAGGTCGTTCATCGTAAAGCCGTCGTGGCTCGTGATGAAGTTGATGCTGTGGTACGGCCGGCGGCCCGAGGGCTGGTACAGGTCGCTGGAGCCCGCTAGCC
>CAZEEG010000243.1:0-4392 GCA_964511065.1 uncultured Pirellulales bacterium | reverse complement strand
GGCCTTAGGCAGCGCAACCTCGGCCAGCTTGCCGATCTGGCTGGTGGCCGCCCGGCTCAATTGGCCCTCACCCACGGCACGATACCACTTGTGACACCTGGCACACCAGGGGCGGCGAAAGCCCTGCCGTACCGCAATCACCGCGGCTGCGGCGGCCAGTGCCCAGTCGCCCCCCCAGGTCGCCCAGGCCCAGCCGTCCCGCGCCGTGATGCCGGCAAACAGCGGCCGCCCGTACTGAGCCTGCTGGCGAAGATATGCCCACAGGCTGTCCGGCGGTTGCAGCCGGTCCAGCGGCAGCCGACTCACGCCCACAGGTGCCTTGGCTTCCACTGCGGCCACATACAGCCGATAGCTCCCATAGAACTGAGCAATCATCAGCACGGCCGCGGCTACAGCGGCGCCAACCATCGCGCATCGCCGGCTGCCAAATTGCGTGAGGCGCAGCGCGGCCACCAATCCGGCCCCCAGCACCAGGCCGACGAGCACGGGGTACAGCCCAAGCGGGGCGAAGTATTGTTGCGCCAGCGCGCTGGCAAGCCCCAGTCCTACGGCGATCGCCGCAGCCGCCGCAAACCAGGCAATCGCCGAACGAAGGACCGGGCCAGACATGGATTTCTAGACAATCTGTGTGAGGCGGCGGGTGGCGTTCAACCGCGGTTCCAATCAATCTCGACGGTCTGGCCGGTCCGCGCCGCGCGGTCCAATGCCTCGCACACCACTTGCGTAGCTACGGCATCCACCGACCAATCGTCACGCAGTTGACCGGAAAGCACGGTCCGGCAGAAGTTTTCGACCATGCACACTTCTTGCTGTGGGCCAGGCACAACATGCGTGGTCGAATTGCCGTCGGCATCGTGCACCCAGAACCGCGGCTCCTCCGGATCCTTGGCACGTGTGAAGTCGTCGCACACCAGGGTGCCGCGCGTGCCGGCGATTTCCATCCATTTCCGCCAGGCTGTGCGGAAACCGCTTTCCAGCGATGCCGTGCGGTAGTCAGAAAACCACAGTTGACCGAGAAAGTCGAGGTCGACCTCGCTCTGCCACCGCGCCCAGCCTGAGACACGCTCGGGAAAGCCGCCGAAGGCCCACATCGATGCCCGCACGCAGTACCAGCCCAAGTCCAGCAGCGAGCCGCCGCCGTGTTCCCGCATATAACGAAAATCGTCGGGCGGCAGGAGATCGCCATAAAAGGTGAACACTGACGTCACCCGCCGCAACTCGCCCAGTGATCCGTCCTGCAAGAACATCCGCATGGCCGCGGCCCGCGGATGGTGGACCCACATCGTACCGTCGAGCAGTTGCACGCCGGCGGCCTTGCATACCTCGGCCATTTCGCGAGCCTCGGCGGCGGACGTGGCCAGCGGCTTTTCGCAAAGCACGTGTTTGCCGCGTTCGGCGGCCGCCCTGGTCCAGGGCAAGTGCAGCGACGGCGGCAGCGGCAAATAAACGGCGTCGACCGTGTCGGAGTCGAGCAGCGCCTCGTAGCTGCTAAAGCTCAGCGGGATGCCGTACTCGGCCGCGAACGCCTTGCCCCGCTCCTGGTCGCGGCTGGCAACCGCCACCAACCTCGCACCTTCGGCCTGTTGGATGGCCGGGGCCAGTTTGCGGGCGATGCGGGCCGCGCCCAGGATGCCAAAACGCACGACCGGTTCCGTTGCCACGATGCAATTCCTTGTTAGGCGGCTGAAGGCGCAGCGGTGCGAGGCAAATCATTTCCGCGGGCTCATCCCCTCGGCCTGGCCATGCGCCGCACTTCAGCAATTTAGCCCCGTGGGCAAGGTCCACGCCCCAGGGCTAAGATAGATCGTCCCGCTGCCACCGGCGGCACGACTGCGGAGCCCGCCGCTTGTACGGGGGACCTGCCGGCTTGCCGGGGCAAACGCTAGGATTATACCCGCTGACTGCGTCCATTCGACCTGCCACTTTCCCTCCCTGCCTGATGTCCACGTACGACACGATCATCATTGGTGCCGGTATGTCAGGCCTGGCGGCCGGCATTCGGTTGGCGCATTACGATCAAAAGGTCTGCATCCTCGAACGCCATACCACCATCGGCGGTTTGAATTCGTTCTACCGCTTGGGTGGGCGGAACTACGATGTCGGCCTGCATGCCGTCACCAATTTTGTGCCCAAGGGAACCCGTCGCGGCCCCCTGCCCCGACTATTGCGGCAGTTACGGTTTCAGTGGGACGACTTCGATCTGAAGCCACAACTCGGCTCGTCGATCGCCTTTCCCGACGTGTGGCTCAACTTCTCCAACGATCCGCAGCAACTGTGCGATGAAATCGCGGAAAAGTTCCCGGCCGAGAAGGACAATTTTCGCCGGCTGACGGCGGCCGTGGTCGATTACGACGACATTCGCCCCGAGCATGGTCAGGTTTCCGCGCGGCAGTTTGTGAGCGAGTACATAAGCGATCCGCTGCTGGTGGAAATGCTGTTTTGCCCGCTGATGTATTACGGCAGCGCGCGCGAGCAGGATATGGACCTGGCCCAGTTCTCCATCATGTTTCGCAGCATCTTCCTGGAAGGCCTCGCGCGCCCCTGGGCTGGCGTGCGACTGATCCTGAAGTTGCTCACCCGGCGTTACAAGTTGCTGGGCGGTGAACTGCGGCTGCGTGCCGGGGTGCAGCGCATCGCCGTAGAAGATGGCCAGGTGCAGAAGGTGGTGCTCGATGACGGCACCGAATTGACCGCGCGGCAGGTCGTTTCCAGCGCTGGCTGGCTGGAAACGATGCGGCTGTGCGACAACGCCGGCCAACAACAGCCTTGGCCGACAGGACAGCTCAGCTTCATCGAAGCTATGGCGGTGCTGGACAAGCAGCCTCGCAGCTTGGGCTACGATCGCACGATTGTGTTTTTCAACGATAGCCCCAAGTTCCATTGGCAGAAGAGCGAAGGGCTGGTCGATATCCGCAGCGGCGTGATCTGCTCGCCCAACAATTTTGATTACGAGCAGCCGCTGGAAGAAGGCATGATGCGCATCACCGCCATCGCCAACTATAATCTGTGGAACCAACTGCCCGAGGACGAGTATCGCCGGCAGAAGCAGTTATGGTTCGACCGCGTGATGGCATCAGCGGTGCGGTTCGTGCCCGACTTTCGCCCGCATATCATCGATACCGATATGTTCACGCCGACGACGATTCGGCGCTTTACCGGGCACGACAACGGCGCGGTCTATGGTTCGCCACAGAAGCAACTCGATGGCCGCACGCATCTGCCCAACCTGTTCATCTGCGGCACCGACCAGGGCTTTGTCGGCATCATTGGCGCGATCGTCAGCGGCATCTCCATTGCCAATCAGTACTGCTTGAAGCCGTAGCCCGGTTAACGCACTGGTTGGCTGCCAAATAGTCGCCGCAACAGTCCGATCTGCCCGGCATGCAGAAACTCGTGCTGCGCGCACCACTGCAACGCGCCGAGCTTGTTGGAGAACATCGCGTGCGGTTGGCCGATGGCCGGTTCGGCCAAGTATTCCTCGCTGTACTCGGGCAACTCTTGCATTACGCGGCGATGCACGCGGTCGAACACGTCGCGAATGCCCTCCACGCCCAGATTGCGACTGCGCGCGGGATCGGGCACGGACCCGCGTCCATAGGCAGCCAGAAAATCGGCGGGGATCAACTGCTCATCTTCGGGCTGCTCGCCTCGGATGCGCCGCAGCGCCAAACCATACTGGGCGAACGCTAGATGGCCAACTTGCCAGGCAATGTGTGACACACCTTCGGCTGGCTCGCGAAACCAGTCTTCCTCGTCAACGGTACGCAACAGGTCGCGCGTATAGAGCCGGGCCACCTTGATCTGGCGGATCAGTTGCTGGAGTTCAGACATCGCTATTTTCACGCTGATGATGGTTCAAACGCTTAACAAGTCGCACGCAGCTACCGAAAATCTGCACAAAATCCGGATTCGCGGTGGCAGCGTTTTGTCAGGCAATGCAGGCAATCTAGTGGATCTGTGTCTCAATATGATACGCATTGCGCACTGCCGCGTAAGCGGCGACTCAGATTCCATAAACGATGGAAAAGACAATCGAATTCCGCGTAGGTTCACCCTGGTAAAGGAAACTGCTGCGGCATTGGCACGTGCTGCAGGCATGGCCGTCGTTATAAGAGCGATTTGAACGAAGCAGTCGATAACTGGGGAAATGTGGCCAACAGCCGTGGGGTAATTTTGTGCATGGCAGGTTGGTGTATTATGGCGGGTTCGACCTGTCGTTATGTGCATCTTGGCGCGCTTGACAACGGTGCTAGGATATCGGGCGTTAGCGGTTTCTGCCCCACCGCTAACAACCATCGCCCCGTTGGTCCCTGCCCCGCCAACGGGGTTTTTCTTGCGCAGCAGGTATAGCGCTGATACGATCACGTAGTTGCATCGGCGCGCATCGTTACA
>CAZEEG010000242.1:2506-4437 GCA_964511065.1 uncultured Pirellulales bacterium | reverse complement strand
GCGTGCGCAGTTCGTGTCGCCATCGTGCACCTCCTTGTGCAAGTCCGGGAATGCTGTCCGTGCTGCCGATGATAGGCCATCGGCCCGGGGAGCGCGGTCGAAATCGTCCGGATCGAACACGGTGCATGCCGGGATACGGTCCATTTGCCGCGTGGCGAACGACGTAGTGGACGTCTGATTTTGGGCCTCGCTGTGCGTAGGGATCACAACTAGCAAAATTGCCAGCGCCGCCACGGAATGCCACCAACCAAAGTGCAGCCTTGCCATCTTGGTCTCCTACGATTTGCGGCGGAAAGTACATAACGACCTACCCAACCGTGTTGTGCCGCGGGCGCGGCTCACGCTGGGGCAAAGATCGGAAAGCGGCAACTAAAACTGGTACAGGGCGCACGCGACCTGGATGCCGGCCCCGGCCGCGATCACCAGGCCCAACTCGCCCGGTTGCGCCGCGCGCTGCTCTAGCAGATGCGCGATCGCCAGCGGCGGCGACGAGGTGTACGGGTCGGCACCGGCCTGGGCGATGTTCACCGTCTGCTGCGGTGCAACCTCGACAGCGGCCGCCATAGCCAAGGCGAGATAGCCGGCCGCCGGGAACATGGCCGAACCGGCCACCACGTGGTCGGCCAAGTAGCCGTGCGCCGCCAGGTCGGTTTCAAACACGATTGATTCGGCAGCCAGATCCAGGCGACGACCGGGCGATGATCCCAGGCTACCGTGGCCGGCACGCCGCGGCCCAGGTGCTCTTCCAACTCACCTGCCAGTCGGACGGCGGTCAGCGAGTCAACGCCCAAACTGGCAAACGGCTGGCGGGGATGAATCTGGTGCGGGGCCAGACGAAGCCGCGCGGCCAGACGACCGACCATCCATTGTTCCAGCGCCGCAATCTGCTGCCGTTGATCGTGGCTCAGCGTGGTGCGAGCGGTACCGGGCTGTGCAGATGCAACATGATCAGCGGTAATCGTTTGCTCACCATCAGCCGCTTCAAACGTCGGTTCGGCTTCGCTGCGGTCCCAGCGGGCGACCACTTTCAGGTCATCGGCCTCAAATCGCTGCCGGGTCAGGCTGCGCTGAATTTTGCCGCTAGAGGTCTTGGGGATGCTGACGGTGCGCAGCAGTACGATGGTTTCCAGGTTCAGTTCGTGCTCGGCGGCCACGGCCTGGCGGATCGCGGCAAAGATTGCATCGTGATTGGCGGCGCGGACAAACTCCCGCTTCAGTTCGTTCACGGCGACTACGCGTTCGGGGCCGCCGTCGATGCCGGGCAAGGCAAACACAGCGCCGGCGTCGGCAGCCAAGCCCGGGTGCGAAGCCGCCACGGTTCGCTCAATGTCCTGCGGGTAATGATTGGCGCCGCGGACGATGAGCAGATCCTTGAGCCGGCCGGTGATGTACAGTTGCCCGTCGCGCAGAAAACCCAAGTCGCCGGTGCGGAGATAGCGGCGCGGCTCGCCGTCGTTATTGTTGGCGAGTGTAGCGGCGAACTGGGCTTCGGTAATTTCTGGGCGGCCCCAGTACCCGGCGGTCACGCTGGGACCGGCCAGCCAGATTTCGCCAATTTGCTCCGGCGGGCAAGGCAGCCGCGTTTCCGGATCGACGATTTGCACATCGAAGTCGGGATCGGGCGCGCCGCAGGCGACCAGTTCAATCGTCTTACGATCCTGGGGTTCGCTCGCGGCTGCTGGTGCGACCGATTCCTGCGGCTCTATGCGGCCTTGGCTTAACGCCTGGGCATCGACGTGGCAAGTAACGATCTCTTGCCGCGGATGGGCTCCGCTGACCAGCAGCGTGGTTTCGGCCATACCGTAGCAGGGGCACAGCGCTTCGGCCGAAAAACCGTACGGGGCGAACGCCTCGGCAAACCGCCGTAGGGTTTGAGGGTGGATCGGCTCGGAACCGTTGTAGGCAACTTCCCAGCAGGAGAGGTCGAGCCC
>CAZEEG010000242.1:0-2406 GCA_964511065.1 uncultured Pirellulales bacterium | reverse complement strand
GTCGAGCCCGAGGTGAACTGAAGGAAGGCCGGTCGCTGGCCATCCTGCGGCGGCTCATGCCAAGTGTCCGGCGAGGCGGGTATGTCTTGAACCGCCATCCAGTCGAGCGCCGCCAAGTGAGGCCAGTCGTCGAATCGTGCCTGCAGGCCTTCCAGTGTGTCGCGGTCGCACAAGGCGAAGCGGGCCTGGCAGTCGGCCAGGATGGTTTCGATCCGGGTGGCCTTCTGGTTGCGGCGAGGCGGGTAGGCAGGGACGGCAATCGCCCCGGCGTACAGGCAGCCGAAGAAAGCGGCGATGAAATCCAGCCCTTGGGGAAAAATGAGCAAAATGCGCTCACCCATGGCCCCACGCTCTTGGAGGTGAGCTGCAATGCTGCGGGCTCGGGCATCCAATTCGCTGTAAGACAGCACCTGCGGCGGTCCCACGTGGTCGAGAAACGTGTAGACCGTCCGCGGCCCATGGAGCTCTGCGCGTACTCGCAACAGGGCATCCAAACTGGGCGCTGTCTCAACGAGCCGGAAAGGACAATCTGAGTTCGACACGAGAGCAGCAAAAGGCGGGGCAGGAGTTGGAACGGCCGGTTACAGGTGGTACGGCCCGAAACGCTCGGTGCAACGTGTTGACGCCCGAAAGCTTACGTACCTCCACCATTTCCGCGCCGCTCGTTGTTGTCAACTCATGTGAGGGGTGCGCTACCCCTTCGGTTGGCTGGTAGGAATTGGTGCCAGCGGTGCATCCGGTACCGCAGTCACGCTCTTTCGCTGTCTAACCAATAGATGCCGCGTGAGCCGTGTGGCCGATCGAACCGCCTCTCCAGGAGTCGACCGGGAAAGGCGGGGTGTTTGGCACCGTCGGAAAAGATGGGAAGGCCGTAGCTTCTGTCAAAGTTGGCGTCGGTTTTTCAATTATGTGGGCCCAATGTGGGGTAGGTACAGGGCCAATCTGGGGGATTTTTCCCAATTTTGGTTTCCTTAAAGGGGGATCGCTGCCGCCCGATGTTGCTGGTTCTGCTGGGGTACCTCTGCGGGACGGGGGGCAGAAGCTTAGAAGGTATGCACCCATGACACGTGTGCCAGGCGGCGGAACGAGCCAAACGCAATTAGCGGAGCAGGCTCGCCGATGGCAGCGCCAGCCAACAAGTAATCCCGATTCAGTCGCAGAAGCGGACAAGCCAAGTCGCCGTTCTTACTTGGACAATCGCACGCTTGCGAAAGCCGCCTTGGTTAGCGACTGCGCCGGCATAGGCGGCTGCACTCCAGATGTTTCCTTTTGGAAACGCTCTTGCCCGGACCGTGGCTGGTGGGAGCTTCTTAATGCGCCGCGGCTGTAGTGAACAAATGTGAGCGCGCTAGGGCCACTGGTTTGTAAAACCATCTCCTCGTGTTACAGCCCATTGAGCGCACTGGCCGCGAAGTCATAAGCGGCATCTACGTACGAAGGCCGCCTCTCAGGATCATGATGGGAGGAACGAACTGCCCTATCACGATCTCGATAGCTTCGGCTCAGGTCAGGGGGATACGCGGCACAAGGCAGAGGTGTGACGCCGTAGATGGCCTCTTAATACTGCCAGTGTGCCCAAGCATGGCGATATAAGAGCCATCATTCTCATTGCCCCCAAACAGCGGTCATGTGGCCAATAGCCTGCGGTAACAATTAGAAGTGCTGGGGCGTCACAATGGATTGCCGTGAGGGAAATCCCCACCTTTAGACGTCTGCAGTCCTAGGGCGCGCATATCCAAGTCGTTGTTCGCGCTACCGGTAAAGAGTCCGGTATGTGGCCAGCTGCTGTACCCTATCGTCCACCGTAGATAGCCCACCAGTTATCAAGCACGCTGATATTGGGCCGTATTCTCCTGTTGATACGGCACAGCAGGCATGATGGCCACCAGCCATGTTTAGAAAGATCACCAGGCGGCCTGCCGACATGGCGCCCAGTACACGATTGCCTGTTGTATGCCAGTCACAAAAGCTAAGAAACGCTCTTCACACGCTGACTGATGGCGCGAGGATTGCCGCCCTACCCCACAAGGGGTGTACGTCGATTGGCCTGGCCATGGGGAAATATCTAAAATCGCTAGACAGGTTATAAAATTAGGTTAGGCTCTATCAATTCCGTGGTAGAGCTTTAGATGGCAATAGTGTCACCAGATCGGTCGGAGCACGATATCTTCGCAGTTGCCGGCTATTGCTCAGCACGGATAGGCGGAGAGGAGGTGGTGAAGCGGATCGGACACGGCAGACGGCCTTGCAGCGGGATATAACGGTCTAAGCTGTACGTCGCCAGCCGCGTGAAATGGCAACCGCCGCAGAACCATCAGGATTGGCGTGTAGTAGTGTATCTGTTGGCAGCGGCGCCGGCTCAAATGGCTTAAGTACCGGCAACGGCGCGACCGAGCATCAACGGTT
>CAZEEG010000241.1:0-4509 GCA_964511065.1 uncultured Pirellulales bacterium | reverse complement strand
CAGGCAGCCATCCTGCAAGGCATCACTCTGGCTTATGGCAGTGCCAGATCAGGATCACTTCGCCCGGTCCCGGTTCCTCAACGCATGAGCCGATGGTGATAGCTTCGGGTTCCACGTTGATACTCACCTGAAATGCCCTGTCCGCGGTGCGATCGAAGAAGAAGATGCTGCCGACGTTCGAGGCGCATTGCCATCGGCCGTCTTCGCACCGCAGGTCAACCGTCAGGGTATCGACATTGGCTCCACAATTGATGGTCTTGCTGACTTGCCAACGGCCCTGGTCAAGGCGGATAGCTGGTGTGCCTCCCTCGTCGTACTGCTCAGCAAACGTCCAGCTAGTGAAATCCCAATCGACCGTCACGCGGCCGACATCGGCCACTTCCAGCGGCCGCAAAGGTTCCGGCGGTGCATGGGGCGGCAACGCCGCCGGTGCAGGGTAGGCGCCTATAGGCGCCTCATCTGAGCAGCCAGGCACCAGCACGGCGACACAGACGGCAGCGGCGAAGCGTGTCAGCATGGCGCACCCCCCTCCAATAACAAAACCGCAGCAACCTCGGGTTTGAATGATTATGACAGCCCGCAGGCCAATGCCCAACCGGTTGCGCACCGTGGGGCAGCGCACATGGCGGGTGCAGGCACCTTCCATATCGGTTGTGGAAAGATTGGAGAGGTTACTTCTGTGAGCCCAGTAGCCACACCAAAATGCCCTTTTGCGCATGCAGCCGGTTGGCTGCCTGCTGGATCACCACGCTTTGCGGGCCGTCCATCACTTCATCGGTCACTTCCAGCCCCCGCCGGGCAGGCAGGTCGTGCATAAAGTAGGCATCGTCCGGGGCCAAGGCCATCAGGTCGCCGTTGACCTGGAAGTTTTGGAACGCCCGCATGCGGTCATCGTTCTCATCCTCCTGGCCCATGCTCGTCCATACGTCGGTATAGACAAACGATGCTTCGCGCACCGCCTCGCGCGGATCATCGGTAATATGCAAGTCGATGTCCGGTTCTTCGCTCTTGAGCAGGTCGATGTATTCCTGGTCGAACTGGTAACCCTTGGGGGCCGCCAATACAAAGCGGATGCCCATCCGCCCGCAGCCCAGCGCCAAGCTCCGGGCCACGTTGTTGCCGTCGCCCACGAAGGCGAGCGTGAGGCCCTTGGCCGGACCGACCAGTTCGCGAATGGTGTACAGATCGGCCATGGCCTGGCAGGGGTGGGCAAAATCGGTCAGGCCGTTGATGACCGAACAGCGGCAATGCCGGGCCAGTTCGACCACTTCTTCATGTTTCTTGGCCCGGACAATGATGACGTCGACATACTCGCTGAGCACGCGGCCGAAATCGGCAACGCTTTCGCGGCTTCCCCAACCAACATCTTTGCCCAAGAACATGCTGGTGCCGCCGAGGTGGGCAATGCCCGCCTCAAAGCTGACACGCGTGCGCAGCGACGGATGCTGAAACAACAGGGCCGCGGTGCGGCCGGGCAGCAACGATTCGCGCAGCCCGCCCAGGTATTTTGTCTTGATGTCCTCGGTGATCGCGAAGATCCGGTCCATCTCGGCGGCCGTGAGGTCCGATAGCGTCAATAGATGTCGCATGGCAAGCAACCGGTCGAAAGTTCAGCAACGAAAAATGGAAAGTGCCGCAACCACCACGGGCGTGTGCTGCGGCACCCGCTGGGAAAGCAATCGTCCTTCGAATCGCGCACGAGCCCTGCCGCCATTGAGCTTCCGCAAGCCGCTGGCAAAGCCACCCGGCGGCAAAGAGAAACTTTAGCTGTCCCCCGGCGGCACGAGGCACCTGCCGTTAGCCTTCGGCCTTGGGCTCTACAGCATAATTCCGGAGCACCTCGGCCACGATATCACAGCCGGCTTGGGCTTCTTCGTCGGTGAGGGTCATCGACGGCAGGAAACGCAACACGTTGCCCTGGGTGCAATTGATGAGCAGCCCCCGGTCCATGCAGGCCTGCACGGCAGTATTGCCCTCCACGGACAGCTCCACGCCGATCATCAGGCCGGCCACGCGCACGTCGCGGATGAGTTCGCACTCGTCCCGCAGGGTTTGGAACCGCGTGCGGAACAACTCCCCAAGCTCCGTGGCGCGCTGGAGCAGGTTCTCCTGCTCGATCGTTTCGATCGTGGCGATGCCCGCCCGGGCCGCGATGGGATTGCCTCCAAAGGTCGAAGCGTGCATGCCCGGCCGCAAGCTCTCGGCGATCTCTTCCGTCGTAAGCAGGGCCCCGGCCGCGATGCCGCCGCACAGGGCCTTGGCCATGGTGAGGATGTCGGGCTGCACCCCGAATCGCTGAAAGCCGAACCAACTGCCGGTGCGGCCGCAGCCGGTTTGGACTTCGTCGAAGATCAACAGCAGGTTATGCTCGTCGGCCAGGGCACGGAGTCCGGCGAGGAAGCCATCGGGAGGGATGCGGACACCGCCTTCACCCTGAATGGGTTCAACCATGATGGCGCAGGTTTCGTCGTCGATCAGATCGGCAACGGCATCCAGGTTGCCAAACGGAGCGTAGGTGAATCCGGCAACCAGCGGCCCCAGGCCGGCGTGATACTTCGGTTGCGCGGTGGCCGTCACCGTGGCCATGGTGCGGCCGTGAAACCCGCCCTCAAACGTGATGATCTTGTACGCTTTTTCGTGCGTGTGGAGCCGGGCCAGCTTGATGGCGGCCTCGTTGGCCTCGGCCCCGGAGTTGCAGAAAAACGCCTTGCCGCCGAAACTCCGCTCGCTGAGCAGTTGAGCCCACACGCCCTGCGGCTCGATATACCAACTGTTGGGAACGTGAATCAGCCTGGCAACCTGGTCCTGCACCGCCTGCACCACCCGGGGTGGGCAATGCCCCAGCAGGTTGCATCCCCAGCCGGGGAAGAAGTCGAGGTACTGGCGCCCCTCGGCGTCCCAAACGGTGGAGCCTTCGCCGCGCACCAGGCACACGGGATACCGCGTGTAGTTGGGCACCACGTACCGGCGGAACAGATCCATGGTCTGGGCCGAGGAAAGATCGGACCTGGGGGTGGATGTCGTACTCATGGTTCGGTTCCTGTGACGGTGAGACTAAGACGCAGGGCTGCAAACCCAGTTCGCCATAACGCAATGGGCGGCTCGCGTCCGCCCGGCACTGGGGGCGACTCCGCGTCCGCCGCATTCAAAGGGACTTGATGCTAGCGAGACCCGCCTTGGCCCTCGCAAGTTCGCTTGCTCGTTCCTCGTTCGTGAAAGTTCAATAACCCACGGGCGGGCTGCTGATCGCAGCAGGTCATTCGCCGGCCGCGAGCCACGTTCACCGGCCGCGAGCGATCTCGGTCCCCACGCCGCTGCTGGTGTAAATCTCAAGCAGCAGCGAGTGCCGCAACCGCCCGTCGATGATGTGGACCTTCCCGACGCCGCGCTCCAGGGTTTCCAGGCAGGCTTGGACCTTGGGGATCATGCCCGCATCGATCGATCCGCCCGCGATCAGTGCCTCGGCTTCCTGGGCGGTGAGCGAATGGATCAGCGAGCTTGGATCGTTCTTGTCGCGGCGGACGCCGTTCACGTCCGACAGGTACACCAGCTTCTCCGCTCCCACCGCCTGGGCGACAGCCGTGGCTGCCGTGTCGGCGTTGACGTTCAACTTCTGCCCGGCCGCATCCAGGCACATCGAGGGAATCACCGGCACGATGCCCGCGTAGCACAGGTTGTCGATCGTGGTACGGTCAACCCGGCTCACCTTGCCCACGTACCCCAGGTCGATCGCCTGACCGGCTTCGTCGGTGAGGGTTAACTTTTCGCCGAACAGTACGTTGGTGGTCTTGAAATTCAGGGGCGCGGCGCGGCCGCCCAGTTGTTCGATCCGGTCGGCCAGTTGGGTGTTAGTCTGGTAGGCGAGCACTTCTTCGACGATGTCGCGGGTGGCTTCGTCGGTGTACCGCCGGCCCTGGATGAACCGCGGCTGCAAACCCGCTTCTTCCATGCGTTTGCTGATGGCCGCACCGCCGCCGTGGACAATCACCGGACGCATGCCCACCGTTTCCATGAACACGATGTCCAGCAGCAGGTGCCGTAGCGCATTCTCGTCGTTCATCACGCTGCCGCCAATTTTCACGACCGTGATCTTGTCGCGAAACTTGCGGATCCAGTGCAATGCTTCGAGCAGCACATCGGCTTTGCGGATCGCTTCTTCCAAAGGAGCGGGCTCCAGCGTAAGGGCAGTGGTGAAGGGGACCGTTATCAAAGTTGAGCCTGCGGCGGCCGCGACGAAAAGCCGACAAACATGCCACCGGCCGCCGAACCTGGGCGAACGGCCGACTTGGCGGTTTCAAACTGGGCAGTGGCGACGGTAGCGGTTTCCCGTTTCTAAGGCAGTGGCCGCAAGAACCCAGCCGTCTCCCGCGACTCACCCCCCGCGCAGGCAGAGGACGCTCCGGCGGGGGGACCGCAGCCTGCGCAGGACGGAGCCGTAGAAACCCGTTATTTTAAGCGTCGGCGGTACCCCGTCAACGAGCGGCATAGGGCTTCTTCGCGAAATGATTG
>CAZEEG010000240.1:0-4760 GCA_964511065.1 uncultured Pirellulales bacterium | reverse complement strand
GACCGTTATCGGATAGTGTAATGATTCGCGGGCAAAACACTCCAGCGAGCGCCGTGCCAAATTGGGCGCGGCGCTCGCCGGAGACAACGTTAGCAGCTTGTGGCGACTACTTCAGCTCGACGGTGGCGCCGGCTTCTTCCAACTCCTTCTTGAGCTTTTCGGCGTCTTCCTTCGAGATACCTTCTTTGACCTTGCTGGGGACCGACTCCACCAGGTTCTTGGCCTCGGTGAGCCCCAGACCGGTGGCCGCCCGGACGACCTTGATCACGTTGATCTTCTTGTCGCCGAACGCCGTCAGCACGACGTCGAATTCGGTCTTTTCTTCGGCAGCAGCGGCACCACCGCCACCTTCACCGGCCGGGGCCGCCATCATCACGGCACCACCGGCCGCGGGCTTGATGCCGTAGGCTTCTTCGAGGTAATCGCTCAGCTCTTTCGCTTCCTTGAGCGTGAGGTTCGCGATCTTGTCCCCCAGTTCTTTGGTCAGGTCGGAAAAAGTGGCCGCGGGGGCATCGGTGGACATGGCGAGGGTTCCTTTCACTACTGTGCGGTCTGCGGCTGCTGTCCGAGCTACGGGGGCGACACCGGACCGAAATACGGATAAACTGCGCAAAAACCTTCAAAAACCGTCAGGCACTCTTCGGCGGGGCCGCTACGACTCGGCTCCCTCGCCTTCTTCTGCCTTCTGCTTGATTTGACTGGCCAGGGCACCGCCAGCGCTGGTGAGCTGGCTCACCAGGTTGGCACCCGGGGCGAGAATCTGGCCGACCAGAATGCTCAACTGCTCAGCGCGGCTGGGCCATTTGCTGACCTTTTCTACGTCTTCGGCCGTGAGCTTCTGGCCGTCCATCGCGCCGCCGCGAGCCGTGAACCCCTCAAACTTCTTGTCCTTGGCGATCTTCACGACTTCCTTGGCCAGGGAGACGATATCCTCGCCCCCCCACAGCACGGCGGCATTGCCGTCAAGCCCCTCAAAGGCCGGACTTAACAGCGTGCCCTCGGTGGCCCTGGCTGCGAGACTGTTGCGGACCACCATCAGGTTGATGTTCTTGCTGCGGAGCTCTTTACGAAGCAAGAAATCTTGCCCCGCATCCAGCCCGACTACGTTGACCACCAGCGCGGCCTCCACACCATCCAGCCGCTCGCGAATGGTTTCGGTCAACAAATTCTTGACGTACTTGCTCATGGGTCTGCCGGTTACTGTACGGCCACTGGGCCAGGATGAATCTTATTTGCTTCTTGCGCTTCCAGCGGCCGGAACCTTGCATCAACCGGCAACTGTTCGCGTTGCTTGCCGCTCTTCACAACCCGCGGCACACCAAACCTTGCGGCACTTCACCACCTACCGCATCGACCTAAAGCCTTCGCCTCTCACTGCCTGCTCTAGAGCCTGCCAGCCGCGGCCAAAGGGCCATCACAGCGAACCTGCCAATCAGCACCTTGACAGACCACCCGAGCGGAGCACGGCGAGCCGAGCCAACCCCGCCACAGCCAGCCACCGCGGCACCGCGCCCCAAACCGGAAAACACGCAGCAGAGGCCGTCAATCGACCGCCCTAGGTCGCAATCACCGGAACACCAGGACTCATCGTCGCGCTGATCGCCACATTCTTCACGTAGGCACCCTTCACCGTCTGAGGCTTAAGGGCCTTAATGTGGTCGATGAAAGCCGCGATATTCTCCTGCAACTTCTCAGGTGGAAAACTCATCTTGCCGACAATGGCATGGATATTTCCGCCCGCATCGTTGCGAAACTCCACCTTGCCAGCCTTGTACTCGCGAACGGCCTTGCCAATATCCGGCGTGACCGTGCCGGCCCGAGGACTGGGCATCAACCCCTTGGGGCCCAGCACGCGCCCCAGGGGACCGACAATCCCCATCATGTCGGGCGAGGCAATGCAGACATCGAAGTCCAACCAACCCTCTTTAATCCGGCTGGCCAGGTCCTCGGCGCCCACGGCATCGGCACCGGCCTCTTCGGCTTCGGCCGCCTTGTCGCCCTTGGCAAACACGACCACCCGGAGCGTCTTGCCGATGCCGTGAGGCAAAACCACCGAACCGCGGACCATCTGATCCGCTTGCCGGGGATCAATACCCAGGGACATCGCCACTTCCACCGACTGATCGAATTTCGTGTTGCCGAACTTGCTCAGCAACTCCACCGCCTCGGGCAATTCGCGGGGCGTCTTCAAATCGAGGCCTTCCACCAGGGCTCGATATCGCTTGGATTGTTTGGCCATCGTGGTGATGCGTGATCGGGTGATGGTTATCGGAGGACGAATACGGTGACCTGATTCAACGACCTTGACTGCGGACCACCGGCACGAGCGTGCCAGCAGCGGGAGCGGTCAAGCGAATCTGATGCCACGGCGACATCCGAAACCAGTGATTGTATAGAACCGCGCCCTACTCTTCCAGCAGGGCGACTGGAATTTTTTTCCCGCGGACACCGCCTTTAGGCAGCGGACCGCAGCGGCATTCTCCGGACACTGGAGCCTTGAGCCGTGCCAAATAATACGCACAACTCCTTGCAAATCGGTGGGTTTGGTGCGGCAGGGACGCCGGCCGCTTGCGAACCGCGGGCTCAGCCGCCTGCGGAGGCGAATGCGACCGCTATAGCGGCAGGCGCCTGGGCGGCCGCGACCGCCGACACCTTAGCCGTCGATGGTGATCCCCATGCTCCGCGCAGTGCCCTCGATCATCCGGCAGGCGTGGTCGACGTCGCGGGCATTCAGGTCCTGCAGTTTCAACTGGGCGATTTCCTGAATCTGGGCCCGGTTGACTTTGCCGACCTTCTCGCGGTTGGGTACCCCCGAGCCCTTGGCGATACCCGCCGCCTTTTTCAGCAGGGCGGCGGCCGGGGGGCTCTTGGTGACGAAGTCGAAAGAGCGGTCGTTGTAGACGTTCACGACCACCGGAATGGGCGTTCCGTTGGCGTCGCGCGTCCGCTCGTTGAACTGCTGCACAAACTGGCCCAGGTTGATGCCGAACCGGCCCAGCGAGGTGCCAACCGGCGGCGCCGGCGTGGCCTGGCCACCGGGAACCTGGAACTTAACCGTGCCAACAAGCTGCTTGGCCATGCGATCTGTACTTTTCTGCTGTTACGTTGGGTCGTAATGGATTGGATTGCTGCGGGAGAACTTCCCGGCCCTGCGGTCGCAATCACCACAGCAGGGCCAACCCGGCTGCCTCCGTGCCGCCGGCCTTCGCTGCCGCACGCGTCAACGAGGGCTTACACGGCCTCCACCTGCCAGTAGGGCAACTCAACGGGGGTCGAGCGGCCGAAAATATTGATCATCACGGTGACCAGACCATTGGCCTCATCGACCGCTTCCACGTGGCCTTCAAAGTTCTGAAACGTGCCCTCGTTGATCTTGACGCGGTCGCCCGCCTTAAACGAGATCACCGGCCGGGCCTTGTCCGGCTTCTCCGCCGGCGGCCGCACCAACGCCAGCACACGTTCCACTTCGTGAGGTTGCATGGGAGTGGGCTTGCCGGCCGCGCCGGTAAAATCGCCGATCCCAGGCGTCTCGCGAACGACGAACCAGGTATCGTCGGTGATGACCATGTGGGCCACGAGGTAGCCAGGCCAAATCTTCTGTTTCTTGGTCCGCCGCTTGCCGTTTTTGTATTCAGAGATCGTTTCCGTGGGAACGATCACTTCATCGACGTACTCCTCCAGGCCCTCAATCTTGACACGCCGCAGCAGTGCATCGCGAACCGATTCTTCGCGGTTGCTGGCTACCTTGAGGATGTACCAGTCGAAATGCGGCTGTTCCTCTCCGTTGGCGGGCTCAACATCGCCCTGGGCTTCCCTTCCGGCGGCTGACTCTTGAGCGGGCTTGGCCTCGGTTTCGCCCGACGCAGCGGTAGAAGCGGCATCACCCGCAGACGACTCGGCCTGGTCGGCTTCGGCCTGTGGCGCCGGAACGTCCCCCGTTGACGCGCCGGCAGTCGCTTCCGCGCCCTCTGGCCCGGTGCCCTGCAGTTCATCTTCGGGTTGTTTTGGTTCGTCCGTCATCGCCCTACATTCTCCCCGGGCGGCTGTCCGGGGGCTCCTGAAAATTGTGCCGGCGCGCTAGCCGGCAGGCCCTTGTTGCTCGATGGCCTTACTTGACCGACCGCATGCCGTCGATGTTCAGCAGGTCCATCAGGAACCATCGCCAGAACATATCGTACAGAAACAGCACGGCGGCCAGCAGAAAGATCGTGACCAGCACGACGATGGAGGCCCGGATCAATTCCTGCCGGCTGGGCCAAGTGACCTTGTTCATCTCCGCTTCGACGGCGATGAGAAAGTCGGCAAACCGGGGCCAATTGACCAACCGAAACGTCAGCCACCACCCCAGCAGCAGCAACACGCCCGGTATGCCGTACTTGACGGCGGCGCCGGCGGTGTCGAACACGTAGTACGACAACTGCCAGCAGCCCAGCAAAACGGCCAAGGCGATCGCGCCAAAGGTCGCTTGCCGGGCAATCCGGCCTTGGGTTCGCTTGTATAAACCGAATGAGAATAGCTTTTGCATCACGGCGTCCACAGCCTTGTTTCAAGCCGACCGACCCTCGCCGCCGCATAACGCCTGCAAAGCAGCCCAACCGGTCGCCGTTGGCATCCCTACCCGGCTAATTCCAACAAGGGAGCCACCCGGTGGAGCGGCTCCCCGACTCGTTTTATCAGAAAGCAGGGGCGGCGGGAATCGAACTCGCAACCTCTGGTTTTGGAGACCAGCGCTCTGCCAATTGAGCTACGCCCCTGTGGCG
>CAZEEG010000239.1:0-4762 GCA_964511065.1 uncultured Pirellulales bacterium | reverse complement strand
GAACTGGTCGCTCGGGTTGCTGCCTACCACAAGGACCACTCACAGTGGCCCCTGGCCGAGGGGCTCAAGCAGCATTGCGAGGCGATCCAGTGCGTTGCCGACCGGCACAATGCGCAGGGAGAACCGGTGACGCGTGCCCTGCGCAACATGCTTCAGGTGCCGCTCTACTCCGACTGCTATGTCCTGTATCTCAATGAAGGCCGTTTGAAGAAGTTTTATGTACAAGCTTTGCCCGACACCAAGGGCGCGACCCAGGTTAACTTGAACATCTATATCAACCGCCAGGGCGAAACCAGGATCCGATCGCCTTTGGTCCGGTTGATTGAAGACTCTGGCCCAGCTCCACATACCAAGGTCTCCAGGGCAATCCTGGCGGCTCTCGACAGTCTGGACAAGGCGAGCGACCCGGCCGCATGGGACAGCACCTTCTGTGACATCCTGGACGGCATCGCCAAGGCCGACGATGTCGATCCCATGCTGACCATGATGCTGCTCAAGGATGCCATGCAGATCGCCGCCAAAGGCAGCAAGCGGATGCAGACGCTAGTCGCGCCGCACTATAAGGCGCTGGATGAGTCGCGTGCGGACCCGTTCGCGAACTGGGTCGATCCCGACGACAAGGCCGCTGATGCTGCGCGGCAGCAGTCGGACATCGACCTGAAGCAGGTGGTTCCCCGGCTGCTGTCAGATATTGCCGCCCTGCGCCGGTCCCCGCCCAAGTATGAGGTGGTGCCTGCTCAGCGGTATACCCGACTGGGTTGGCTGCGCCGCAGTCTGCAGGATCGGTGGCAACTGGTGACCAGCGACCTTAATTCCGAAATCAGCGGCACCTTATACGTGCTGCAGGCCATCGAAGGGCAGCCGCTTAAGTTGATCGCCGTCGGCAGCGTGAAGGCGGGGGTCGTCGAACTGAACCTGGAAGCCGACGAAGGCCTCGTGGAAGGCAGGCCCGTGTGGCTAATGCGTGCATCCTGATCGGTCCCGACCGCCGATGGTCTTTCATTCCGCGAGGCTCAAAAGAACGTGTCGAATCCTTTATATATTCGTGTACGTGGCCGCGTGCTCGGTCCCTACGATCCTGAGAAGCTGCAGTCCCTGGCCCAGCAGGGGCAGTTCAGCCGGATGCACGAAGTATCCGAAGACGGCATCACCTGGGTAAAGGCGACGAACTATCCGGAGCTGTTCACCGCGCGCCTCGATCCAGCGGCGCTGAAGAAACCGGCTGCCGCCCCGGCATCGACAACCACCGCTAGTCCTGCAAGTGAAACACATTCCGCGACTGCCGCCACCAACAACCATCAGCAGGGAGGTACCTGGTACTACACCAGCCACGGCCACGAGGTGGGCCCAGTATCCATGGCCGAAATGCAGGCAGCCGCCCGGGCGGGCGATATCACCGCAGCCGACCAGGTGTGGACCGACGGCATGCCGCAGTGGGTTCCGGCCAGCCAGGTGGTGCCGATTCCGCCATCCCCCAGTGAATCCGTGCCAACGGCCGTCCCAGCGGCACCGGCAGTCCCCATCAAACCGGCAACCGCCGAAGATGTGCCGGAAGATGTGATCCGCTCACTGGCCGGCTCGCGGCCGTGGGTTTTGCTGGTTGGAATCGTGCTGCTCATCAAAGGCGTACTCGGCCTGGTCGTCTCGATCATCCTGCTGGCCGCCCCCGGCCGATTTGAAACCCGGGCGTTCAATGCCATCAGCGGTATCACCGGGTTGATCACGGCGATTGTGCTGGGGGTGGCAGGCTGGCTGCTGATTCTCTATGCCAGCCGCATCAGCGCGTGCGCGTATCAGAAGACGTCTACCAGCCTGCGTCAGGCGCTGGATGCCTCGCGTGCGTTTTGGATGTACGTCGGCATCCTGTCCATCATCTATCTGACGTATGTGACCATTCTCGTACTGTATGTATTTGCCTTGGCAAGCAGCTTTACGTAACGACGGCGCCACACCGATACGCCTAACACGTTTATCAATACCTTGCTGACACCGAGTTTCCGAACATGAATGCGGCAGATGTTCCACTTTGCTGGTCGCGGCGAGATCCCGAGCAGCGGCTAGGATTCCGCGGCGGCCGATACACGCGGGTGAACAACCTGCTGTCGTTCTTGATGGCGGCGGTGGCCACGGTACTGTTCTACGTGGCGCTCATTCCGCTGGAAGGGACGCGATTTGCCGCCACCTTCACCGAGCGCGGGCCGACCCCCTACTGCATTGTTCTGCTAACGTTCTGGGCGCTCGCCATCCTGTGGCTCAAAAGCCGCAAGCTGGCGTTCCAGCGTCGAGCACTCAAGTACCAGATTGTGCCGGAGTCCCACGACTTTGTGCTGTCGAGCGCTACTGTGGACGACGTGCTGCACAACATGTACGCCACGGTCGACGATCCCCGGCATTTTGTGCTGTTCAATCGAATTACGATTGCGCTCTCGAACCTCCGCAACCTGGGCCGCGTGTCCGACGTCGACGATATTCTCCGTTCTCAGGCTTCGCACGAGGAATCGTCGATGGAGACCAGTTACCTGGTAGTGCAAGGGTTCGTGTGGGCGATCCCAGTGCTTGGCTTCATCGGCACGGTGCTGGGGCTTTCCGAAGCGATCGGCGGCTTTGGCAACGTGCTGGGGGCGGCTACCGAGATTTCGGAACTGTCGTCGGCGTTAAGAGTCGTCACCGCCGGTTTGAACACGGCGTTCGAAACCACGCTGGTCGCCCTGGTGGCAGCCCTGGCCATTCACATGATGCTGACGTTTCTCAAGAAGTCGGAAGAAGAGTTCATGGACGCCTGTTCCGACTATTGCGTACGGCACGTGGTGGGGCGGCTGCGCGTGATGCCGTTTGAAGCCGCCACTGATTGAAGTCGCAGCGTTCTCCTTGGCGGCCGTGTATTCCCCTACCTGAGTGAAAACCATGTCGCGCAGGCGGCAGTCCAGCCCATTCTCGTTGTTCGCGTTCCAGGACATCATCACGGCCACCACCGGGATTGTGATTCTGCTCACGCTGATACTGACCTTAGAGCTTTTAATGCGCGGAGCGGCTTCGGCCCAACTGGTCAGTGCCGAACTGGTTCGCCAGACAGAAGAGGCCCTGGCTGCCCTGGCCGAACAAGCGGCCCAACTGCGGCAACGGCTGGCGGCCGGCCAAGAGAACGTAGGCGAACTGGTCGCGGCCGAGGCCCGCGACCTCGATCGCAAAATCCGTGACCTGCAAAACCAGATTGCCTTGGCCCAGCGTGAAGCGCAATCGCTGTCTGAAACCGCTGACCAGCGCCGTAAGCTGGAAGAAGAAGCGCTCGCCCAGCAGTTTGACCGGCAGGAAGACCAGCAGCGGGCGGAGCAACTGGCAGAAGAGATCCGCCGCATCGAAGCGGAAATTGCCCGACTCCAAAATGACAACATTCTGTACTTCAACCCGCCGCCGGAAAGCGGCCTGCTGCCCTGGCTGGTGGAGATTTCTGACACGCAGATCGTCACTGCCCGGGTTGGACAACACCAGCGGGCCGAGCAGATCTTTCAAGGCTCTGATGCCGTACGCCAGTTCATTCGATTTGCCCAAACACGCAATTCCGCGAGCGAGTACTTCGTGCTGCTGGTTCGCCCCAGTGGTACCAGCAATTTTAAGGACATTCGCGAAGAACTGGACGATGCCGGCTATCGCTACGGCATCGACTTGATTAACGAACAGCAGGTGGTCATTGGCGCCGCGAGGCCGGGGGCAGCACCATGAGCCGGCCACGCAAGGAACAGGACAGCAGCCTGGAATTGCTGTTGGATGCCATCTGTAACACGTTCGGCGGCGTGCTGTTTCTGGCCATTCTGGTCGCCGTGCTGCTCAGCATGCGGCCCAACAAGTCGCAACAGCAAGAAGAAACTGCCGGCGTGCCCGAGGAAACCTGGCTCGACCTGCAAGCCCGCTTGCAGGAAGTCCAAAACGAGTACGAGGCACTGCGGATTGCCGCTGCGGAACAAGACCGCCTGGCACAGCAGTTCGCGAAACCGGATATCGTGCAGCAATTGGAGCAGCTTCATCAACTGCGGCAACAATACGACCAATTACAGAGCGAACGGGCCAAGCAGCTCGAAGCTATCGCGGCCAGCGAAGCCCGCCGGGCTAAGGTACTGAAAGACCTGGCTGCGCTGGATGCCACTTTGGCCCAGCGCGAAGAAGACCTGAAACAGATCAAGGCCGACCTGGACAAGGAGGTCGAGCACCGTACGCAAACGGCAGAACTACCCTACCTCCGCAGGGCAACGACCCGCAGCTTAGCCCTAGTGGTCCGGTATAACCGGTTGTACCTGCTGCATCGGTACACCAGCTTTGGACTTCGCGCCGGGCTCAATACAGAAGAATTTGTGGTCATCGATGATGGCTTAGGCTCGGCAAAAGTCACGCCCAAGCCGTACTCTGGCAGGCCGCTTACGAGCTATGAAGCATGCCAGCAGGCTCTGGCAGAGTTCAAGGAACGGTTCCCGTCCGGCCGGTATCACTTGGACCTGGCCATCTGGACGGATTCGTTCGATTGCTTCCAAGCGCTGAAACGAGCCGCGGTCGACGAGGGTTATCGTTACCGGTTGACTCTCGTCGAGGAAGGCGAAAGCATCGTCGATCGCGGCGGGAGTGATGGCCGGGTGCAGTAACGGCAAAGCGTAGACCGGGGTAGAAGACCGGCACGCAACCATCCGTCCGCTCATGTAATCGAGGCCGCGGTTGTTGCAAGGCGACGCTCTACCCCGCCTCGTGCTTTCGGCTCGGCAAGATCGTTTGATCA
>CAZEEG010000238.1:0-4774 GCA_964511065.1 uncultured Pirellulales bacterium | reverse complement strand
GCATGGCCGTACGGTTCACCATGGGGGCCTTCACGCTCCGCGTCGACAGCATGGCCTTGTTGGTGGGCTGTGGAACGGGGCTGCTACTGGGGATTGTGGGAGCCATTCCCCCGGCGATTCGGGCGCTCCGCCTGCCCGTTGTCGAGAGTCTGAAGGCGGTATGAGTTCAATTGGGAAACGAGTGTTTCCTTCTCTAAATGTCAGGAGAACTAGAGATGCTGAACCAGGCAAAGTTTGCAGGGATGTGGGTGCTGGCCACGACGTTGGTGGTTGGCTGCACACAATCCAACGAGACCACCACAGAGACCGGCGAAACGGGCGCACCGGATTCCGCCTTCCTGCTGGCCAGCATGCCCGACAATGTTCAAGGAGTCGAAGAGGCTCGCAAACAGAGCCAGAACGATGAGGAGGTTGCCATCGAAGGGCGGATTGGCGGCGTGGAGCAACCGTTTGTTGATGGGATCGCGGCGTTCACCTTGATCGACACCAAGCTCCATTGGTGTCACGATGATGAGGGGTGCCCGACGCCTTGGGATTACTGCTGCTCAGACAAGACCGGAAGGCTGGCCACGGTGAAAGTGGTCGGGGCAGACGGCCAGCCCGTTTCGAAAGACGCTCGGACACTTCTCGGCGTGAAGGAGCTTTCGAAGGTCGTGGTTTGCGGCAAGGCCCAGCGCGACGACGAAGGGAACCTGACGGTCCTGGCGGAGAAAGTCCACGTCGTCCAGGAACATTGACCCCCGTGCTGTATGTGTCCGCTCACCTTCGTGCCAGGCCACCGGATAGGGGCCAATTGCGCTGGAAAGCGGAAGACTTGCGGCGCCGATCGTTCGACCACCGGGCATTGGCGCCGCAATGGTCAAAAAGTTGTGTGCCTGGCGACTGGAGTCGGGGCGGTGCTGTTCCCGCTCCAGTCGCCGGGGCTTTCTGTACGGCTTGCGACGCCTTTCCTGTTCGGAGTTCGATGCTATGACGACCGACCTCGATCTCCGCCAATTGGCCCTCGACCGCAACACGGTCAGCCCGCCGCGGTCTCCGCGCCGCCGGCCGGTGCTGTCGCGGTACGTCCTGCCAGCGGGCGTGCTCTTGGGCTTTGCAACGATGCTCGGTTGGGCGGCGCGCGATCGCCTGCTGTCGTCCAAGCATGTGATGGTTGTCCCGGTCGTGGTGATGCGAGCCGAAGTGCAGCGGGCAGGCACGCCGCTGTTTCAGGCGGCAGGCTGGATTGAACCGCGTCCCACGCCGGTACTCGTGCCGGCCCTGGCCGAAGGCATCCTTGCAGAACTCTTGGTCGTGGAGGGCCAGGAAATCGAGGCCGGCCAGGCGGTGGCGCGGTTGATTGATACCGACGCCCAGCTCGCCCTGGAGCAGGCCGAGGCGGATCTGGCCCTCAAGGCCGCGGAGCTGCAGAACGCCCAGGCAGAACTTACGGCCGCACGGCTGCGATTGGAAAATCCGGTGCATCTTCAAGCCGTGTTGTCGGAGGCGGAGTCGCTGCTCGCCAAGGCAGAAACCGAGTTGGCCCGCCTGCCGTTCCTGCTCGAAGCAGCCCGGGCCAAGGTCGAGTACGCCCGGCAGAACATCAGCGGGAAGCAGGCGGCGGGTACGGCCCTGGCTGAGCGCATCGTTCAAAAGGCCCAGAGCGAGTACGACGCGTCAATGGCCGAACTCAAAGAACTGCAAGGGCGCGAACCGCAACTTGAGCGCGAAGCGCAGGCCCTGCGCCGGCGCCGCGATGCGTTGGCACGGCAACTGGAATTATTAATCGACGAAACACGCCAGGTGGCCGAGGCCGAAGCGCAAGTCAAGGCTGCGGAGGCCCGGCAGCGCCAGGCGCGGCTCGCCGTGCAGGCCGCCCGGTTGCGGCTGGACCGGATGGTGGTGACGGCCCCCAGTGCAGGGCGCGTCTTGTCGCTGGTGGCTCGGCCCGGTTCGCGGGTGATGGGGATTGATCCCGGGGGAGAACAACGGGCCAGCACCGTGATCACCTTGTACGACCCGCAGATGCTCCAGGTGCGGGTCGATGTGCGGTTGGACGATGTACCGTTGGTGCAACCGGGACAACCAGTCCAGATCGAGACCGCCTCGGCAAAGGAGCCGATCCAAGGGCATGTTCTCTATGCGACTTCCCAGGCCAACATTCAGAAGAACACGTTGGAAGTCAAAGTCGCTCTTACGTCGCCACCGCCCACCATCCGTCCGGAAATGCTGGTGACGGCCACCTTCCTCGCCCCGGAACTGCCAGGGGCCAGGCCAGAAGGTTCTGAGGAACCGGAGCGTCTGCTGGTCCCGCGGCAACTGGTCGAGTCGTCGGGCGATGGCCATGCCGTTTGGATCGCCGATCCCAGCGGAGTGGCCGATCGTAGAAGCGTGCGGTTGGGCAGCGCCGGCACCGACGAACTGGTGGAGGTGGTCGAAGGCCTGGCGCCCACCGACCGGCTCATCACCAGCGGCCGCGTAGGATTAACAAGCGGTGACCGCATCATCATCCAGGGCGAAGACACGACCATCGGCACGACAGCTTCGGCCAGCCGCACCCAGCACTGAACGCGGTTCACCGCCGGAATCGAACGAGATCGGGAGATAACCATGGCACTTGTCACCATTCGCAATCTGACCAAGCGCTATCGCAAAGGGGATGAAACCATTACCCCGTTGGATAGCGTAGACCTGGATATTGAGCAGGGAGAATTTGTCGTGCTGATGGGCCCTAGCGGCACAGGCAAGAGCACGCTACTCAACCTGGTTGCCGGCATCGACCGCGCCGATGCCGGTACCATCAATGTCGCTGGAACCGAAGTCACCCGCCTCTCGCGAAGCCAATTGGCCGATTGGCGGGCGGCCCATCTGGGGTACATCTTTCAGACACATAACCTGATTCCGGTCCTCACCACGTATGAGAATGTCGAGTTACCATTGCTGTTGCTGCCGATGTCTGCGGCCCAGCGCCGGAAGCGGGTCCACGTCGCGTTGGAGGCCGTGGGCCTGACCGATCGGATCGATCACTATCCTCGCCAGCTTTCTGGAGGCCAGGAGCAGCGGGTCGGCATCGCGCGGGCCATCGTGGCCAATCCGACCGTTGTCGTGGCCGACGAACCGACCGGGAGCCTGGATGCAGCTACCAGCGAGCAGATTCAGGTGCTGTTGAAGCGACTGAACCGCGAGCTGGGGATGACGATGCTGATGGTCACGCACGATCACAACGTGGCTGCGATCGGTTCGCGGCGATTGTCGCTGGATCGCGGCAAAATCGTCACAGCGGATTCCCTGCCGAACGGGCATCCGGCACACCATCTCTCCCCAGCATCGTAGAGCCAGGGACCATGTTTCGCTTCGCTCCTTATGTCATCAAGAGCCTGTACCGGCACCGCGCCCGAACCCTGCTGACGGTCAGCGGTGCGGCGGTGGCCTTGTTCGTGTTTTGCTTTGTCGGCTCCGTTCAGCAAGGCCTGCATCGGCTTACCGAAGATCGGGACGCCCAGCGGACATTGATCGTCTTTCAGGAGAACCGTTTTTGTCCGACCAGCAGCCGTTTGCCGCAAGACTATGCCGACCGCATCCATAAGGTCGCCGGGGTCAAGGATGTGATCCCGATCCAGGTTTGGACAAACAACTGCCGCGCCAGCCTCGATGTGGTCGTGTTTCACGGCATACCGGCACAGAAGCTCCAGTTGGCACGCGAGTTGACCCTGCTCTCGGGCAACTGGGGAGGGTTTACATCTCGTCGCGATGCGGCACTGGTGGGCCGCAACGTTGCCCAGCGGCGGAATCTGAAGGTGGGAGGGCAGTTTTCTATTGGTGATATTTCCGTGAGCATCGCGGGAATTTTTGCTTCCCCGCTCCCTGCGGAAGAGAACTTGATCTATACCAACTTGGAATTTCTTCAATATACGCGCGACTTGGACGCCGCCGGGTTAGTCACGCAGCATGAAGTCCATCTGACGGATGACGCAGACCCGGATCAGGTGGCCCGCACGATCGACGAAGTGCTTCGAGCTGGACCGGTCGCCACCACCACGCGGCGCAAAGGTGTGTTCCAGGCGAGCACGCTATCCGACCTGGTGGACTTGATCGGCTTTGCCCACTGGCTGGGTTATGCGTGTGTCGCGCTGGTCTTGTCCTTGGTCGCCACGACTACCGTGATGTCGGTGCAGGACCGCATCCGCGAGCACGCTGTCTTGCAAACGCTGGGGCTTCGCCCCGCACGGATTTTCCGCCTCGTCATCGCCGAAAGCCTGCTGATGTGCTTGATCGGTGGCGTACTGGGCACCGGCGTGGCGTTGGCCGTGCTGGCCTGGAGCGGCATGGCGGTGGGGGCCGAAGGAGTCACCATTGCCTTCCGCCCCTCGTGGCAGCTTGGCGTGACGGGTGCCGCAGTGTCGCTCGCCGTAGGCATTCTTGCCGGTTGTGTGCCGGCCTGGCAAGCCGCCCGAACGCAGATCGTCCGGGCACTTCGGCAGGCGTAACGCGGTCAATCATTGCCCCGCAGCACGCTCGGCGGCGCACCGCCCAAGGTCGCCGATTCTCAAATCCAGTCCACTCGAAGTGAAGTTTCGTTCACACTGCGACTGCTTGCCGCAGCTGGGCGTTTGACAGTTCAAACGGTGATTGACGAGCTTCTGGTCGGCCGTTTATCGTGAGCGCGCTCTGGTTGGAGAAACGCAAGTTCTGCGACAAGTGCGGCGGGCACGGCTATGAGCACTGATGCGATGGAGTGACGGATATGGCACTCAAACGGATGGACAACGTCCTCATCGTTGTGGACGATCTCGAA
>CAZEEG010000237.1:1811-4818 GCA_964511065.1 uncultured Pirellulales bacterium | reverse complement strand
CAGCCGGGCCAGTACGTCCGCGTCCGGCATGCTGTCGAAGAACTTGCGGACGACAAGTTTCAGGAACCATGGGTGACGCCGAGCGAAATGGTTTGCCCGGTCCAGGGCAGCGATCCTTCCTTTCCCCCCACGGCAGGCGTAAGTGTCCGCAATCAAGCTCGCTAGAATTGGAATTCGCAGACATTCATGATGGTAGCGGGACAACGCGTCCCCCCCGACCAGCCATGGCCTCGCAAGTCCGGGCCATCATGCCATCGCTAGCCGCCTCGGCCTGGACCTGACATGGGAGCTGCGCGGTCTCTAGTGCGTCGGCTACCCCGAGCAGTTATCCATCGCCTAGGCCTCCGAACAGATCGACACGCTCAAGGCTCAGCCGGCCGGCAATGCTCTCCTTTCGTTCACCGGCCGCGACTATCTCAGCTACATGTCGATTGCATTGTTTCGGCGTTACCCGCTCGCTTGGCGGTTCCGCTACGTGGAGAGCTTGCCCGTGGACCGTGTTCGTTCCAGCCTGGTCTTCGGAGCGGCGATCCACGCGGCTATCGAGTACTGGTTTCGAGAGAGGCTGACCGGAGAGCCGGAACCTGCTGTTGACAGGCTGCCCGGAGCGTTCTGGGCGGCCTGGCATGACCGGCAGAAGGAGGCCCAGATTGACTACGCCCAGGGCGAGAGCCACAGCACAATCCACCATTTGACTCCACGCGTGCTGGAGGCGTTTGTAGTCTGCGACATCGCACGGCCCGTTGGGTCGGTGGTCGGCGTAGAGGAGAAGCTGCGGGGCCGCATCATTCACGGTGTGCCCGACCTGCTGGCCCGGATCGACCTGCTGGTGGGGACGGGCGACCGATCGATCGTGACCGATTTCAAGACGGCCCAATGCCGTTGGGCGCCATCCGGGGTGGAACGCATGATTGACTGCACCGCCAGGAACGCACCTCTCGCATTCGTCTCCGCAACTGATTTCATGGCAGACAGTCACGATGCGAAGCTTCCGCGGTCTCATCGGCCGAAGCCACATTGAAGTGCCAGCATGGGGCAGAACGGTCATGCGCACGCAAGGTAATTAGCCCTCGCGCATCGGCGCTTGCGCTCAGCAGGAATGTTCCTTACCGAGCCGGTCAGAATGGCCTCAGAGATCCCGTGATGAACGGGCCACCTGGGGTGGAACCGTCGGCAGGGTCGTCGGAACGTCCCAAAGCAGCGGCTGTTCCGTCCACGGGATTGGCCCACGATCGAAGTCGTGGGAAAGGTACAGCCGCTTGTCACCCGGCCGCGCTGCCAGAGTCAGCCCAACGGTCAACAGCTTTGAGCCAGGTGTGAGATCAAAGTACACCGGGCCAGGCGGCACCTCTTCAAGACGCCCCCGAAGTCTGGCAGGCAGGTGATCGAGCCAGGTTCGTTGGTCTGCATCAATGAGCATCGGATCGATTTCGACCGAGAACGAATCTTGGAGCCAGTGGATCTCAGGGGTTAGCTTCGTCTTCAAATCCGGCGTATAGAGGACGATGCAGAGAGTTGGCCGTACCACACTGGCCGCAAGTGAAACCAGTTCCGGACTATGGCTCAATACCGTCACCAGCACGGCCGGAGACTTGAAGTCGGCCGGCAACAATGCCCGGCAACGTGCGGCGATATCGGCCAGCATGCAGTCACGGTAATAGCGGCGGGCAAGGTTTGGCTCGGATGGCCGAAGGCGTAGGTAGTATGCGGTGCGCTGGGCAGGCGTGGCATCGGCCGCTGGCGGGGTTTCAAGCTGCTGAAGGTACGACGCCAAGGCTGATTTAACGGGGTCCGCCTTGCCAGCTCTGGGGCTGGTCGGCTGGGGAGCGCCGAAGCCGTGAATATTCAGCGCGAGATGGCGCTGCGCAACAGCCGCTTGGGCTTCATCCACTTGGGAACCGGCGACGAAGAAATCGCTCGCCCCCCACTCGGTGGCCAACTGGAGCTTGTCCGCAAGGCCTTCGACGCGGTCGGGCCCAAAGTCGTCGTTCCAACCGGCCGAAGCCCAAACAGCGGGGCGAGGCGTACCGCCTTCGACCGCAACCACCAGCCCCGCCGCCAGCGAGGCAAAGCCTGAATTGCAGGTAACGTCCAGCAATTGCGAAAAGTCGTAATCGTCCAGGCCCGTTTCCGATGCAAGGTGCAGGCCCCAAGGCTTATGGTAGGGGCTGCCGGCACTGGCTTCCGCGCGCAGGGTTTCAAGGACCTGGTCGGCCAGTTGCCGCAGGGACGGCGGCAGAGCGCTGCTATGCGAAGCGCCTTGATGCCAGCGCAACGGCAGGACGCAAGCCGGCCGAAGGCAGGGATATTTGCCCGGTGAGGTGATGAACACGACCCAGCACGAGCCGCTTGCCTGCGGTAGTTGCGGGCGCTGGCACAACACGGCGGCGCCGGTGTGATCGCCGGTTTGCTCCAGATACGCGGCCGCCTGCTGAAGTAATACGGGGTGGGCCACCCAGCGGGCTAGCACCTCGCCCAGTTGGCAGACGCACTCCCAGGCCCGAGCGGGGGTGAGTGTTTCGGGCGCGCACCGGGGCAGTCTTGCTAGAACTTCGGAGGAGATGCGTTTCGTTGTAGCCATGCCTCGTAGACATTGATCGCGAGCAAGGGAGTCTTATGGCTCGCGCAGCGGCCAAGCTGTGGGTGGATTGCCGATTTGGAGCGAGGGGACGGGGCCGCATTGCTGGGCAACCTGCTCTGCCTCGAAGACGGCCTTACCCTGGGCGTCAATCGTCGACGGCACGCCATCAAGCAGGGCCTGGCTGGCGGCCAGTTCTGCGGCTGCCGTTCGGGCGTCGTCCTGGTGATGGAACGTGACGGTCAATTTCGAGTCGGGTATCAGTGCCAGGTCAAAGGGAACCACCAGCATTGCCAGATATCGTTCATCGGGCGATTGCCAGATAAAAGCGGTGTGCTGCCGGACGCGGCTTTCTTGAGCCGCCAGGGCAGGCGCGTAGTCAGCCAGCCACTTGGCGGGTCGCGATGCCGCCACGGTAGGCCGTTCCGG
>CAZEEG010000237.1:0-1711 GCA_964511065.1 uncultured Pirellulales bacterium | reverse complement strand
GTCGCGCAGATCTTCCAGCCAGTCTGCGACGAGGCCGGCCGGATCGATCCGTTCCATCGCAGTGGCTTCGAGCCGCAGTCGGATAAAGCGAGAGTTGGTCATGGCCATCAGTTCGCTCCACCGGTGTCATAGGTGAGCCAATCGGCCAAACGTAGGCGGCTCATCGAGGGAAGCACCGCCTTAAGCAGTGCATAATCGGCCGTCGAGTGGGCAGTCCCGTCACCGTTGAGGGCAACGCGATTATCGGCGCGAATGGCCTGCACTGCCTTGCGAAAGACGTGATAGCGTTTCTGATCGGTCGATTGTTCGGCAGTGCGCATTTGCCGGCGGCGTTCCTCCCGAGCGAGTACTCGTTGGCTTGGCGTGCGCCCGATCCGCATGCCGCGCATGCTGCCGGCCAGCGAATCTGGTGAGGAATCGCGGCGCAATCTGCCTTCGCGCCTGGCAGCGATTGATTCCTGGGCATTGCCATGCCCCGGCAGAAAGGCGGTCTTCAGATTGCGCTTATAAACTTGGAGCACACCGTTCAAGCCTAGTGCCACGGTAACACGGCGGAGTTCATGACGGACGTGCCAGCCAAGGCGTTGGGCCGACCTGGCCGCCTCTTGCACCGCAACCGCATAGCGATCGTAAAGCGGCTGGAGAACATTTTCCCCGGCGTGGTCCTTCGTCTGGTCCTCAGCCTCGTCCCCAGTATCGTGCGCGGACCAACGATCGACTTGCCGGCGGAACTGCCAACAGGCGTCTGGATCGTAGAGGTCAATTACGTCAAGCAACTGGGGCTGCACGACGGCCCAGGCCTGGCACTCCGGCGCAGTAAGCACGTGGTTCTGCAGATGTTTCCAGGCGTCTTGAGGGCCGTCGTAAATGGACACCTTCAAGCGCGGCCGGTCGGGGTGAGGTACCGATTGAAGCTGAATGGTTGGCATCGAAGAGCCTGTGGCCGTTCCTGTGGGAAGTGTCACTTGCGGTGGTCGGGCATGAAGGGGGCCAAATAGCGATCCCAATCCTCTGTCGCCAGGTGTTGTCGCGCCGCTGCCTTGCTCCGCCGAACCCACTGATACCAGCAGTCGGTGGTCAGGTCCGGCGCATCGTCGTGCAACTCGGATACCAGCCGACAGAATGTTCCCCGGTCGATGATCGGCCGACGGTTTTTATCGCTGTGCCCATTGGCCTGCGTATCCTCCCAATAGGCACTGCAGGCATCCCAGCAAGCCTGCAGAGTAGGAAAGCCGGGCTTAAAGCAGCGGTTCTGCTGCTGGGGTGTCCACGGCAGCACCTGCTCAACGAAACCAGAAAGCCCGCCAAGCAGGGCCAGCCGTTCGCTGTCCAAGTCAAAGGTAATCGCCCCTCGTGCTGCCAGTGTAAGTCGCAGTTCCATCAACAAGACCACGAACAGGTCCACAGCACCGGGCCGCGGTGGCGGCCAGTCAAGTTGTTCGACGATCTCTTGAACCTGCGACATCATGGTTCGGAAGCGGTCGGGCTCCTTGGCATCGGCACTGCGGTGCTCCGCGGGGTCGTGAGTCCCTAGCGGCAAGACACGCTCCCGTGCGGCCTTGCGGGCGCGGTCGATCGCTTCATTGCGAAAGACTCTTTGGCACCAACTCTTGAACGAACCGCCCGGCCGAAACTGACAGACTGCGGTCGATAAAATGGCGACGGCGTCGTCGGCAACCGCGTCGACGTATTCCCGGCTGAGGCGGAAAGT
>CAZEEG010000236.1:0-4828 GCA_964511065.1 uncultured Pirellulales bacterium | reverse complement strand
TGGCCAGGGCGATTTCCTGCTCGCGGGTGAGCAGGGGGATTTCGGCCATCTGGGTGAGATACATCCGGATGGGGTCGTCGCTCCAGCGGGTGCTTTCGGTGGCCAGGCTGGTTTGACCGCTCTTGCGGGCCGGAGCGGCCGGCAGTTCTTTGTCCAGCTCGGCCAGCACGTCCAGCGGCGACTCCAACTCCGGCTCGGCCGGTTCTTGCGGCTGGGCGGGAGCGGGCGCCTGGTCCAGTATGTCGATCCCGGCATCGTCCAGGGCCACCAGCAGGTCGTCGAGTTTATCGGAATTTACGGCCTCGTCGGGCAGATATGCGTTGACATCGTCGTAGGTCAAATAGCCCTGCGACTTGCCTTTGGCAATCAGCTCCTGGAGATCCAAGTCGAATGCGTCCACGTTAATCCTCCGGCGCGTCAATGCAGCCTTTCGATTATGGTTCGGTCCCAGAGCCATTCAAGGAGCGGCTCGCGGGAGTTGGGACCGATGCAGCCCGACGTCCTACCCCTCCGTGGGCAGGGAAATGCCATGTCGGCTGCGCTCTTGCTCCAAGATTTGCTTCAGAATCTGTTCCGCGTGTTGGGCATCCAGGTTTCGGTCCTGTAAGCGTGCGGCGTCCTGCCGGCTATCGCGTTGTAATTCTTGCCACGCGAGATGATGAATCAACTGCTCGGCGAATTCGCGGAGCTCCTCGGGCGTCCGCTGCCCGTACTTCTCCTGGGCCGATTCGTCCAAGGCCACCAAACGGCTTTGGATCGGTTCTTCCTCGGTGGCCAGCAGCAGGTTGGTCAGGCTGGGAAGCCGATCTTGTTCGCACAGCGATGCCGCCAGCACGAAAATTCCCCGCAGCACGGCCGAACGAAACTGGTCGGATCGCACGGCTTGGCGGAACGAGGGGAACAACTCCGGGCACAGCAGCATCAGCTCCAGAAGCTGCGTTTCCCAGGGTTCGCCCGCCACCGACGCCCCCTGCGCCGGGCTGGTCGCCGCCGAGGCGGCTTCGCGGGGATGGCTGCCGGCAGAGGCGGAGCCGCGGCTCTTGCCCGGCTGCCGCAGTTCCGAAAGCCTCTTGCGCAGCGTTTCTTCCGGCACGCGAGTGAACGCGGCCAAGGTACCCAGGATACCGCCTTCGCGAGTCTGGCTTTCGCCGCTGGGGGCCGGATTGGCCGCCATGGTCTTGAGGACGTCTTCCAGGGCCTGGTGGACCTGGTGGACGCTGCCGCCCAGGTTGTCGCGAATGGTACGGAACTTGTGCGTCAGTGCGTCCTCGGCTTGCTCCGCGGCCGCCGCAAATGCTTCCGCCCCTTGTTGCAGCAGGTAATCGCAGGGGTCCAGGTCGTCGGGCAACGTGAGGATACGCAGATCGACCTGCTGGCCCAGGAACAGCGGCAGCACTTCGTTGGCCCGCCGCCGCCCGGCGTCGTCGCCATCCAGCACCAGGATGATCTGATCGGCATACGGCCGCAGCGTGCGGATGTGCGATTCGCCCAGCGCCGTCCCCAGCACGGCTACCATGTTGCGAATGCCGGATTGGTGGCCAATGAGGCAGTCGGTGTAACCTTCCACCACCAGGGCGGTGCGGCTTCGGCTGATGGCGTCGCGCGCCTGGTCCAAGCCATACAGCAGCTTGTGCTTGGAAAATAGCGGCGTTTCCGGCGAGTTGATGTACTTGGCCGACTTTTCGGCTTCCGGGCCGGGCATCACGCGGCCGCCAAAGCCAACGGGCCGGCCCTGCGTATCGCAGATGGTGAACAGCACCCGCCCCCGGAAACGGTCGTAGTGCCGGTTGCCGCTTCTGGCCAGGCCGGTGATTCCGGCCTCCTCAAGCTGCTGTGGGCTGATGCCGTCGCGCCGGGCCTGATGCTGGATCCAATCCCAGGATTCCGGCGCGTAACCCAGTTGGAACTGCTTCCAGATCGACGGGTTGATGGCGCGGCTGCTGAGATATTCGCGGGCCGCTTGGGCTTCGTCGGCATGCATCAGGCAGCGGTGGTACTGCTCGGCTGCCCAAGCGAGCACCTCGTACAAGCCGCGTTTCTTGCGAATCTTTTCTGGCGAAGGGCCAGAATTCGAGAGCGTGATGCCGGCGCGTTCTGCCAGTTGAGCCAGCGCCTCGGGGAAGGAGATGCCTTCCATCCGCATCACAAAGCTGAACACATCGCCGCCGATATCGCATACCCAGCAGCGATAGCTCTGCCGCTCAGGATTGATCTGGAGGCTGGGCCGCGAGTCGTCGTGCCAGGGACAAAGCGCCCTAAAGTGACGGCCTTCCCGGCGCAACTGCAAGTAGCCGCCCGCGACGTCGACAATATCGACCGCCTGGCGTACCTGTTCTTTTGCATCGTGCGCGTCAAATGGCACAGCAGCTCCAGTGGGCAGTCGAAAGGTGCGGGATACTTTCGTCGCGCCACGCCGCAACGGGGAGGTTGTTATTGGGATCCATCCACCAGTCAGGCCAAACGGCCATGCTTGCAAGCTGCCGACGTTCACGCGGCAATTAAGCTCGCACGGCAACGCCCCCCTTCAAGCCGGCCCTGCGGAAGCCTGGGTCAATACAAGGCGCCTCCGAAGGCAGCGGGGGGCATCGGGCCGAGCCATCGCCGCTTCAAACGACCGGCAGATTCCCCAATGCGGAGCGGGATTATAGGGATGGCTCAAAACGGCGTCAACACGGAGAAATTTCCGGCTGCCACCGCAAGTGCTTGCAGTGATATAGCTTGCAGCGGCAGGTGCCCCCGGCATCGCGGCGTGCAGCCGCCCAAAAACCAAGCCGGATACCTGCCACAGCACCTAGCATATCATGAGGCCGGGCAGAAAGAGAGAGCGCGCAGCCATGCGGGTGCGGAAGGCGCGCCAATGCGAATGCCGCACCCAGGGGCTGGTCCTTCAGAAGGAGCGCGCTAGAAATCGATGACGTCGTACTCGGGTGCCGATGGCAAGACCATGATCTTGCCATCGCCCATGCGGCCGGTTCGAGCGGCAGCCACAATCTTCCGCACGACTTCGTTCACCCAGGCCTCATCCACCCAAAGCAGGATTTCAACCTTGGGCAAAAAGGCCAGGGAATACTCGCTATCGCCGTATTCGTCGAGATAGCTCTTTTGGCGGCCAAACCCCTTCACCTCCCGGGCGGTGCAGGCTTCCAGCGGTGCCAGGCGGAGGCTTTCCATGACCTTCTCGGCCAGGAATGGCTTTACGACGGCGATGATTTGTTTGACGGCCAACTCGATACTCTTCCAGCGCTAATCCAAACGTGCCACGACTGCCCGCAGGTCCGGCTGTTGCCAGGCGCAAGGGGCATGAAATGAGGGGCAGCCGTTCATCCCCAAGCCATGGCACTGTCATCGTTTGCGGCCGGTGGAACCGGCCCTGCAACCCTGACCGATCCCCACGACAGTACCTGGTATGGTGGGTTAACTGAAGAAGTTCTCGCCGTACAGGTTCAACGGCGGGGTGGTTTCCACGTCGATGTCGCCGTTGACCTGCGTCTGGCATGCCAGCCGCATGGTGTCTTCGTTGCCGATGTAGGCAAACGAGAACTTCATCCGCATCCGTTCCAACATGGTGCGTGGATTGGTGTTCTCCATGCCCTTGGTGATCAACACGCGGCACGTGCCGCATTGTGCGATGCCAGGGCAGTGCAGCACCTTGTGGACGCCCTTGTAAACCTGGACGCCTGCCTTCATCGCTTCTTTGCGAAGGTTGGCGCCGGCCGGCACCTGAATCTGTTTCTTCTCGTTGACGAAGTTGATGATGGGCATGGAAATCCTGCTCGCGCTGTCCAGAGCGGGCGCGCCCTTGGGCGCCGCCGCCGTGAGGGTGCTGGAGAGAATGGCCGCATCGGTCCCGCCAAGACGCCGCTGGCAATCCGTGGAGGTGAACGGCCATGCCGCACGTTACGCACACGACGACATGCCAATCAACACAACCACGCACCAGGCAGGCTACGGCGGACCCACTAAGCGCACAATATAACCCTTAAGGTGGGGACAATCTAGCTGGCCCGCCATCAGACAACAGACCCGCCGGAGCTTGCTGGTTGCGGCTCCGGAGGGCCTCGTTTACTTGGCATTTCAACCTTCAGGCCGCCGCGCGATCGTTCGGTCCATCGCTACGGCAACCGGGGGCGGCGTGGGCGGCCATCACCTCGCGCCGCCAGCCCATTACAGGTCGTAGTACAGGCAGAACTCGTAGGGGTGAGGCCGCAACCGCATGGCATCGGCTTCCTTGGTCCGCTTGTACCAGATCCAGGTCGAGATCACGTCCTCGGTGAACACATCGCCCCGGAGCAGGAACTCGTGGTCCTCCCGCAGCGCATTCAGCGCCTCGTCCAGCGAACCGGGCGTCTTGGGCACCTTGGCCAGTTCTTCCGGCTCCAAGTCGTAGATGTCCTTATCCAGCGGTTCGCCCGGGCTGATCTTGTTTTGGATGCCGTCCAATGCCGCCATCAGCAGCGCGGAGAACGCCAGGTACGGATTGCAACTGGGGTCCGGGCAGCGGAACTCGATCCGCTTGGCCTTGGGGCTGGGGCTGTACATCGGAATCCGGCAAGCCGCCGAGCGGTTCCGCTGCGAGTACGCCAGGTTCACCGGGGCCTCGTAACCGGGCACCAACCGCTTGTAACTGTTGGTGGTGGGGTTGGTGAACGCCAGGATCGCCGGAGCATGCTTCAAAATGCCGCCCAGGGCGTACAACGCCATGTCGCTCAAACCTGCGTATCCGCCGCCGGCAAACAGCGGGTTGCCGTCCTTCCACAACGAGATGTGCGTGTGCATGCCCGAGCCGTTATCGCCGTACAGCGGCTTGGGCATGAAGGTCACGGTTTTG
>CAZEEG010000235.1:0-4852 GCA_964511065.1 uncultured Pirellulales bacterium | reverse complement strand
GTCGAATGGTAATCGCCCGGCCTCGGCACAAGCGGCCACCACGAACACCAGAAAGCCGATCGGCTGCATGAAGGCGAACCAGACCCCAGACTCGGCCTGCTGGAGAATCACCTCTTCAATCTTCAGCGAACTGGACATCAGGATCACGCCCAGGATGCCCAACCCCAGCGGGATTTCATAGGCAATCAGTTGGGCACTGCTGCGCAGCCCGCCCAGAAAACTGTACTTGTTGTTGCTGGCCCAACCGCCCAGGATCACGCCATATACGCCGACGCTACTGAGGGCGAAAACGTAGATCAGGCCGACATCGATCCCGGGCGCGACCACCAGGTGCAGAATGTCGCCGCCGCCCAGGTCGATACTGCCAAAGGGCACCACGGCAAACAGGGCCAGGGCCGAAGCCATGATACTGATCGGCGCGAGCGTATACAGAAACTTATCCACATGGGAGGGTGTGTACTCCTCTTTGAGGAGCATCTTCACGCCGTCGGCCAGCGGTTGTCCCAGACCCCAGAGCCGGACCTTGGTGAGCGGTAGCCCCACCCGGTTGGGGCCGATGCGGTCTTGAACCCAGGCCGCCACCCAGCGCTCCAGCAGCACCAGGTAGGCGGTGGCCGTCATCAAGACGAACAGCAGCACCGCAATTTTGATAATCGCTAACAGCATCTGTGCCATTCCTGCCAGTGCCGCCGCTGCTGCCTGGGTTGCAGACCCCACCCAAGAATCAGCCGGGGCGGCGGGCTATCCAGCCTGCGCCATTACCTGGCGCTTGCCATCGTTGGTCGTTTCTCGCCGTATCGGTTGTCGCCGTGTTGTTTATCGCCGTTTCGCACGTATCGCTTGCGTAGCTCTTGAAGCCGCTCAGGCCGTCGGTTCGGCCGAAGCGCTCGCCAGCAGATTGAGTTTCAAATCGACGCCCAGTTCGGGAATCGGTTCGGCCGCCAGGGCAAAGTAGGGGATCGTGGCCGCCACTTCGCGAAGCACTTCCTTGGGACGGTACAAGCCCGACTCGCCCAGCAGCCGCCAGTAGACGCTGCCCTCGGTTCGGGCACCTTGCGGCGGCCTCACTGCCCAATCGAAGGATTGCAGCCGGTCAGCGTGGTTGACGTACGAACCGGCCCGCTCGCCGAACGCCGCCCCCGGCAATACCCAGTTGGCCCGCTCAACCAGCGGACTGGGGAAGATATCTTGGACGATCAACTGCGAGACTTTCGCAAACGCCGAGGCCGCTTCGTCATCGACCCACTCGTGCGGATAGGCGCCGGTCACCCAGACCGTGTCGAACTCGCCCGCAGCCACCTTCGATACCAACTCCGGCCAACTTGTCAATGGACCGCTGAAATGCTTGGCGATTTCCTCCACGCCGCGGCGGTTGGGGCACTTCTCGGCCCGGATGGTAAACCCGCCAGGGAACGTTTCGTCCTCGCCCACGCGCGGAACAAAGCCCACCGCGATCAAGGCATCGCTGTGGATGCTCCGAGCGTACTTGGCCAGCAGGTATGCTTCCTCGACCGTGAGAAACGGCGAGAGGACCACGGCCATGCGGTTGGCCTTGCCCAGCGCCTGCGGCAACTCGCGAAAGATCTGTTCCCATTCGGCGTTTTGGGACGCTTCCGCCTGCGCGCCATTGGCAACTTGGGCATCGGGCGTCTTGTTGGCCATGCCGGCCGACGCGGCCGTCCGCTGCTGCGGACCGATCAGCCGCTTGGAATCATGCACATAGTGGAATCCATACCGGCCTTCGTCGCACATCCACCATTTGTTGATGTGCATGTTCTCCCGCGGCTTCAGCCGGTAGAGGCGATCCTGATTCTCCTCGGCCCAAATCGAACAGCCCGTGCTGCACGTGCTGCACACCGATTTGTGCCGCTTGAGGAACCACACCCGCTGCTCGTAGAGAAAGTCGCGGTCGCCCAGTGCCCCCACGGGGCACAGGTCCACCACGTTGCCCGACAACTTGTTCTCCAGCGGCCGGCCGGGGAACACGTCGATTTCCTCGTGGCTGCCGCGGTCGATGACCATCAATTCGCTGGTGCCGGCCACTTCGCGGCAGAACCGGACGCAGCGGCTGCACATCACGCAGCGGTCGACAAACAGCATCACCGTGTCGCCCATCGGCCGCTTGCGGCTGGTGAACGGCTTCAAGTCGGCCCGTCGCTCGGGCTGCCCATGCTCAAAATGGTAATCCTGCAGGTAGCACTCGCCGGCCTTGTCGCAAATGGGGCAGTCGATCGGATGGTCGATCAGCAGCGCCTCTTCGACGAAGGCCCGGGCGTGCCGCACCTTTTCGCTGTCGGTGACGAACACGGTGCCGTCCTTGGCCGGGGTCTGGCAGGCCGGGACCAGCTTGGGCAGCATCGACACTTCGCCCGTCTCGGGATTCCGCGTCCCTGTCTCCACCAGGCACATCCGGCAACTGGCCACGACGGACAGGCCGGGGTGCCAGCAATAATGCGGGATTTCGACACCCGCCCGCGCGGCAGCCTGAATGCCGTTCAGCCGCTCGTGCTCACCGACGGTGACTTCCTGGTTATTGATGATGACCGTTGCCATGTTGCTCTCGTTGGAGAATCATGTGCCGCGCCGGGCTGGCTGCCCGAGCGGTCCGCATGATTGACCGCTATCGTGGGAGACGGATTGTTATCGTACCTGCTTTGAAATTTCTAAATAGGATCCGTCTGTTAAAAAAATCATTGATGATGGTTTTTCTATGGTGGCTGCTCGGCCCAAGTCATTCCGTCGTGGGGGGCGATCCCCCGGCCGCTCCCTGAATATCGCAGGGGTGGCCGCTAATGGATGCCGACCACCTCCAGGGCTTCCACCGGGCGCGTTTCCATATAGCCGTTGGGATTGGTCCGCTTGATATATTCCTCGAACTCGTCGCGGAACTTGCGGATGGCGTTCTTCATCGGCCAGGCGGCACCGTCGGCCAGGCCGCAAATGGTGGTGCCGGGAATGATCCCGATCGTATCGCCGATCTCCAGGAGCAGCTCCAGGTCTTTGAGCCGTCCCTTGCCGGCCTTGATGCGGTTCATCATCCGCAGCGCCCACGAGGTGCCCTCGCGGCAGGGCGTGCATTGGCCGCAGCTTTCGTGGGCAAAGAACCGGCAGCTATTGTGCAGGTAATCGACGATGCTGACCGTTTCGTCCATCACGGTCACGGCGGCGGTCCCCAGCCCCAGGCAGCCGACCTTGGCCAAGGAATTGAAGTCCAGCGGCGTATCAAACTCGGCTTCGGTGAGCAGGCCCATGCTGATGCCGCCGGGAATGGCCGCCTTGCCTTTGCGGCCTTTCCACACACCGCCGCCGAATTCTTCGATCACGTGGCGGCAGGTGATGCCCAGGGGAGCCTCGTAGCACCCGGGCCGGTTCACGTGGCCCGACACGCAGTACAGCTTGGGACCATAGCTGCCAGCATCGCGGGGGTTGTTCGGGTCGGCCGGCACGCCAATGGACTTGAACCAGTCGGCGCCCCGGGCGGCAATATGTGTGACGCAGGCCAGGGTTTCGATATTGTTCACCACGGTCGGCTTGCGGAACACGCCTTCCACGGCAGGGAAAGGCGGCTTGATCCGCGGCCACGCCCGCTTGCCTTCCAGGCTTTCGATCAATCCGGTTTCTTCACCGCAGATATAAGCGGCCGCACCGCGGTGGATGTAGATATCGAGCGAGAACTCCGAGCCCTGGATGTTCTTGCCCAGCAGGCCGGCCTCGTAAAGCTCGTCAATGGCTGCCTGGAGCCGTTTGTTGGCCAGGGGGTATTCGTACCGCAGGTAGATATAAGCCGAGGTCGCCCGCGTGGCGTACGATGCAATCAATATTCCTTCAAGAACCTGGTGCGGATCGTCTTCCATCAAGATCCGGTTATTGAACGTGGCCGGCTCACTCTCGTCGGCATTGACGCACATATAGATCGGGCCGGGATGGTCCTTCGGCAGGAACGACCATTTCATGCCGCAGGGAAAACCGGCACCTCCGCGGCCGCGCAGACCGCTGGCCTTGACCAGCTCAATCACGTCAGCCGGCGACATTTCCTTGAGCACGCGGCGGAACGCTTGATAACCGCCGCTGGCCTCGTACACCTTCAGCGTGTGGCTGTCTTCTTTGCCGACGTTCGCCAGCAGGACCGGTTCAAACTCGCTCACGATATATACTCTGACGTACCAGGTTGATGTTTCTGCCAGGTATTGATGGCGGGCGCGGTGGCCGCGACCCCCATCTGCAAGCCGACTACTTCAAGCCATCGACATAAGCGGCTGCCGAATCAGCATCCAGGTTCTTCACCAGTTCCTCGCCAGCCAACATGCAGGGGGCAAATTCGCAACCGCCCAGGCACTCGGCCGCCTCAACCGTGACCCGGCCATCGGCCGTGGTTTCTCCCGGCCGGATGTTCAACTTGTGGCACAAGTGGTCGAGCACGGCCTCGCCACCCCGCAGGGCACAACTGATGGAACGGCACACCCAGATGCGGGTGCGGCCGTGCGGCTGATCCTGTTTGAAAAACCCGTAAAAGGTCAGCGTGTCTTGCACCTCGGCCGGTGCCAGGTCGAGCAGTTCGGCAATCTCCACCACCGCCTGGAGCGGCACGTGCCGCAAGCGCTCGTTCACGATGTGCAGCGCCGGCAGCACCACCGCCTGCTTGCTCGGGTAGCGGGGAATGTAGGCCTTGATCTGGTCCAGCATCTCGTCGGTGAGGACCCGCTCGACGTTTGTTTCGGTCGTCATGATTTGTCCAACAAGCCCGCCAGTTCAGAAATACGGTAAGCGTCTGGTGCGTTTCTGCTGTGGGAACGCACCGGCAATCCCCTACTGCGTTAGCGGTCCAGCTCGGCCGCGATGATGTTCAAGCTCC
>CAZEEG010000234.1:0-4864 GCA_964511065.1 uncultured Pirellulales bacterium | reverse complement strand
TCGACGTGGCCCGGCGTGTCGATCAAGTTGATCACGTGGTCGCCCCAGCGGACCGTGGTCGCGGCGCTGGTGATGGTGATGCCGCGCTCACGCTCCAGGTCCATGTGGTCCATGGTGGCCCCGGAGCCGTCGCCGCGCACCTCCTCCATCTTGTGAATACGGCCGGTGTAATACAGGATTCGCTCACTGAGGGTGGTCTTCCCCGAGTCGATGTGTGCGGAAATCCCGATGTTTCGTAGATTAGCGAGGCTCATAACAGGGTACACAATGGGACGAAACGAATGGTCGCCAAAGGGCGCCACGGAAACCAGTTACAACAATTCAAACGGCAAACTCAAACGACAATTCGGCCCAGGAACCCAACAACGTTGGGAAACTCCAAGACCGCATGGGGGTATTCTTCGGCACACGCGGCGGCTGAGGTTACATCTAGTCGGCCGCAGGGGGAAGGTTTCCACCCCGACTGGAATGTGCGGTGCCAAACGAGGCATGAGCACCGCCAACCATGCACGGGAGGATCGCCCCGCTTGGGAAGGCCGCAGACAAGCTCCTTGCCGGTCACACGGTGGTCGGGGCGTGCAGGATACGTTTTAAGATTACTTGAATTCTGCCAGGCGCGAAGATCAGATTTTGTCAGAATCCCAGTAATTGAACGAACTTCACCCGCTTTTCACCGTTGCGCGGTCCCAACCTTCATGGAAATCTCCTTGCCATTATGATCTGCCGGGCTTCGTGAGTCACGCTCCCTCCTGCCGCCACTCATACGGCCCCAAATGGCAAAGAATCCATCGAGTGCAGCAAATCCTTGCCAGAAGCGGCGCCAAGTCAAGGGACGTACTCCCAAAGGCAGCGAATTTTTTGCCAATTTCGGCAAAACCGGCCTCGAAGCGACCTAAACTGATGCCTCACTGCGAGTTGGGACCTGAGAGCAAATGCCCTGGACGAGGTAAATGGTCCCGTGATCCGGGGGCAGGCTGGCGGAGAGCGTCCAAGCAGCGCGTGTGCGGCATCCCCTCAATGAACTACGCACAGAAGAGCGCGATTTTTTTGCGCAAGGGCCTCTCCAAAAGGGCTTTTTTGTAAGGGCGCGGAACGGCCGAGCAACAGCCCCTGCGGGTGCTTCTGTTGGCAGCGCTCCTCTGGTAGAGTTGGGCCGTAAAAGGCGAGTCGCCTCGGGCATGCCGCTGGCTAATTGGCCCCGTGCGCGAGATGTCGGCATGTGGCGGGCTGACTGGCCCCCCCCTCTCGGCCCGGCGCCGGCGGCGAGCGCAAGGACATTTCCTCGACGGCCCACCGGCAGCGAGCGACAGCCCGCGTCACATGGAGAACAAACCGATGGCATCGGCGGAACTGAAAGCGCGGCTTGAACTTGCACTGACCGCAGCCAAGCAGGCTGGCGAGATCACCTTGCGATACTTCCAGCAAGACAATTTCGCTGTGGAGATGAAGCAAGACGCCAGCCCGGTCACCATTGCCGATCAGGAGTCCGAGCAGCACCTCCGCGATCAAATCGCGGCCGCCTTCCCCGACGATGCCATCCTGGGCGAGGAATATGGGGAAAAGACAGGCACCTCGGGTTACCGCTGGATACTCGATCCGATCGACGGCACCAAGTCGTTTGTTTACGGTGTGCCGCTGTACGGTACGCTAATTGGCATCGAATTCGACGACCGCTGCCGCGTCGGGCTCATCAACATGCCGGCCCTGGACCAACGCGTCTACGCGGCCGAAGGCGAGGGGGCGTGGTTCCAGCAAGGCGATGCGGCCCCCGTCCCGGCGAAGGTGAACGAAACGGCAACCCTGTCCGAGTCGCTGTTTCTCACCTCGGAAGTCGAAGGTTTCAACAAGGTTGGCAAGTTCGATGTCTTCGCCAGCCTGCAATCAGAGGCGCGAATCACCCGAACCTGGGGAGATTGCTACGGATACTTGCTGGTTGCGACCGGCCGCGCCGATGTGATGGTCGATCCGCGGATGAGCGTTTGGGACGCCGCCAGCATGCAACCGATTCTCGAAGAAGCCGGCGGCGTGTTTACCGACTGGGAAGGCAACCCGACCATCCATTCCGGCAATGGCATTGCCACCAACGGCAAGCTATTGCAAGCCGTTTTGGAGCATACGCGGGGGCGCTAGGGCCAGCTTGCAAAAGTTGCGGCCCACCGGCTGTCCCCATCAGACCGCATTGTCGGATGACGCTGTTTCCTGGGCCGCCCGGAGCGCCACCAAGCGATCCACGAACGCTGCCTGTGCTGGATTCAGCTTGATGCGAGCGGTATCGGGATCGAACCATGCGCAACGGTCGATCTCCGGCACATCAATCATCCGGCCCGACTTGGGCGGCCACTCCATCGAGAACGAATTGCAACAGATGGAGGCCGGATCCGCATCGCCGGCGAACGCCCAAGCCACGACGATCTTGCCGCCCTTTTGACGGACATCCCCCAATGGCAGGAACGGTCCCCGGGGCTCAAAGCCAGTTTCTTCGGCAAACTCGCGGCAGGCAGTAGCCAAGGGGTCTTCGCCCTCTTCGACCAGACCTTTGGGAATGGTCCAGGCCCCCTCATCGCGATTCTTCCAATAAGGCCCGCCGGGATGGGCCAGAAAAACTTCCAGCCCGCCGTCACGCTCGCGGTACATCAACAACCCGGCACTTTGAACAGGCATGGGCGTTTGACCTCCTGGGGGGGACGGTTAGCTCACCGCGGCGGTGCCGGGGGGGCTTGCACGGTAGCGGCAATCCGTGCGGATGCGCGTCAAAATCCCGGCTGACAAGGGGCTTGGCGCGGATGCCAGGGAATCGCACCGCAGCCGCCCCTTTTTGGCTCCTGGACCGCCGCGCCCCTGGCATTCTCACGCGATGCAAAGGTACATTCAACCATGGTGGAGGGGGCCGCGCCAAACCTCGCAGCGTTGGATTCCCCTCGCCGCTCCGGCATTTCGTGGTTTTCGCAGCGTCTGGCGCCTGAAAACCCTCAAGCTGTTGGTTGGCTGTTTCGCATCGATCCGGTCTGGTTTTGCTCCTTGTGACTCCGTGACATTTCGCCGGCTGATTCGCTACTTCCGCCCGTACGAAAAGAAACGCGGCGACCGCCGCTCGGGCTCGGCTGCGCTTGGCTCGGCCTGGATGACGGTGTTTTTTGCCGGACTGTTCTTCGTGGGATGGTGCTTTCTCGCGGTCACGTTCACGATGTTGGCCTTGCCCGAGTGGCAAGCCAGCCGCCGCTACCAGTCGGCCGTTTGCACCGTGGAAGCCGTGCAAGTAGAGCAGGGCAAGCGCAGTGGCCTCAGCACGTATCGGCCCATCTACCTGCTCAAGTACGAAGTGGACGGCAAGGAGTACCGCGGATGGCAGACATACGATGTCACCGGCGGCTATTTTCTCAACCAGGCGCGTTGCCAAGAACTGATCGACGCCTTTGAGCCGGGGCAATCGTACCGCTGCTGGTACGATCCCCAAGCGCCTGAGTCGGCCGTCTTGAGCCTGGGCCTCACCAATCAAGTCTGGCTGCTGCTGTTGCTGCCCAGTGGTCTGATTATCGTGGGCGGCGTCGGGCTGGCGTGGCGGCTCGTCAACTGGCGGACTTCCGCCGAGCGGCGGGCATCCCTGGCGCACCGCGCCGCGAGCCTGTCGGCCGGTGAGCGGAGCGTGATTGGCGGCGAGTTTCCATACGTGCCGCCGGGGCAGAACCTCACCGATAGCCCCGGCACCTGGCTGGCCTTTCGCCTCCCGCGCACGGGCACGGCCGTGGCCGCCGCCTGGGCCCTGGTTGCCGGTTGCCTGATCTGGAACGCCCTGGTCTGCGTGTTCGTTACGCTCGTGGTCCGCGATTTCCTCGCCGGCAATTTCAATTGGACGCTGCTGCTGGTTACGCTGGCCTACACGGGCATTGGCATCTGGCTGGCCGTGGTGTGTATCCGACAGGTGATTCGGGCCACGCACTTGGGCCGCAGTATCGTGGAGATTTCCACCCATCCGCTTCAGCCGGGTATGTCGTGCCGCCTTTACGTGGCCCAGTTTGGCCGTGCCAGGTTGCGTTACCTGAACGTGCTGCTGGTGAGCGAAGAGAAAGCCACGTACCAGCAAGGCACCAACACGCGGGTGGAACACTGCCGCGTATATTCGCAGGAAGTTTTGTCGCAGCGGCACTTGGAAGTGCGCCGCGGAGCGCCGTTTGAGGCCCAGGTAGAACTCACCGTGCCCGCGACGGCCATGCATTCATTCCGCTCTCCCCACAACGAAGTAACATGGAAAATCGTGGTGCTGGGCCGCGCCCGAGGGTGGCCCCGATTCGAACGCACGTTCCCGTTGGTCATTTTCCCAGGCCCGGAGAACGCCGCATGATCGCTTCGCCCATCGCCATCATGCTCGACGGCCGGCGGCGAACGTATGCGCCCGGGGAGATGCTTTCAGGTGAGTATCGCTGGGATGCCGATCCCGGCAGCCAGGTGAAGGCGGTGGAAGTCTCCGTCTTGTGGTACACCGAAGGCAAGGGCGACGAGGATTTTGGCGTTCACTTCTTCGATCGGCTGAGCGTCGAAGAAGGCGATGAAGTGGGACCGAGGCAATGCGCGCGGTTCGCCACCCAATTGCCCAAAAGCCCGCTGAGCTACGAGGGCGTGATCGTCAAGATTCGCTGGTGCGTGCGGGTGCGGTTGTTCTTGAAGCGAGGGAAAGTGTTCACTCGGGAGCGCAGCTTTCAACTCGGGCAGATCCCGCCGTCGCGGCCGATGTTGCCGTCGACTCGGCGCGAACTGCGGCTGAAGGTTCGGCCAGAAGGCGACGAAGTAGGCTGAATCACACTCGGCCACGCTTGGCCTGCTCCCCAAAATCTGGTCCAGATGCTATGAGAGTCCTTTGGCCCCATTT
>CAZEEG010000233.1:0-4876 GCA_964511065.1 uncultured Pirellulales bacterium | reverse complement strand
TTGCCGTCATCAATCGCGGCGTCGTGGTGGCGGGCGACGTGATGGGTACCGTATTGCGCTCCCTGATGTCGTGCCATCTCCGCGCCGTTCCCAAACGCCTGCGCCACCCCAGCAAGCCGAAACGGGCCGCAGCAGCGGCACCATGGCAAGCTACCGGGGCCGCGGCACTGCCGTCGTATCCAAGCGGCAGTTCGCAGCGGCCCAGCACGTGTGGCGTCCTAGCGTGTCCCAGCGGAACCTTCTGAGCGCGTCTTTTTTCCCCGCGAACCAGAACTCCCGCTGACGACGGCGCCGCGCTGCGACCGGTTGTGCGCTGAAGCTTTGTCTCGCGCATCCCTATTGCCGGTTGCTGCACCGCTCCCGCGTGCCGCGTGTGCGTTCTCCGTTCGTCGTGGGAATCGAGTTGGAGAGAATCATGTCCCAGTTGTTGGACGAACAGAATCGAGAAAAGCAGGAACTCCGGGCCCTGGTCGTGCGCGCCCAGGCCGGCGACCGTGAGGCCTTTGGCAAGCTAGCCCAGCGATTCGAGCGGGCGGTTTACCTGACGGCCTTGCGGCGGCTGAACAACGACGCAGAAGCTCAGGAGCTGACCCAGGAAGTGTTGATCCAGGCCATGCGAAAGCTGTCGCAACTTCGCGAGCCCGACTGCTTCGCAAGCTGGCTCAAGTCGATGACGGTCCGGATGGCCATCAACCGGGCGGTCCGCAGGGGCCCCCTGGTCTCGGCCGAGCCCGAGGCACTGGAAGCCACCTGCGTCGACTCCCAGACTCCGCTGGCCGACGCCCTGGCGCAGGAACGGGCCTCGCAAGTACAGGCCGGTTTGAGCCGGTTGCGGGCGTTGGACCGCGACACGCTGGTGGCGTTCTACGTGCGTGGCCAGTCGCTGATCGAGATGAGCGACGAGTTCGACTCGCCGGTCGGCACGATCAAGCGGCGGCTGCACGTGGCCCGAAAGCGGCTCGCCAAGGAGCTCGAGCAGTTGGCCATCTAAAGTCGGTCATGGCCGGCATGGTTCCGTCCACCCTCCCGGCGGAACCGTGCCGTGCCACCGGCATCGGTTACTCTGCGAGACACCGCGCACTGGGCTGAAGGTTCGCCGCAGCGGCGCGGGAGATCGTGAATTTTTTGCAAACGCGAGGAGAACGGGGCCCAATCTGCTTGCGGGCGGCGACGAAGCGGGGCTCCCATCGACTGCCCCCCAAGCATGGCCCGAGGGCCGCATGTCAACCCAAACCGTCTTCGAGTGCCGCCGTTGACCGCGGTATGGAGCGACGAACGACGAAATGCCCCCGGCCCGGCCGCCAACCCCGCACGCGCGGCCAGCCGGGGGTTCGTGTTTGATAGAGGACTCATCTTGGATGTTTGGTGATCTGTGCTGGCAGCCCCCGGATTTGGGGCACGTGCTGCCATACGGAGCGCAACGGACGAACTGGACAACTGGCCGCAAATCACCGAATTCATTTGACCAACCCACCCAACAGGGTTATATGTCGAGTTATGTGGGGGATCGCGGGGCGGTACGCCCCGTTTTTCATTTCAATTCCGGCGAGAGCGTGCCCAGCGCGCCGGAGGTAGTGCCGTGTGGGTTCGAGTCACGTGCCCCAATGGACACCGATTGAAGATCGACACCAAGTTCCTGGGACGCAGCAACCGGTGCCCTAAGTGTGCCGCGCATGTCTATCTGTGGATTGAAGTCACCTGTTCCCGGGGCCACTCGCTCAAGGTGAAAAGCCTGCACGCAGGCAAGCGGGGACGCTGCCCCGTCTGCGGCGACTGGGTTCAGGTTCCCGATATCACCGAAGCCCTCGCCCTGGATACCATCGTCGATCACGATATGACCGGCGGTGCCGCGCAAGGCCCTGGCGACTGCCACGTGGGCGAGTCCGTCGCGGCTGAAGCTTCGCCAAGCAGCCAGGGCGGCAGCGACTCGGAGATCGTGGGCAGTTCGGCCATGGTGCAGACCAAGCGCATCTGCCCAAGTTGCCACGATGAAATCTCCCGGGCCTATCGTACGTGCCCCTCGTGCAATCACTACATCGGCGATGACCTCACAGAAGGCCCACGTCGAAACGTCGCCCTGCGCTGCCCCGAATGCGGGCAAGTGGGCTTTCCCGGCGAAACCGTTTGCACGACCTGCGGGAATCCGTTGATCTCGGGGCTATAGGGGCCAAGCCAGGTCAATCTGCCGGAGCCGTGTTGCGTTGAAACGTCGCGCGCCCCGTGGCTTTCAAGCGGCAGCGGTTACCATCCGCTATGACCGCAAGTTGCAACGTCGCCAGTGTTGACGCGTCGCCAGTATGGCCACGCCGCAGCTTATGAGCCGCTACAGCTTATGAATCATCGCCGTCGGGCGATGGTGATTGCTGCAGTACCTCCTCAAGCCGCCAGATGCGGCGTGCCTGGTGGAGGTCGGGATTGAGCACCGCGTATTCGATCCCATGCGCACGGCACGCTTCAAAGATCGACTGCAACACGGCAGGCGTCGGCTGGTAAACATACCAGGCATCGTCTAAGCCGGCCTCGTCCCGATATCGCTCGGCATCGGCCCGTTCCAGGAACATGGCCAATGCCGACCCGCCCGACGCCAATCCCCATACGGCAAATTCCGCCTGGTGCTCCGCTTCGATGTACAACAGGTAGGGTTCCAAATCGCGGACAGGATCGGGGTTCATCGGCTGACCATGGTTTGGGCGGATGCAAACGGGGATGGGCACGTTCATCGATGCCGGCGCTACCGGCAGGGGGCGCTGCTGCCTGGTCCACCGGCAGGGGTACCGTGGGCAGGTTGAGCGCGGTGGACCGTATCAACGAGCCGCCGCAGGCGCAGGGGATCAAGCTGGCCTGCCCGGCCCCCGTGGCACGCGGCCCCGCGAACGGCAATCAAATGAGGGTTCAGCGGGAGCAATGTCTCGATCTGTTCCCCGGTGAGCGAGCCGGCCAGCACTACGGGCATGTTTCGCTGGCGAGCGCCGACGAGGAACGCTTCAATCCGGTCAAGCCCCCAGTGCGTGAGCAGGTTGCCGGAAGACTTATCGAACGTATCGACCAGCACGGCCGCGGCCCCCAGGCTGGCGGCCACCGCCAGGATTTCGCCTTCAGATGGAGAGGCTGCCAGGTGCGCATCGGCATAAGCCACGGCCACCGGCGATACACCCTCGGGCAGCGAAGCCGCCCAATTTCGCCAGCGCCGGATCCAATCAGAGCAGGCAGCACACCGCGACAAGCCCAACTTGGCATAGGCCACTCCCGGCGGCCATTGGCCTAGAGACCATGGGCCAGAAGGCGACGACGCGCAGACGTCCAAGAGTTCGCCCAGCGCCACACTCAGAGGCATGCGTTGCCGGGCAATCGCGGCCACCTGCGCGACGATCGATGGATCGGCCGCCCCGAGCGAGCCCCTTGAGGGCTCCTTCACATCCAGCACATCCACCCCGGCTTGGACGGCCAGTTGGGCTTCGCTACCATCGCGCACACTGACCAGCAGCCCAGTCATGACCGACAACCACCCGTGGAAGACCAACCGCAATCAGCCGCCGGGGCGGGATCGGTGCCAGACGCGCCGCCACGTACTCGCTCCGCACACGGGCCTGGTGAGGTGAGATCAGATGGCCCCGACTCGCAAGGGGCAGGCACGCTTGATGCCGGCGGTTGGGATAACTGGCGGTGCTGCCGCTGGGCACGGCGGCTTTCACCCAGCAGCCGATTCAAGCGCTGCACGACCTCCACCGACAGCGGTTCGCAAAACGTGCCGCGCAGCGTGATGTAGCCGTCGCACCACGCCCCCAACACGGGATGAATGGGGCCGCGTTGCCAAGATTCGGCCTTCTCAGCCAAGCGGACGACGACGGTCACCGTTTCCGCGCGCGCTAGCTTGCGGCCCGGCAAGAACGCCGGCCCTTGTCCCAACAGGAAACATTCGACCACCTCAAGCGGCACGGCGACCGGCTTGCCGGCCGTGGTATCGATCAGCAGATGTTCGCCATCGCAAGCCAGTCGAGGGCGGCGGAATCGTTGCCACTGAGCCAGCAACATCAATATCCCCAAACCGGCCGCCGCCCAGACGATCCCCTTGAGCCACCAGCCAGCGCCGGCCGATGGCATGAGAATGGCCGACACCACCGCGGCGACGGTCAACAACCCTGGCACCATCAGCGACAAGGTCGCGATCCGGCGGTTATTTCGAAGCCAAACGTGATGAGCCATGCAGCCGGAACGGTTCGGCGGAAACGACGTGCAGTGACAACCTGCAGAGACGACGTGCAAGAACAACCTGGCAGTTGGGCGCGACCAGCCCGAGGAGATGGCTTCCCTCGAAGACAATTCTCCTCGAAGGCAGTTTCCCCGCGAATTCCTCCCCAGCACCGGCGCTGCCGGAACGAGCCCGGCACATCCGGCAGGGGACGCACATGACCGGGGCGCGTGCCCGGGGCGTTGTTTGGATCAAACGGTGCCCTTCTCGGGCGAGATTGCCTGAGAAGGGCACCCGTTGGACGGTTCACCTTATGGAACCGGCGGCCGATTAATAGCGACGACCGCCGCCACCAAATCCGCCACGGCCACCACCACCCCCGCGACGATCCTCGCGAGGACGTGCTTCATTCACGGTGAGCGGGCGGCCGTTCACCTCTTTACCATTGAGGGCCGAAATGGCTGCGTCGGCTTCCTGATCGTTGGACATTTCCACGAAGCCAAAACCTTTCGAACGCCCCGTTTCCCGGTCGGTAATCACCTGGGCCGACTTCACCGCTCCGTGTTCTTCGAAGAGCCGCTCCAAATCGCTGCTCGTCGTCTGATACGGAAGGTTTCCCACATACAAATTCTTCGCCACTTCCGGCCTCTCACAGAAAATTCAGCGCAACGAAGCGTTGCCTCACGT
>CAZEEG010000232.1:0-4890 GCA_964511065.1 uncultured Pirellulales bacterium | reverse complement strand
CGGCACCGTGGTGTTCGACATGAGCAAGGATGGCTTCGACTTCGTGCCCGAGCGGCCGCAGGTCACGCGGCTTCGCGACGTGAAGCCCCAGCACATCAGCGCCTTCCAGCCCAAGGACGACACCTACGCCCACTGGGAGAACTTCTTCGAAGCCGTTGGCAAGAAGGACCAGCAGGCCTGCAACAACCCGCCCGACCTGGGCGCGGCCGCCATCGTCACCATCACCATGGGTGCCGAGAGCTACCGTAACGGCAAGGTGTACGAGTGGGACGCCGAAAAGGGCCAGGTGAAGGAAAGCGGTTCGGAATACGCCGCCGAGTGGGAGAAGATTTCGCACGAGCGCGGCGAGCCGCGGCACATCGCCGGCTGGAACCCGACCAACAAGGACCCGATGTTCAGCCGCCAGAAGCCGCCCACCTACCAGTCGCTGGAAGGCCCCTGGCCCAACGACACCACCGACCCGGCCGCCTCGTACGCGGCCTGCCGGAAACGCAGCCCATCCAGTGGCGCCGGCATCCTGCCGGCGCCCACTGCGACTTGCCTCCCCCTGGAAAACAGCCAGCGGGAAGTGTAGCGTGACACCCCGGTGATAACGACCGACAAAGCGTTGAGACTCCCAGGCTGGTGAACGATAATGGGCGGCTCCACATGGCCTTACCCACCTTCGTTCATCCAACCTGGGAGTCTTTTCATGCGCGCTGCTGCGGCAATCCTGGCGGCCTTGAGTCTTTCCCTGCTTGCCGGAGAAGTCTGGGCCGAGAACCCCAACTCGCTCACCGCCGAGGAAAAACAGGCCGGCTTCAAACTGCTGTTTAACGGCCAAGACCTGGAAGGCTGGCAGCACGCGGGCAATTGGACCGTCGAAGATGGTGCCATCGCCCGCGCCGATCGCGGCGGCAGCCTCACCTATAAGGTGACCAAGGTACCGGATAACTTCGAACTGCGGTTTCAGTGGAAGGTCGCACCCGGCAGCAACAGCGGCGTGTACTATCGTCCCGGGCAGTACGAGTACCAGATTCTCGATAACGCCAAGCACGCCGACGGCAAGAATCCCCGCACCAGCGCCGCCAGCCTGTATTTCTGTATCGCTCCCAGCCACGACGCCACCCGGCCCGTCGGCCAGTGGAACGAAGGCCGCATCGTGTGCCAGGGCACCGTTATTCAGCATTGGCTCAATGGCGAGAAGGTGATCGACTTCGACTACACCGATCCCAAGTACCAGCAGGACGTGGAACGTCTCCGGCAGCGCGGCGCCAAGCTGGCCGACCGCGGCGCGTACCTGTTCCTGCAAGACCACGGCGATCCCGTGTGGTATCGAGGGCTGAAAATGCGCGAGCTTGCCGCCGATGAGAAACTGGACCGCACGCCGGTGAAGCCAGCCGCTATTTCCCCGGAGGTTCTGAAAGCCGAACAGGAAAAGCTGCAGCGCATCATCGATGCCCGCAAACAGCAGCAGTAGCCCTCAAACGACGCCGGCTCCTTTCGCTTGTTTCACTGAGTGCCCCCCATCATGGCTCGCGCCGCCTGGCTGAGCGACCTGCATTTGAACTTCGTGTCGGATGAGCAGGCCGCCGCCTTCTGGCACGATCTCGCGCAGCAACAGCCCGACTGGGTGCTGATCGGCGGCGACTTGGGCGAGGCCGACAACGTCGTCGGCTACCTGCTCCAGGCGGCTGCCGCCGTGGATCGGCCCGTGGCATTCGTGCTGGGCAACCACGATTACTACCGTGGCTCGATCCGTGGCGTACGGGAGGCCGTGGCCGAGGCTTGCCGGCAACAACCGCTGCTGACGTATCTCAGCACCGCAGCCCCCATTTCGTTAACACAACGCGTCGCCCTGGTCGGCCACGACGGCTGGGGCGACGCCCGGGCCGGCGACTACGAAGCCAGCAACGTCGTTTTAAACGACTACTTCTTGATCGCCGAACTGGCCGGCCTCAGCCACGAGCAGCGGCGCCAGCGGCTAGCCACCTTGGGCGATGAGGCCGCCGAGCATGCCCGACGTGTGCTGCCGCAAGCGCTGGCCACGCACGCCGAGGCACTTTTCCTGACGCATGTCCCGCCGTTCCGCCAGGCCTGCTGGCACCAAGGGCAGCTATCTGACGACAACTGGGCCCCGCACTTCTGCTGCCTGGCCCTGGGCGAAGCGCTGTTGGAGATCATGCAGCAATTCCCCGATCGGCACCTGAGGGTGCTGTGCGGCCACACCCATGGGCGAGGTGAAGCCCAGATTCTTCCCAACTTAACCGTCTGGACGGCCGGTTCCGTTTACGGGCAGCCATCGCTGGAGCGGATGCTTGAGCTGCCCTAATGAGAGGGGGGATAAGGGCCAGCTGGAGGCGCTGGCGAGGGTTCACTCTTGGGGATTGGCACGCCAGTTGCATATGAGGCAGGGAACATGCTCGCCGCCACTTTGCGAGAACGTGCTTAATGCGAAGTTCTCAAGGAGTTGCTGCGAAGCGTTGGGGCCGGCAAACGGAGAGGCGAGAAACCACGCTCGCAACAGGCGTGGGACGCAAGAAGGCGGCTAATATCGGGGCTGGATCGGAGAGAGAGGCAAAATCGCGATTCTTAGCTGAAGCCGCAAGGCTCAGGCCGATGCACGCCGCATTTCGCGTCACAATCCGAGTTGGGAGCCTCTAAGCTTTAGAGGCTCCCGACTCGACTGTTGCAAAATGAGTGTCTCAAAATTGAACATTTGTTGCATTTTGAAACACACCTCTTGGGAACCCGTCGCGGTTGCCGATAAAAAATCGTTGCAAATTTTGGCAGCGTCTGGTGAGGGGGTGGCGGGTGCTAGCAAGCAGTGCGTGGCACCTGTTTCCTGTAGGGCGAAACTCTTCTGCCTCCGCAGTTTATTGACTTTCGCGCCGTTTTTCTTACCATGAACGCTCGCCCCGGTGCGCCCCTTTCGGGGAGTCTCCTCGGCGGAGCAGAGTTCCCTTCATGTCTTAACGGGAGAGCAGAGTTATGTTGCAGGCATCGTCGGTTCGAACCGCACGAATGCGGGGCGTGCTTGCCCTGAGCGCATGTGCGGTGGTATTGGCTGCGTCGTCCAGCTTCGCAGCCGACGACAGCAGCTCCAGTCGTGGCAAACCCGATTACATCGACCAGCTCATCCGCCAAGGTTGGGCCGACGCCGGTGTGACGGCTTCGCCCCAGGCCACCGATGAAGAATGGGTCCGCCGCGTGTTCTTGGACGTGGTGGGCCGCATCCCTTCTGTGGAGGAAGCCAAGGCGTTCATCTCCGATCGCTCGGCCGACAAGAAACGTAAGCTCGTTCAGAAACTGTTGTACTCCGACGACTACATCGAAGACTATGCCCGCAACTGGACCACCATCTGGACCAACACCTTGATCGGTCGGACGGGCGGAACGGATCGCCGGTCGATGGTCAGCCGCGAAGGCATGCAGCAGTATCTTCGCCGGGCGTTCCTCACCAACAAGCCCTACGATCAGTTCACCTATGAATTGATTAGCGCCCAAGGCGCCAACAAGCCTGGCGAGCCCGATTACAACGGCGCGGTGAACTTCCTGCTGGATAACCTGCAGGAGGATGCGACCCCGGCCACGGCGAAGGTTTCGCAGATATTCCTGGGCATCCAGGTGCAATGCACCCAGTGCCACAACCACCCGTTCAACGACTGGAAGCAGGACTCGTTCTGGAGCTTCAACGCGTTCTTCCGGCAGGCTCGTGGCATGGCCGAGCGGACTGGGGGCGAGGTTTCCGTGGCCCGGCTGGTGGACCAGGATTTCGCGGGCGAGAGCAATGATCCCCGCGAGGCCGACCTGTTCTACGAGCTCCGCAACGGCCTGTTGAAGGTGGCCTATCCCACGTTCATCGACGGCACCAAGATCAATCCCAGCGGCTACGTAGACGAAGTCAATCGCCGCCAGGAACTGGCCAAGCTCATTCGCACCTCGCCCAACCTGAGCCAGGCTTTTGTCAACCGGATGTGGGCCCATTTCTTCGGCTACGGCTTCACCAAGCCGATCGACGACATGGGGCCGCACAACAGCCCCACCCATCCGGAACTGATGGAGCGCTTGGGTAAGGACTTCGCCGCCTACGGCTACGACGTCAAGCAACTGATCCAGTGGATCACGCTCTCGGAAGCCTACGGCCTCTCCAGCAAGTTCAACCGCAGCAACAAGCAGGATGATCCCAACCTGGGCGAGCGGCCGCTGTTCAGCCACTTCTACATGCGGCAGATGACGGCCGAGCAACTCTATGAGTCGCTGATCGTGGCGACCGAAGCGCATAAGTCCCGCGGCAGCTACGAGGACCAGGAACGCCAGAAATCGCAGTGGCTGCAACAGTTCTCCGTGGCATTCGGCACCGATGAGAACAACGAGGCGACCACCTTCAACGGTACCATTCCACAAACCCTGATGATGTGGAACGGGGAACTGATGCGCAAGGCCACCAGCGCCGAGCCGGGCAGCCTGATCGCCCGGCTCGCGGCCAGCAAACTCTCCGATTCCGAGAAGGTGCAGTATCTCTACATGGCCGCCCTGGGACGCAACCCCAGCAGCAGCGAGATGAAGATCGCTCAAACGGCCTGGCGGGCACGCAGTGGCAATACCGTGGCCGCATTGCAGGACATCTTCTGGGTGGTGCTCAACTCCAACGAGTTCATCCTGCAGCACTAGTCCGCGCCGAAAAGCTCCCCGCACCAGCGGTGCGAGCGGAAGCTGCGTTGGTTTAGCGAGCGCCTCGGCGTCGGGCCGCGCACGGCCTGGCGCCGGGGTGCTTTGATGCCATCTTCGTAAGCCCGTCCTGGCTTTGTTGCCTTGTCGAGCGCTCTAGCTCGACCACGTACGAACCAATTCCTGTTCAGGAGCAGTGCTATGGCGTTCGTTTCTCCTCGCGGTATGTCTCGCCGGCAT
>CAZEEG010000231.1:3158-5100 GCA_964511065.1 uncultured Pirellulales bacterium | reverse complement strand
AAGGCTCCTTTCCCAAACGCGGCGGCGAGATCACGCGGCCGGCCCTGGGGGCCTTGGGCGTCAGCGCCGCCAGATCATGGCGCTTGGCGATAAGCTGTTTTTCGAGCGTGGCGATCACTTCGCGCAGTTCGCCGTCGGCGGCAACCACCTCGGGATCGGCGAACCGCTGCCGCAACAGGTTCTGAAGCTGTAGCCGCTGCTGCTGAAGTTCGGCTTCTAGGGCGGCAATCTGGCTGACCAGGTCGAGGTTGATCAGTTCCGCCAGCGGCTGGCCAGGTTGCACGCGTTGCCCCGGCCGCACCTGAACTTCCCGCAGCAGGCCCGCGGTCTGCACGTAGATGGGCTCGGCAGCGTGCGGCTCGATCAGCAGTTCGCAGCCCACGCGGTGCGGGAATGGAATCAAACCCAGCGCGGCCATAGCGAGCCCCAGGATGGCCAGCGTGTTCAGGACGTTGGGCCGTTTCACTTGCTCCAATCTCCCCGGCACCGAAAAGTACTTGCCTAACCGCCACAGCGGCACGCCCACCAGGCCAACCAGCGAGATCAGGATCAAGACGTGCCCCAGCGGCTGGAGGTCGTACGGCTCGAACACCTTGAGCAGAAAGAAGAGGATCGAGAATGTGATCAGCCAGCGATACACGACCGCGGCCACGGCATAGAGCCCAAAGAACCAGCGCCGCTGCCCGGGCAGGAGCGGATCGGTTTGCGACTCGATGCCCAAGCACCGGCGGGCCAGGCCACGAGCCAGCACCTGTGACGCCTTCGACCGCAGGTTGGGGATTTCCGCCAGGTCGGCCAGGATGTAGTAGCCGTCGAACCGCAGCAGCGGGTTGGCGTTGAACAGCAGCGTGCTCACCGAGCAGACGAACATCAGGTTCAGGCACAAGTGGTTGAACAGCCCTTCACGGCTGAACCACCACAAGAACGTGCAGATCGCGGCCAACACCAGTTCCACGTACATGCCGGCCGCGGCAATCACCACGCGGTGCCACTTGTTGGGCAAGAGCCAACTGTCGGACACGTTGCAGTACAGGCAGGGCGTAAACACCAGGAACATCAGCCCGATCTCATGGCACTCGCCGCCGTAGTACTTGCAACTGAGGCCGTGCCCCAACTCGTGAAGCACCTTGGCGAAGACCATCGCCGCCACCAGCCACAGCGAGTTACCCAGGCTGAAGAACTGGTGAAAGGCCGGCAACCGAGAAGTAAAGACCTGGAACTCCACGGTCACCAGTAGCGCGGCGGCCAGAACCAGGACCAGGCAGGCCACGGCCGCCGCCGGATGAAACATCCAGCGCACGGCCGGCAGCAGCAGCGACAGCACCCGCGTGGGATCAACACCCCGGAAGCGGATCGCCAGCACGTTGGCCCATTTGCCCCAGCGTTCCTTGGCCCTATGTTGCTGGTGCCGCTTGAGCAACTGGGCTCCTTGCCCGGGCGCCTCGGCAATCACCAGCCCGCTTTGGTGCAGCGTGGCGATGAACTGCCACAGCTCGTGCAGGTCCATCCGTTGCGGCAGGAACCGCTGCTCGAACTCGCGCTGGATCTGCTGTAGGCTGCGGGCACCGTCAAGCCACCCCAGCACCGCGAACTCTTCTTCCCGAAAGCGGAAATACCGCAGGGCAAGCGGGTCTTTGACCACCCAACTGGTGGTGCCCTGGTAGCTCTGCCGCCGGATGTCGAGGTCCGCCCGCATGCGCAGGGCCAGCGGCCGTTCGAACCGCTCGTTCTGCTGCTGGGGCATGACCGTGGCAATCATTGCAAGTGCCCTTTCTTGGATGCGGGGCCGCTCTTGCCGAAAGAAATCCAGACGACGAAGGATACGAATGTCGCGATGTGCCGTTAGCCTGCCTTGTGCCATTGGCCTGCAGAAAGCGGCTGCGGTTCGTACGTGAAGTCGGGCGCGCCTGGCCGCGGCGGTGCTCCTTCACCGGCAGGCGGC
>CAZEEG010000231.1:0-3058 GCA_964511065.1 uncultured Pirellulales bacterium | reverse complement strand
TCGACCAGCATCCGCACCTCGTGACCGGGCCGCAGCAGAAACTGCCCAGCCTCCTGGCGGTTTTCAACTTCGGCCCAGACGCGGTACTGCCCGCCCGCATGGACCAGCGGACTGACAAAGACCATTCGACCGCTGAAGCGTTCGACGCGCCCCCCCTTGAGGCGCACTTCAACCACAACCCGATGGTCGGCCACTTCGTGAGGATCGGTGCTGTCAACGCTGAGGAACCCTTCCACGCGGAGGCGGTTCATCCGGACCACGCGGAGGATGGGTTCGCCCGCCTGCACCCATTCGCCGGGCCGTTTGAAGATTTCCACCACCAGGCCGTCCAGCGGACTGACAACCTTTCGGCGCTCGACGCTAAGCTGGGCGGCCTTGATATTGGCCGCTTGCGCGTCGCGGTCATGGGCAGCCAATTGCTGCTGCATTTGAGCATGTTCCGTACCCAGGTCCGCCCGCCGCTTGGCCAGTTCCAGCTTGCGCAGCTCACCGGCCCCCACGGCATTGCGGGCCCGGCGATTGGTCTCCTGGGCGGCCCAAAGCTCCGCGGTCGCCACGTCGGCCGCCGCTTGGGCATAGCGCACGTCGATATCATTTTGTGCCGTCTCGACCGCCTTGGCATGCTGCGCATGGGCCGATTCGAGGGCCGCTTGCGCCTCGCGATCGTCGATCTGTCCCAGCAATTGACCCTGCTCAACCAGGTTGCCCTCGCGCACGGTGAGCCGCAGCAGCGGTCCGGCATCCTGGGCCGGCACGGTCACTTCCTCCAGCAACGATACCAGGCCGTGTTCAATCACGATCGGCTGGGAAGCTGCCGCTGTGGCCGGGTGCATGGCCACTTGCTGCGGCCCGACCAGCAGGCTCACGGCGAGCAGCCCCAGGGTGGTAGTGGACATGATGACGTCCCCATCGCAAACGTCGATCTGAACGATCCGAGATTCAACGACAATTGAAAGGCAATTACTACTTCGTCTGTATATGCGATACGATTGCGGCGGCGGCGGTTGCTCAACGTCAACGCATCAAAACAGCACTCGCGACTTGATAAACTCCCACACATCGTGCAGCCATACATAACCCAGGCTGCGGCGGCCGCAGTGCACCTTGACGGTTGCCGCGGCTCCGGCGCGGGGCCGGCTGAGGATCGATTGATCGAACTGCACGCGCAGCCGCACGGTGCTGACGTGATGGGGGTCTTCCTCGGCCCGGTCGTGAATTTCAAGAAGCTGCCCTTCATACGTGGTGCCCGGTTCGCTGGCCAGCATGAAGCTCACCCGCAGCGGCTGGTCGCGATGCTCGTTCCAGGCAGCCAGCACGTGCCCCATGCGGTTCTCCGGCATGTCCACCAGCAGTTCCCACTGGGCATCGGTCTGGGCGACGGTGAGCAGCATTTGGCCGGCCTGCACGGGACGGTTCATCAGCGACTTGCGAACATCCCAGGAGATGACCTCGCCATCGATCGGACTAACCACTTGCGTCTGCGCCAACCGCAGCTCAAACAGTTCGATCTGCAGTTGCAGGCTGGCCAGCTTCTGCCGCAGTTGGGCCTCTTCCCCGGCCAGGCGCGTGCGTTCGGCTTCCGTCTGCGGTTGCCGGCTCAGCAGGCTGGTGCGGATGGAAGCCAGCCGCTCGGCTGTGCTGGAAAGCTCCCCGTGAAGCCGGGCCTGCTCGACTTCCAGATCGACATTCCGCAGCTCGACCAACAATTGGCCTTGGCGAACCGACTGCCCGTGGTCGACGTGTACCGTCTGCACGATACCGGTAGTAGCCGCAAATACATCCTGCCGCACGACCGGTTCCAGGGTTCCCCGTCCTTCCAAGGCAAAGTCGCCCGGAACCAGGGCCAACATGGCGACGGTTAATGCCAGCCCCGCGGTGATCAACTGCCAACGCGGCCAGCCGCGCGTCTTCTGCACCAGGGGGAGGCCACCCAGCCATTTCCACAGTGGCATCAAGAACAGGCCACGATGCTCCAGGACATTGCGCAGCGCGAGCGTGGCCTGTTCGCTGACCACCTGCATCCGCCCGCGGGCCTCTGCGATCGCGCGGGGCCGGGTAAACTGTTCCGCAATGAGCACGCCCAGTAGCTGCGGCGTTGGCCGATGCGCAGCCGATGGCTCGGTCGACTCCGCTGTCTCGGGCAACTCGGCCACCAGGGGAATCACGGCGACCGCACATGAGCCGGAAAGATCCGCACAGTCGCGGACCGCATCCTGGATTTGAGGCGGCAGGCTGGAGGCATCGCCGTCGTACCACAGCGGCTCGCGAACCTTGCCGATTACCTCGGCCAACCGTTCCAGTGAACGTACGGCATCGCTCCGCTTGTCGAATCCGTCCTGGCCGCTGATGGCTTCCATGCGGCAACGTCCGCGGTGCACCACCGCCAGGCTCATCCGGTCACAGCCGACCAGCCGGCGGCCTTCGTTGACGATCGCATAGCCGACCGCCTTGAGGTCCAGGCTTTGATGCACCTGCCGAACGAACTCTTGCAGTTGAACGGCCGCCTGTTGTGGCGACTCGCCCTGGCGCTCCGAATGCCGATTCAAGCAGTCTGCCACGGCTTGTGAGGCATCGTGCAGGAACCGCGCGACATTCTGAAACTGGGCCGCGGGACGGTCCGCCACGAAAAACAGTTCGATCGCGGCGCAGCCGCCCGCGTTCAGCGGCACGTTGGAAATCACCGCGACTTGTGCGGTGGGACTGGAGAGCCCGTCCCTACCCTTGGGCTCGACCACCAACGGGCCAGAACTCACTTGAGCGGCATCCAGCCACTGGCCCTGGGCAAGCAATTCGTCGTCGCTCAGGCATGGTCCGAGCTGAAAGCCTTGCCGCAGTTGCCAAGGGTTCTCGGGCGCCCGCTGCCACACCGCACCGCACGTGGCCCCGAGGTGCTCGACGGTTCGCTGCAGGAAAGTATGGAGAAAGGCATCCGCATCTTCGGCCGACTGGGCCAATGCGCGCAATTCTTGCAAGAGCAGCCGCAAAGCCTGAACGGCCTGGATGAGGTGCCCGGGGCTGAATTCCTGCGTCGAGGACATTCGTGTCCTGCCCTCTCGTT
>CAZEEG010000230.1:0-5165 GCA_964511065.1 uncultured Pirellulales bacterium | reverse complement strand
TCGCCGGTCGTTCTGGGCTATACCGATCTGAACAACGCGATGTGGAATAGCCTGATTGTCGGCATTCTGGTCGCGGCGATGGCCGCCGCCCGGGTGGCGATGCCCGGCCACTATCCCTGGATGAGTTGGGCGAACGTGGCACTTGGTATCTGGCTGATTGCCTCACCCTTCATTTACTCGTACCCACGCGATGGCGTCGGCGAAACGGCCATGTGGAACGAGATCGTGATGGGCATCATTGTTGCCGGTCTTGGGCTATGGAGTGCAACGCAAACCCACGCCGGGACCGACGTCCATCGTCACACGCCTACCCCGCCGACTGGCGGCACGCGTGCTACCACTTAACGTGCGCAATTGCTGGATGCCGTGCATGCTGAAGACACATTCAGTCTTCCGTATCGCACGGCAATTCGGCGGTTGATTGGAGAATACCGAGGGAACTTATCCATCATTGGCAACATATCGATACTGCAGACGGTCTAACCAAACTGCCGGTATACGATCGCCGTTGATGGAACGGGATTGCGCGGCCAAGTTCTGGTGTGAGTCGAGGTAAGCCCACAAACTTGCCCACTCGCAACCAACAAAAAGAACTTCGGCGGCGCAATCTTTTTTATTTGCCTGCGATGTGCCGCTGACTGTCCGCCGCGTTATGAAAGACCCACTACGGCGAGTCGAGCAGCTTCAGGCTCGGGCAGATATCCAGGACCTGCTGGGCCATGTACCGGCGAACGCGGTCCGTCGTCTTGAACTGCATGGCCCGGCGAAGAATGCGTTCGGCTTCGTCGCGCCGTACGCAACCCGCCAACGTCTTGACCGTGGGAATGAACGCGGGGCTCATGCTGAATGAACGCAGGCCCATCGCATACAACAGCAGGAACGAACGCGGAGCCCCGGCCATCTCGCCGCACAGTGTTACCGGCTTGCCGCGTTTGTTGCAGGTCGTGATGACATGATGCAGGACTTTAAGCACCGCCGGGCCCAACGGCTGGCACAGGTGGTTGACCTTGGGATTATCGCGGTCGGCCGCCATCAAGTACTGGACCAGGTCGTTGGAGCCGATCGAGACAAAATCCACCAGCGGCAAGAACGAGTCGATGGTGATCGCCGCCGCCGGCACTTCGACCATCATGCCGATGGCGACCTCGCCACGTTCCTTCCCTTCGCGGTCCAGGTCGCGGCAAGCTCGGCGCACCATGCGCCGCACCCTTTGCATCTCCACCACGGTGGTGATCATAGGGAACATCAGCCGGACCTGCTTGTTGATGCCCGGCTCAGGTGCCGCCGCGCGGAGCACAGCCCGAATCTGCTTGAGGAAAAACTCGGGATGTTCAAACGACAGGCGGATGGACCGCCAGCCTAGGAACGGATTGGCCTCGCGGCGGTGGCCCAGGTACGGAATGGTCTTGTCGCCACCCAGGTCGAGTGTGCGAATGGTCACGCGGTGGTTGGGCGCGGCGTGAATGATCTCGCGATAGGCTGCGATCTGTTCCTCTTCGTCGGGCACGTCGGGGTGCGTGAGAAACAGATACTCGGTGCGGAACAGCCCGATGCCGCTGGCCCCCATGGCATGGGCGGCCTTGCAGTCGGCCACGCTGTTGATGTTGGCCAGCAGTTCCAGTTGGTCGCCGTCGGCCGAGACGGCCGGCTGATCGCGGTTCTCGGCCAGGTGGTCCTTCAGGTCGACAAACTCACGCTGGAGCTTGCGGTAAGCCGCCTCGGACTCGGGGTCCGGGTTGATGACTACCACGCCTTCGCGGCCGTCGACCACGACGGTATCGCCGTTTTTCACCTGGCGGAGGATACCTTGCGCGCCGGAAACCGCCGGGATGCCGCGGCTGCGGGCCAGAATGGCAGCATGGCTCGTCTGGCCGCCGGCCTCGGTGACAATGCCAACCACCTGCCGTTCGCCCAGCAGTACCACGTGTGACGGCAGCAGTTCATCGGCCACGACGATCAACGGGCCGGTCGGTCCGTGGACTTCTTCCTCGAGCACCTGCGAGAGGTGGCCGGAAAGCCGCACGATCACGTCGCGGACGTCGGCCAGCCGCTCCTTGAGGTACTCGTCCTTGGTCCGGGCAAACAGCGATGTGTAATCGGCCATCACCTGGGCCAGGGCCGCCCGGGCGGTCGTCCGCTCGCGGAAAATGCGGTCGCGGACCTTGGTGGTGAACGCCTTGTCGTTGAGGATCGACTGGTGAACGCGGAAGATCTCGGCATTCTCGGCACTTACCTGCGTGGCAACCTTCTGATACAGGGCCTTCAGGTCGGCGATGGCTTTCTCGCGCGCACGGTCGTACCGCTCCAGCTCTTCGACCACTTCCTCCTCTTCGAGAGGCTTGCCCTGCGGGTCGACGAAGACCTGAAGAATGCAGTAGGCGGAACCAACGGCAACGCCCGGCGAAACAGGAACTCCTTTGCGCAGCATATGATGATGTTACTGCCCCCGGGCTAGCTAGGGCAATGGAGTGCCTGCTAGCAGGACTGGCGCAACCCCCTCGCCGAAAGGGGTCCCGAGGTCTGATGCTGCCGGCTGGGGCAATTGCGCAACCTGCGATAGCCTAATGACTTAAGGACGCAAGCGATTATCCATAAAGCTGTGAGGCTCCGCCGGATGCGTATCGCACGCCAAAGCCGCTTTTCCTGCGGCACGAACGAGCTACTTAGCGGCAAACGGCTGCATCGTCCGCCCAAAACGCACTCGGCGCCCCGGCATTAAGTCCTGTGAGGGCGGGGCTTAAGCAAAATGGCCGCGTGGCCGGGGATATTCCAGTCCTTGGTATCGAGCACGGCCGTGCCTGAGCCGTCGTACCGCGGGTGCTCGCTCGACCAGAACAGTTCCCAATCGCAGCCAGCGGGCGGAGCCATCAGCGGCGCAGCCACCGGTTGCCAATGGAAATCGCGCCCCAGATTGATCAGCAGCAGGCGATCGTCGCCCTCACCGCCAAACCACCGCAGCAAAAAGGCTTCCGCCGCAATTGCGATGCCCTCGATCTGCCGCTGATCCTGCCGGGCAAACACCGGATCGTCGCGCCGCAGCGTCAGCAAATCCTGATGCAGTAAGAGGGTAGGTTCGTGTTGTTTGACCTCGGCCCAGTTCAGCTTGCAGCGTTCGAACGTATCGCGGCTGGTGGGGTCCGGCAGGCCGGATTCACTGCTATAGCCTGCCGCACTGGGAAAACGGCGGACGAACTCCCAGCGGCCCTGTCGCACCAGGCGGCCCAGGTCTACATCATGATCGGCGAAGAACAGCCACGGGCTGGACGCCGCAAACTCTTGTCCCATAAACAGCATCGGCGTCTGGGGGCCGAGCAGCAGCAGGGCCGTGAGCGCGCGAAACCGGCCGGGCGTGGTGAGCAGATGAGTCCGCAGCCCGCGGGCTGAGTTAGCTACCTGATCGTGATTTTGCAGGTAATTCACAAAGCGGGCCGCTTTAAGATGCCGCGACGAGGTTCCCCGCGTCCGCTGCAACCGCTGCACCCACTGGCCCTGGTATAGATAGCCCCAGCGGATCGCGGAGATCAGTTCCTGCGGTGTGCCGTCGTAATCGGCGTAGTAAAACTCGGAGTGGCCGGTGGCCGCCACGCGGCAGGCGTGATGAAAGTCGTCGTTCCACAAGCCGTCCATGCCGTAGCCGCCGCAGTCGGGCGACTCAACATGGCATACCTCCTGGGCATCGTTCTCAGCGTACAACACGATCGGTTTTTCGCCGGCGGCCTCGCGGGCAGAGCGCGAGGCTAAGGTCAGAACATGCTCCGGGGAATCGTCGAAGATCGCCTGGGTGGCATCAAACCGCAGCCCATCCAGATGGTACTCGGCGATCCAGTGGGCGGTGTTGGAGGCCATGAACTCGCGCACTGGGCCGGACTGCTTGCCGTCGTAGTTGATGGCATCGCCCCACTCGGTGCCGTGTCGCCGCGAGATGTAATACGGCGAGTACTGGCCACCGTAGTTGCCGCTGGGGCCGAAGTGGTTGTAGATCACATCGAGGATGACGCCCAGGCCGATGCGGTGCGCCGCGTTCACAAAGTCGCGGAAGTCGTCGGGCCTGCCATAAAGCCAGGTCGGGGCAAACCAACACACGCCGTCATAGCCCCAGCCAAACTCACCGTGGAAATCGCCCAGCGGCATCACTTCGATAAGTGTGACGCCCAGGTCGCGCAAGTACGGCAGTTTCTCCTTAGCCGCGGCATAAGTGCCTTCTGGCGTGAACGTGCCGATATGCAGTTCATAGAGCACCTGCCCCTTAAGGCTGGCGCCGTGCCAGTCGGCATCGGTCCATTTGAACTGCGCAGGGTCGATCACCTCGGAAGGGCCGTGCACGCCCTGCGGTTGAAACCGCGAGGCCGGGTCCGGAAACCGCCCGCTGTTATCAAGTTGGAACTTGTACAGCGATCCTGGTTGAGCGGCCGACACCTGGGCCCGGAAGTAACCACCCTTTTCGCGCTCCAGGGGATAACTTCCCTGCTCCCCGCCCGAGTCGTCCAGCAGCACCACGCGAACCTCGCGGCAGCGCGGAGCCCACACGCGAAAATCCACTCCGCCTTCGTTCAGAGGCTCCGCCCCGATCGGCAGGCGGCGGCCTTGCGGCACGTCTAAGGTGGGCGGCGGCAGACGAAGCTCAGAGCCTTGCCGGCCGTTGCCGTTAGCATCGGCCGGCCTGCTCGCAGAGGAATTGGCTTCGTCGTTGGCGGCAGCTTTACCTGGATTGGCAACTTGACGGGTTGGCTGGTTCTGCATGGCATCCTTGGCAGCGATGGGGCACGGGGATTCATGGCGATGTTGCTCGCGGAGCCCGTCAAAAAGCGCGCACCTCCGGCAATAGCCCAACGGCGGCGAGGTGCAAGTTTGGTGCCGCAGACGTCGCCCGCGCGGCCCATCGCTGCCCACGGGACTGCTAAGTCGTCAGATATACCGGCGGCCGTTAGTCCACCTTGAAGCCATGCTGCTTACGATGATGGGGACCGTCGAATTCCTTGCTGGTCTTGAAGAGTTCGTGCCGGCCGTCCCCGGCGTCGTCGCGCACCTTAGCCAGCAGTTCGTGCTGCTCTTCGATGGAGAGCGGCTTGAAGTTGCGGCCAACTTCCAAGGCCTGGTTCAGATCGCGCTCGTTCCGCAGGCCGACGACCAGCGAAGAAATTGGCTGCGACAGCGCGAAGGCAATG
>CAZEEG010000229.1:0-5326 GCA_964511065.1 uncultured Pirellulales bacterium | reverse complement strand
GGTCGTACTGCTTGGGAAGTTCTGACATGGCTTACGTGCGCTCTTGCCAATAAGCGGCGGCCACCGAGTGACGGTCGGGCCAGTGCTTCAAGGGATGCGAAAGCCGATATCTTACCACCGACCGCCGCGCGCAACAGGTGGCAATTAAGCGGCGCCAACGTCCCCCCAACCGCAGGGCCGGCTTACGGCTCACGCTTCAGCACGGTTGTGCCAGGCCAGCAGGGCATTGGCGAGGGCGGTGGTTTCGTCGTCGTCGTTCTCCCAAAGTTCGGCCAGGCAGCGGCGGGCGTAGCGGTCGGCCGTGGCCAGGTAATACCGGCCCACCTTCAGATCGCGCCGCTTCTGCTCCTCGGAGAGGTGATGGTCGCGGACGATGGCATCCAGCCGCGACAGCACACAACTGCTGGCGTACAGCTCGCAAGCCGCGTCGGCGATGCGTGCCTGAAGGTACTGCCGGTCGAGAATCTCCTGCTGGTGCTTGCGCAACAGCCGATCGACGGCCGCGCCGAACGTGCCGATCAGGTTGCCCAGCCGTCCCGCCTCGCGCTCCAGTTCGGTGGTGCGAACCGTCACCTCGGGGCTCAACAGCATCGAGCCGATCCGCCGCGCGGCAAAGCTACCCAGGCGCGAGAGATTGCCGAAGGGGCTTTTCAGCGCGTTGAGGATGCCTTCCAACTCCAGGCCCACGTCGCGCATGCCCACCAAGGCAATGAACGCCCGCAGTACGTCGTTGGCGCCTTCACCGATCAGGTCGATGCGGTGGTCGCGCATCATCCGCTCAAACGGCAGGTCGTTGAAGTATCCCGCACCGCCGTGAATCTGCAAGGCATCGTTGACAATCCGCCATAGCCGCTCGGTGGCGAACACCTTGAGGATGGCCGTTTCGAGCATGTAGTCGTCGGTGCCCGAGTCGATCAGGGCCGCTGTTTGATAAGTCATGGATTCCATGGCGAAGATCGAGGCCGCCATGAAAGCCAACTTTTCCTTGACCAGTTCAAAGTTGCCGAGCGGCTGGCCAAACTGCACGCGCGTATTGGCGTAGGCGGCGCTGCGGGCGAGGCAGAACTTGGCCGCGCCCGTGCAACTGGCGCCAAAGGTGGTGCGGCCGAAGTTCAGGACCGTCAGGGCGACTTTCAGTCCCCGGCCCAATTCCCCCAGCAGGTTTTCCCGGGGCACGAACATATCGCGGAACGCCAGGCGACTGGTGGCCGTGCCGCGCACGCCGCACTTGGGCATGCGGGCCTCAGTCACTTCAAAGCCGGGCATGTCCGGGGTGACGATAAAGGCGCTGATCTTCGTTTCCGAACTGCCCGGCACCGGCGTGCGGGCCATCACCGTAAGCACTTTGGCCAGCGCGCCATTGGTGATATATCGCTTCTGGCCGTTGAGAATCCAGCCGCTTCCGTCGGGTTGCGGCACGGCTTGGGTCTGCACATTGGCGGCATCACTGCCGGCTTCTGGTTCCGTGAGCGCAAAGGCGCTGATCCACTGGCCCGTGGTCATCTTCGGCAGCCACTTGGCCTTTTGCTCGGGCGTGCCAAACAGCACCACGGCGCGCGGCCCGATCGAATGGTGTGCATTGACGAATAGGGCCGTACTGGCACAGTGGGCTCCCAATACCTCCAGCAGCCGGCAATACGCCACCTGGTTTAGTCCCAGCCCTCCAGTTTCGGCCGGCAGGCAGGCCCCCAGCACGCCCAACCGGCCCAGGCCGGCGATCACCTCGGCGGGAATGTCTTCTTGGCGGTCGATCTGGGCCGGGTCGATGTGCGTTTCGCAGAACTGTTTCAGCGACTCGACCAGTTCGTTGACCTGTGCATTGGCAAAGAGATCAGGGTAGGGCAGCAGCTTGCCAGCTTGATAACGCCCGAAATACAGCCCCTTGGCGAAGCCCACTGCGTCGAGCGAATCGCCAAACATTTCCTCAGCCTGTTGAATCTGCTTCTCGTGGTCGTTGCCGTTCATGCCGATCTCCGAATCGTTGGCCTGCTGCCGTTTACCCGACGGGCTCCCTGCCGCGCTGCAACGGGGGGTAACCCGATGCACGGACAGCACACGCGGCGAAGCTGGGCTCCCGACTTCCAGGGTGCGCACTCGTGGCTCATTGCTGCCGCTGCCAGCGCAGGCATTATGCTTATTCTTTCCAAATCGGCCCAGGCGAAACGCGCGACCACGACCGGGCGGCAGCGATTCCTCAGCACGTTGCCTCTAAAGAGTCTCCCCGGTCGGCCACGGCATGCCGAAACTTTTGTCAAATTGATCTTGCAATCCGTTTTGAAAGGAATTTCCTATTGCTAGCATTTGGGAAAACGTGCAGTCATCACAACCTGCTTCCGCACAACAACTTACAACAAACCGCGAATGCCCGCTGAGCATTTGGCACGGCTTGTGCATTAAGGCCCTGGCGAAAAGGAGATCACCGCCAACCACCACGCAAAAGGAGATTGCACAATGTTGGTGCTCACTCGCAAGGCTCAGCAGCAGATTCAGATTGGCGACAACATCACCATCACCATCGTCCGGGTCAAAGGACAGTCCGTCCGGGTTGGCATCGAGGCCCCGCGCAACGTGCGGGTGGTCCGCGGCGAGTTGCAGTTAGACGCAGAAGTGCTGCTCTCGGGCGACGAGGTAGAAGTGAACGGCACCAACAGCGAAGCCGGGGCCGCCCTGGGCCAAGCGGCGCAACGCGCCGCTTCGCGGAAAGATGTGCCCCGCCAGGGCAGCAGCCTGAAGCAGCGGGTAGCGCTGCTCACCGAGCGCGTGCGGGACGAAGCGTTCCAGCATGAACGCACTGCGGATCACGAGAGCTTCAACCCGGCCGATCACCGCATGGAGTTGTGCGACCATGGCCAAGCCAAGGATGCTGGCAGCCAATGGGCGACTTCTCCGCGGACAACCGTGCCGATGGTCGCGTTTACCCGAGTGAGCGTTCCCCGCACGAAGTAGCGGCGACGACCACGCGGCACGCGCGCGGTGAAAGGCTTTAGCGCACCAGGCGGCGCGTGCCGCTAATCCACCGGGGGGCTATTTGTCTGCGTCTTCCTTGGCGCCGCCCAGAGTCACGTTGATCTTGTACTCGGTCTGCAGATGGGCATGGGCGGCGCTGGCCTGGGACGACTTGGGATACTTCTCGCACACCCGTTGAAATGCCAGGATCGCTTTTTCCTTATCACCCGCCCGCTCCAGCGTGTATGCCATCTGGAGTTGCGCCCAACTCGAAAGCGGTTCGTGGCTGTCGCGGATCTGCAGGTACAGGCTTAAGGCCGGGCCCCACTCCTTCAAATGAATGTGGCACTCGGCCATCCGCTGGTACGCCGCCGGGAAGCGGTCGCTCTGCCGATAAGCGGCCACCGCTTCCTTGTACTTGCCAAAATGGTGGTAGCAATCGGCCACGTTCCAGAGCCACTGGTCGGCCTGCTCGGGCGCCTGCTTAATCAGTTGTTGGTACACGGCCACGGCTTCGTCGCATTTGCCGGCCTCGCGATAGGTCGAAGCAATCTGATTCTGCCACTGCGCGGCCTTTTCCTCATCCATGCTCACCAGCTGACGATAAATGCCGATCGCCGTTTCGTACTTTTTCTCCTCACGATCCATCTGGGCCATCCGGCTTAGGCCCAACGCCTTGTCGGTAAAGCGGCCGTAGGTAGCGCGGGCACGGTCGCGCTGCTCGGCACCTTTGTAGAAACTGGCTAGCCGGTCGAGAATACTGTCATCCGTGCCGAACACCTTGAGCATCTGATCGTACGTTTCTGGCACCGCCTCAAGACGGCCGGAACGGTTTTGAAGGTCGGCGATGGCAAACCAGTATTCGCGGGCACGCGCCTTTTGCGGTTCCTCGTTCAAGTCGGCAGGCATCCGCTCCCGGAGGAAGGCAATCGCCCGATCGGCCAGTTGCTGGCCTTGTTCCTTGGTGGTGGAATCTTGCGCCAACGTTGAGATGGGCGATTGCACGTACGCCACCAACTGGGTCGGCAATTGGTCCTCAGGGTAGGTCGTGGCGAGGGCTTCCACGGCCTGTTGAAACGCGCCTTGTCCCAGGTAATGCCGGGCCAGTTGCTGCGAGGCCTCAATGCAGTAACGTCCCGCGTCCTTGGTGCGCGGGATATCAAAGGTAAGCTGCCGCCACAGGGTTACCTGCCGCTGCTGGTCGCCCTCCACGCGGGCAATGTCGATCAACTGCGTCCGGGCCAGCACACCTACCAGATGTTCGCCATGGCGGGTGATGACATCGGCAAACGCCTTCTTCGCCTTGGCTACCTCGCCCATGTCCTTGTAGGTGCGGGCGATCAAATACGCGCTACTGACCGCCTCGGGCGAGTCGGGCCAATAGTCGATCACCGACTGGAAGCCGTCTTTAATGGCCGTGTTGAGATTGCGCCGCTCAACCTGGCACAGGCTCCATTTGAGCTGAGCGTAAGGGGCTCCTTCGCTCTGCTCGTACAGCGTGAGAAATTTCTCATATTCGGACTGGGCGACCTTGTATTCCTTCTCGCGGAAATATTTCTCGGCGATGTTCAGCTGGTAGCGCTCAGCCTCGCGCAACTTGGCCCAACGATCCAGCGACATCTCATCGAGCGGACCGGCATTGGCCCGGTGAGGCACCAAAAGCAGCGCAACAACCAGGACCGCCGCAACGAGCACTGCCGTAGCGAGTGCCACCGGAGGAACTGCCGCTGGTACGAATGTCGCTGGTACAACTGTCGCCGGTACTGGGGCCGCGGCCGGGCGAACTGCTGGGGAGCTTATTTCTTGGTGCGTGCTTCCAGCCATTTGCTGTACTCCACGTGTGCGTAGAAGATGACGTTGGTGCCTAACTGGTAGCAGTACTCCCAGATTTCCGGCCGCACGCCCGCATGGTCGTCGGTCCAGGCGTCGCCGATATCGCCGGGATGGTAGTAGCACACCCAGCGGCCATCAACTTTCCAGCCCCAGGCATCTTTCCCGCCGTGCGGGGCCACGTACGGAAGAAACGGAATGCGGTACGGGACGGAATGGATTGGATCGTCCAGCGGCACTCGAACCCCTTCCACGTTGGGCAGCACTTGCCGCATCATTGCAAAGAACTGGTTGTGGAAATGGCTGCTGCCGCCGTTGTCGCCAAACAGCATCCCATGCTTGTTCAACAGGTAATCGCGCAAGATGGCGATCTCGCTCTTAGAGAGCGAAATGTTGCGCTGCCCGGTGAGGTACACCAGCGGCGGGCTGTTGCCTTCCTTGAAGTTGGCCAACTGGGCGATCGTGCGGCTTTCGGTCCGCTCGGCAACGGGCTGGCTGGTTCGGGCGCCGTACTCGATGAGCATGTTGAGATCGGCCCCGATGCCGAAAT
>CAZEEG010000228.1:0-5326 GCA_964511065.1 uncultured Pirellulales bacterium | reverse complement strand
GTGTTGTTGATCTTGTGGGCCCCGGTGTGATTGACGTCTTCGCGCTTGAGGTAAATCTGGGCGCCGCCGCAGGCTTCGCTCAGCCGCCGGGCGTGGTACAGCGGCGAGGGCCGGCCAACATAGGTTGTAAACAGTTGGTTCAGCTCGGCCTGGAATGCCGGGTCTTGCCGGGCTTTCTCGTACTCGGCCGTCAGTTGCTCAAGGGCGTAGGTCAACGTCTCCGGAACGTAGCGGCCGCCAAAATCGCCAAAACGGCCGTGCAGATCGGGGACCTGGCTGGTTGCAGGCATAAAACCGGTAGAACTCGCGAGGGGAAGGTTACAGGGTAGACCGCCAACGCTGGCCGCGTGGCAAGTCCCTAATTGTCGGCCCCTTAGGGGGCACGGTCAAGGATGCGAATTCACCGCCGCAGGGGGATGCTTGTCTCCTCAGCCCACAGCACGCGCACCGGCGGGAATCTTGATGTGTTCGGCTATCTGGCCCTACACGATCTGCCCACAGCACGCGCGTCGGCGGAAACCTTTGCTGCCTGCGAATGCTATCACCCGGTACGGCGCCACCCGAGGCTCCCGAGAATGCGAGCCGCTAACGCTCGCCGGCGCCCCCCTCGGTTGGCCGGAAGGCTGGCCAGCAGCCGCGCCACCCAAACGCCCCGAACATCCTGCATTTTGCAGCATTCCCAAATGCCTTAAACGGCATTTTGGCACGTAGCCTACGCTGATTACTTAATGGGTGCAGTCAACGATCTCCGATACCACTTTTACCCATCCAGCAGCACTTACGGCTCCATGGACGCGAGCCACCCTCCCGGAGCTGCCTCTGCCCTGCCATCAATACATAGCGTAATAGCCTGTAGGAGAAATGGTTATGAAACGCACACGCTTTGCGCTGAGCGCGTTCTTCGGAACCTTCACCGCAGCAGCGCAAGTCGTCGGGCTCAGCTACGGAGGACGACCGGCAGCTAAAGAGTTCGACCCCATTCCGGTGCGATGTATTTGTCCCCAGGAGTTGGCCGAACTCCGGGCCGAAGGCGCACGACTGACCTCCGGATTGCTGCCGCCTGCTGCCCGAGCCGTCCTGGGACAACTTCCGGCGGCCACGATTTCCACGGCCCGAGCTGAACTGCCCAGCCACGACGCCTTCGGCTACCAGGAAAAGCCGGCCGACTACGGCTACAATGTCTTTGCCCACCTGGCGGCGAAATGCCGGCCAGCGACCGTCACCCAGCCTCCCGCGCACGACGAAATCGCTCCCTCGTGGTCACCCTTGGAAGCGGCCGACAACCTGCTCGGGCTCGCCAAGCCGCAGCGTGAGGAGGTGGCTCCCGCGTGGTCGCCGCTTGAAGAGAAAGTTGCCGACATCTTCGACTATCTGCCCGGCCCCGTCGAAGCGCCGGCGCCGCAGACGCAACCCCAACAGCCATCGAGCCGCCGGCAGGTTGAACGCCCGGCCGCCCCGGCGCAACCAGTGATTTCATCCCGGCGGCAGACCGCCAACGCCGACTACGGGTATGGAGTCTGGCAAGGTTTCGACGGCCACGGTTATCCCTACGTTGACCGCTCGCTGAACCGCGGTGCCATTCATGCCGTGACGCGTCCCATTGGTGGCGGCGGAAACCTGGCGGCCGCCCGGGGACCGCTGGGCGGCACCGGCAACCTGGGCGCGGCGGCTGGCTCCATCGGTAGCCAATCGGCACTGGCCAGCCAGGCACCGTTGGGAACGAGTGGCCCTTTGAGCGGCAGCGGCCCCCTCAGTTCGCACGGATTCTTAAGCGGCGTTGGCCCGCTCACCGGCACCGGTCCGTTGAGTGGCATTGGCCATCTTAGCGGCAGCGGCAACCTGCGGGGCAACGGTTCACTCACCGGCCAGGGCCATCTCAATGGTGGCGGCATCCTCGGCGGTGGAGGCGGTCCCATCGGCGGCGGAAGCGACGCCCCGTTGGGCGACGGCGCAAGCCTACCGCTGCCAGGCCCAGCAGGTGATGTGGCTCCTTTCCATAGCCCCACGCAGGACAAGCTTGAGCGCGATCTGGCAGACCTGCGCAAGGGCCTCGATGCCACGCAGTTGGTCGCCAAGAGCTTGACCGGCGCGGAGCAGGCCAGCCCGACGACCGCCCCGGACTACGCCGATGACTCCGCGGTGATCGACGAAGCCATGCGGATCAATCTGGCCAACGATGGCCTCCATTCCGGAACATGTCCGATCATCGAATCGATGGCGGCCAAGGTCGCGCAGCAGGCACAATGCCATCGCGGTAAGGTTGCCCCCTCAACCTGCCCCAAGCAGGATGAAGCCATTGAGACGGGCGTCGCCGTGGATTCGGTCGATCGGGAGCTTTGCCCACTGGCGGCCGACGCCGACCCGTTCCTGGTCGATACGGCCGACGCAGCCGACACGGCAATTCGTAACGACTCCGAGGCCATGGTTGCGCCCGAAACGGTGGACTACGAGTACGATGATACGTACGGCATCTACGACGATGCCTGCCAGCCGTACCAGGTGGATGGCGACGGCCAGGCCTCAGCGGGCGACGTGATCGTGCAGCACCCGGAAATTGGTTCCGTCTGCCGCGATGAAGCCCAGCAATTGGGCAGCCGCGCCGCGGCCCTGGCCGATGGTTGCTTCGGCCAACGGCCGTTTGTTGGTTCGTTCGACGAAGGCTGCTTCGACGAGACGTTTGCGTCGGCCGACGCCCCGGTTGCCGCGGCCCCGGCTCCAATCACCTCGGGTGCAGCAGACGACGACGCTGGTCCTGTGGAGGCGCCGCCGGTTGAAGCCGATGCCGTAAAGACGATCCATGACGACAACTACGGCGTGCTGGATGCCGCCTTCGAGGATTACGGGCTGTATGGCTACGACGAGTTCGACGGCTTCGGTTACGACCTCTACGGCTACGACGGTTACGATGGCTACGCCGCGCCCTCGGAACGCTCGCCGGCAGAAACGGCCACCCCAGCAGTCGATGCCGACACGGATTGCGATGCCCAGGGCGACTGCGATGCCGAGACCAGGACCGATACCGAAGCCGACAATGCGAATCTGTTGGGCGACGAGTGCTTGGATAGCATCGGGCGGTTCGTCCCTGAGGATCTCCTGCTGCACGGGCCGGAGTACGACTGCTTCCACGCACGTACGACCGCAGATGATGGCCCGGTTGAGGCGCCCTCGCCACAAGCAACCGCCACCGATGCCTTGCGGCATGAAACCATGGAACTGGCGCAGCAGGCGGTTGGGGTGATGGTCGAAGTGGTCCGGGGCCTGCAAGACGAGTTGCGCGGGATCGCGGAGCAGTTGTGGCCGGCTTCGTCCACGGCCGCCGACCACGTGGCGGTAGAAGCCCCGCGGACCGTGGAACTGGAAAAGGCCGATTTCGCCCCGGCGACGGGCAGCGAGTACGGGCCGCAACCGGAACCGGGCCACGAGCACCTGCGGCCAATGCCCAAGGAGTTGCCCAGCTTCGTGTTCCCGGCGGAATTCGATCTGGGAATCTAACCCAGTGCCATCACGTAAGGCGCCGCCGGGGTTTCGAGTGCTGCCCTCGAGCCCCGGCGGCTTGCTTGTGAAGGAAGAGCGAACTGCCGCGGCAACTACCGCTTTGAGATTTCGGCCGCCGGGTCACTTGGCAAATCCTGGTTCAAGAGCCGCTGAGCCTCGTTCAGCAGGAACTCGGGCTCCATGAAGGGCTCGTAGCTGATGTCCTGCCAGCGGATGCGGCCGGCACCGTCGATCAGAAACGTCCCGTGCAGCGGCACGTCCTCGAAGTCATCGTAAGCCCGAAATGCCTTGAACGCCTGGAACTCGGGATCGGCAGCCAAGGGGAAGGGGAAGCCATCTTTTTGGTCCTTCGACTCGGCCTTGTACTGCTCGACCGTATGCTTGAGTTGATCCAGGCTATCGGTGCTCACGGCCACCAGTTCGATGCCGGCATCGCGGTACTGCTCGGTCAGCGGACCAAACTTCTGTAACTGCTGTGCGCAGTGCAAGCATCCGTAGCCCAGGTAGAAGATGACCAACACCGGCTTGCCGCGGTAGTCTTCCAGCGACAACGTTTCGCCGTTGGCTCGACGGAGGCGGAATTGCGGAGCGGGGCTGGGATACCAGCGGAACGGCCCCAGCGTGGCCAGATCGGGCCGCTGGCCGGTATCGGCGGGCACTTCGCGCGGCAGTCGCCAATCGCCTGCTATCCCAAGTTCCTTGGCCAGTGCGGCAATGCGGCCGTAAATGCGAACATCGGTATCTAGGGTTGATGCCAACTTCCGCAGCGACTCGAACTCTTTCTTGACATCCTCGGCTTTGCCGGCGCGATGCAGCACATCCACATAGTTGGCGGCCGGGTACACCTGGTTCTCGCTCGATGCCTTGGCCTGCCGGGCCGTAGCGATGGCCTGATCGGTTTCACCGGCCGCCAGTTGAAACTGCGCAAGCCGCTCCTTGGGAAGGTCGTTCACCTTTTGCGCCAGCTGAAGCGCCTCGGCATGGTTGCCTTCAGCCGCCGCTTGCCAGGCCAGCAGTTCATTCACCGCAGCTTGCCAGCGATTGATGGTGGCAGTGTGTTTCTTTTCGGCGTCGGACTTCGCCTTGGCGATTTCCTTCTCCGACTTCTGTTCGTCCTGGGCCTTCTTCTCGGCCTCCACAGCGGCCGATTGCTGCTGGGCCTTGGCCTCTGCCAGTTTCTCCTGGGCGGCGGCCAACTGCTCGCGGCCCGCATCCAGATGGCCCAACGCAAACTGGGCGGTACCGATCAGCCGCAACCGCTTGGATTGCTGGGTAGCATCGTCGTCGCGGTGTGCTTCGAGATAGGGAGTCTGCTCCAGCGCGAGCACGTCCTCCCACATCTCGTACAGCGACAGCACCTCGTACAGTCGCAGCCGTCCGTAGTACGCACCGCTGCCCCGGCTGGTGAGCTTGTTGTACTGGGGATGCCGCGGCAACTCGATCATGTTCTTGGCCAGGGAGAGCGCGTCGCGGGCGCGCCCCACGTGGCTCAGGCTCCGCGTGAGCCATTCGTTATTGTGCGCGTAATTGTGGATGCGGTAGGGCATCACGCGGTCGCGCACCATCTGCGCATGATCGACACGCGCGGAAGCCTCCTGCTGCCAGGCCGAATCGTGATACCGCTTCACGCGCCAATAGATATGGCCAGGCATATGCCACATGTGGGCAATATTCGGTGCCGACTGCCCACACAAGGCCGAACTGGCCAGCGCCCGTTCCGGCTTCTCATAATCCCACAGGTGAATCCGGTAGTGATGGACCGGATGCATCGGGTTTTCGTCGAGCACCGTTTGAATTAGCGCATCGACGGCCAGGTGACTGGTGAACGGCA
>CAZEEG010000227.1:0-5384 GCA_964511065.1 uncultured Pirellulales bacterium | reverse complement strand
AATGCCGTAGATTGTGTCGATCAACGGGAGATGGTCGGCGCCGATCGTTCAACAATGGGGCATTGACTGCGCAACACTCAATAGAGCGTTTATTAGAACACTAGGCCAAGCGCCGCCAGGGTCAGCAGAAACAGGCCCAGGCTGATATAGCCCACGGTTGCCCAGCGGCGGCAACCGGCATCCTCAGCCAGAGCTTGAGAGGTCCAGGCAAGCTGGTCCTGGGTTTCCAGCAGTTGCGGGAATACGCCTTCGACGAAGCCCTGATCGCGGACGGAGTCCACGCCCGTGGCTGCCAGAAAACAGCCTTGCAGCCGCCATGTATCATGTTCGCTGGCCAGGATGCCGCGGTTGAGAATTCTTAACAGGCGGGGCTCGCGCTGCCGCAGGTCGTCAAGGAACTGAAACAGGCGAACATTTCCCTGATGATCGCGCATCGCCTGGCCATTGGGACTAATGCGTACCAGGCGGTAGACCAGAGCGGGAACCAGGGTGCGGCAGATCCAGGCCAGCGCCTGGGCCGCCACCTCGGGGGCTCGAGGACGATCGCACGCAGCCAGGTTCGGCATCAACGCCCCCAACCGCCGGTGACGCTGTTGATTGGGGAACCGCTCCAACAGGTCGCGGCAACCGGGGGCCTGTTCAAGATCGCACACCAGCGTGTAAAGCGGCGCCTTTAACTGGAAGATGTCGCGCATGGTGTCCAGGTCGCGTTGCAACAGCAAAGCGGTCTGGTTGGCTTCAGCATCGCCCGAGGTAGCCGCCAACGGAATCAGACAGATCACACCGTTGATCGGGCAATACGGGCGGCGGGTCTGCTGAATCAGCCGGCACAGGTGGCCTAGCCGCGAGGTGATCGCCTCGATCTGATCGAGTTCCTTAAGCAGCCGAGGTGACGATTGCTCCGTGGTTACCAGCGATTTCGCGTTCTGAATACGGGTTACCTCGGCAGGCGGGGCGAGAACCGCGGTTGCGGTTTCCCCTTCAGGCAGCGGCTCATCGAGTGCAGCCAGGCCTTCTTCGAGCGAATCCAAATATTGCGAGGCAGTGGTTCGCGGGTCGGTCTTGACGGCCACCGATGTATCGTCCACGTCGTCTGCGTGGTCCATGTTGCCGGGCAGGACTTCAGGGCCGTCGCTGTTGAAATCGTCCAGCCAGGCCCCGGCCGTGCCGGAATCGCCACCGAGTTCTTGATAGGTTCCCCGGGTTTGGGCGCGGCGCCGCCGGGCATCTTCCTCGCCTTGCTGGGCGAACAGCGTGGCCTGGTGGCTGAGCAGCGAGATGCCGGGCATCGTCACGTAGATGCCTTCTTCGCTGGCGCTGACATGCAGCGGGGCATGCTTGCTGCGCGGTGTCTGCGAAACCGTGAAGGCCATACCGGTGCTGTTGATGAGGCACGAATCTGGGGCGGCTGTGCGCCCCAGCACCAGAAACAGGGGCGTGCGATCCAGCGAAATCCCGGCCTGTTCGAGGGCCGTTAATGCTTCGTTCCAAGCGCCGTCGATGTCGGGGTGGGGCGATTCCTCGCTGGGGGTTGTGAGCAGTTTGTGGAGCCACCATCCCAACCAGGAAAGCGCGTACACCAGCAGAAACAACAGCGGCAGCCACAGACTGCGGAGCAGCGGCCACGGCGACCGGACCACGGTTTCCAATCCCAGCAGATAGTTCAGCAGGGCCAGGCCCGCCAGCACGGCGGCCAGGCAGAGGATATGCATGGTCCACCGGAACCAGAGGCTGGCCGTACGACTGCCGCGAACGCGCTGGACCGGAAACACGGCCGCCTGGCCGATCAACTTCAGTCCTTTGCCGAGCATTGCAAAGATGCCCATCATGTCGTCCTCTACTGCGAAAGCCGCTCGACGAGGAAGAAGGCGCCCAGTGGGATCAAGGCCATCAGGGCGATCCAGCCAGTAACGATCATCCGCTGGAATCGGCTGCGGCCCACCAGCGGCGGAACGTTGGGGGCTGGCGAAAGCTCGGCCACGGCGCCCCAGTCCAACTCAGGCACACGGCCCAGTCGCCGGCCCGCCGTGGCCAGCCATCGAGCCAGGCGGTCGGGCCGTTGGCGCAATTCGCCCCGGAACCCCAGGGCCACGCACAGGAAGCAGGCTTCGACGGCGTCGCCACCGGCCCTGGTCTGAGCCAGTTCGGCTTGGCGCCAGAATTTCCAGGCTCGGTCGTTGGTGCCGTACAGTTCGACTTCCAACTTCTGTTCATTCCATTGACCGCCCCAGGCGCTGGAACTGGTGAAGATTTCATCGAGCCAGCACACCAAGGCGTAGCGAATGCCCAGAAAGGTTTCGTCGTGATCGGTGCGGCTGGCCGGTTCGCCACCGTACTCGGGCCACTGCCGGGCAACCCGGTCCGCCAGAAGCATGTCCTTCAAGATGGCCTGTTCCTGATCGAGGTCGGCCGGTGTGCCTTGGACCATCCGCTCTTGCAAGCGCAGGCCATACGAGAGAACCGGGTAGACCAATTGAGCGATCGGTTCTTGCATGCCGGGGACTCGCTGCTTGGTTGCGGCAGGTAAGTGCTGGAAGGAGGGAGTGCGCTAGAGGCAGTGGGAGCATGGCGGTCCTGCGATCGTACCGGTTGCAGCAATTGTGTGGCCGTGAGCGTGCCCGGCGGCAGGGCCATGCAGTTCATACATACGACACGAGGGGGCCGTGGCAACGCACTGACTTTTTTTTGCTCGGTTCGCAGGCGTGTCCTAGGTTTCCGTGTGGCCGCGGAATACCCCGCACGGGCGGGTTGACGTAGCCCCTTGGTGCGTCCCGCCTCGATCTCCCACTGCCGAAACGTAACCCCTTGCCTGCCGACCCTGCCGCTCTCATGTCCGTCCCCAGCGTGATCGACATCGACGCCTTGTTGGCTCCCGTGCCGGGCGATTTGCCCGCCGGCGATGCCAGGGCCTATGTGGCGGGTCTGCGCGACCAGCTTGAATCGCTGCGACAGGAAGAACGTCCCGAGGACTTTGACGACGCCACGCGGCCCGAAGTACTCAAGAAATCCGACTGGCCCAAGCTCAAGCAAGCCGCGCTGGATGCGCTGCAATCCCAAGTCAAAGACCTCAGGGTGGCCTGCCATCTGCTGGAGGCGCTGGCCAGGTGCGACGGGTTTGCGGGCGTGTGCGACGGCCTGGTGCTGCTGCGGCGACTGCTCGATGAATGCTGGGATCGCTTGATTCCCGACATCGACGATGGCGACCTGGATAACCGTGCTGCGCCGCTGGCCAACATGCTGGACGATCCCGATCGTGGGCTGCGGTTTCCCACCACTGTGCGGTTCATTCCGCTGCTGGGTAGCGACCGCGACGGCGCCGGCCTGGTGGAGTGCAACCGGCTTCGCCAAAGCGATAACGACAACGACCAAAAGACGTTTCAGGACCTGCTGGACACCACGCGGCCAGAACAATTGTCCGCCCGACTTGAATCGGCCGAAGCTTGCCTGACCGAACTTAAAGCTCTGGTGGAGGTGATGGATCAGCGGTTGGGCAGCGATGCTCCCAGCCTCATCAACCTGGGAACGGCCATCGGCGAATGCCGGCAATTACTGCGGGAAGAACTCGCCCGGATGCAAGCCGACCTGGGCGGGGCGCTCAACGGCTCCGTGCTGGACGAAGACACAGGTGATGCAACCTCCGAAGCAGCCGCGAGCGGCGGGGCCGGCAATCGTGCGGCAGCCACGGCAGCGGCAGCTACGCCCGAGGCCCTGGTGCAAAGCCGTGCCCAGGCTTATGCGCAGCTCAAGCAGGCGGCCGATTTGCTTCAGCACCTGGAGCCGCACAGCCCGATCCCCTACCTGGTTCACCGGGCCGTGGAACTGGGGCGGTTGCCGTTCCCGGCACTGATGCAGCAGTTGATCCGCGACACAAACATTTTGGGCGAACTGAACCGCGAGCTGGGAATTCAGGAGCCCGCCGCCGGCAGTTGATGCTCAAGCAAACGATCCGCGGCTATTGCCGGGCCAGAGTGCCTGGCCGGCGGCGCTACCGTTTGCATTGAAACCACCGTTGTTTTCCTTGCCACCGCTTCTATACCCCCTGAGGTCGTCATGGCTGAGAGCTTGCAACACAAACTGGATCGCGTACGTCGCCCGCGGGTCCAAATCACGTACGACGTGGAAACCAATGGCGCGATGGAGAAGAAGGAACTGCCGTTCGTGGTAGGCGTCCTGGCGGACCTCTCGGGTCAGCCCAAAGAACCGCTCAAGGCGATGAAGGAACGCAAGTTTGTGCCGATCGACCGCGACAACTTCAACGACGTACTGGCCAAGGCGGCTCCCCGCGTGGCTATGAAAGTGCCCAACCGTCTGACCGGCGAGGAGAACACGTCGCTGAACGTCGAGCTGAATTTCAAGAGCATGGATGATTTCGAGCCGGCCCGGGTTGCCGACCAGATTCCCGCCTTGCGCGAGCTGCTCCAGATGCGCGACAAGCTGAACCAGTTGCTCAGCAAGATGGAAGGCAACGACAAGCTGGAACAACTGCTGGGCGAGGTGCTCAACAACACCGAGGCCGCGCAGAAGCTGGCAGGCGAGCTGGGTGGCGGTTCTCAAGGCGATGGCGAAGCCGCGGATGCCGCCGAGGAGAAGTCCGAAGGCTAACGCCCGCCCTGCATATTCTCGCCGTCCCGAGCGGGCGCCAAGCGAGTCCTTTTCCGCACGGGAGGGACCATTGGCTCCAGCTTCCAAACTTCAACCCATCCCGCGAGCAAAGAGAAATAGCGATGAATACCGCTGAACTCGAACAAGGCCAGAACCAGGCCGCCGCTGAAACCAGCGAAGTCAGCCTGCTGGATCAGATACTGGATAACACCAAGGCCCAGAACGATGTCGAGCGCAACCGCAACCGCACGTACATCGAGCAGTTCATTGCCCAAGCGGTGAAGCCCGACCAGGTGGTGAGCAAGGAAGTCGAAGAAAACATCAAGTACTGGATTGCGGCGATTGATGAAAAGCTCTCGGCCCAGTTGAACGAGGTGATGCACCACGAATCGTTCCAGAAACTGGAAGCGACATGGCGGGGGCTGCACTACCTGGTGAGCAACACGGAGACGGGCGAAACGCTCAAGATCCGCGTCCTGAACACCACCAAGAAGGATCTGCTCAAAGACCTGGAAAAGGCGGTCGAGTTCGACCAGAGCGCGCTGTTCAAGAAGGCCTACGAGGAAGAATACGGCCAGCTTGGCGGCGAGCCGTACGGCATGCTGGTGGGCGACTACGAATTCAGCCGCAGCGCTGAGGACATGAGCCTGCTGAAGATGATCTCCAACGTGGCGGCCGCCGCGCATGCCCCGTTTGTGGCCGCGGCCGATCCCACGCTGTTCAACATGGACAGCTTCCAGGAACCGGCAAATCCCCGCGACCTGGCGAAGATTTTCTCCAGC
>CAZEEG010000226.1:0-5427 GCA_964511065.1 uncultured Pirellulales bacterium | reverse complement strand
TGGCCGGGAGCAGCATCGCGATCAGGATGCCGATGATGGCGATCACCACCAGCAGCTCCACCAGGGTAAAACCAGAACGATAACGGTTGCCCATGGCAACTCCTCCACGAAAAGAAATAAAACGAAATGATGCCGCCCGCTGGGGCGACCAATCAGACCGCTATCTTGATTCGGTACGGCTTGCTGACATCAATCGCCCCGCGCCGTGGAAACGCGGGCATCGGTCAGGAGAGGCATTGCTGTCAACAAGATTCGCCAGACGCATTGAGGTGCCACGGCAACGCGGCCTGGCGTCGGTCAGCCTATGCAATCTGGTGCGGAGTGGTCATTCGATCTCCAGCCACCGGCAGCCCCGCATGTCCACTGTTTCCGTTGGCCCTTCAGTGGCGCGAGAAACTGTGTCGGCAAAGCCCCCTGCTGGACAGGCAGGCTCATATCGCGGGTGATGGTTCGGTTTGCCCGGAGTTGATCGAGCCTCTTCAGGCCAGGATACGCGCACCCCCCAGTATTTCAAGGGGTTTATATGAATAACAGCTAATTTGCAAAAGGTGGATACTTGATGGCATTCCGCGTGGGCTTGGTTCGGATCGGCACCCGATGGCGAGGCGGCTGCTTTCGAGGAAAGGATTTGTCGTGCAAGTCATTAAATTGAAGCGACTTGCGATCTCTTGGCTCGCTCGGCATTTTGCGCCGCATGCGGCGGCGTCTCGCCATTTTGAAGGGGGCACCTGTTTTTGCCGGTCACCCCCGGTCGATGAACGGGGCATTCTCGCTCGGCGCCGATCTTTCCCTATGCGCAAGAAAAATCCCCGGTGGCTGGCAGGGTGCATCCACCGGGGACATGCAAATCGTGATCGGCGGCCATGCCGCTCTTGAAGTTGCCGTTACGGCAGGTTGTAGGACTGGCCGTCGCTGCGGTGGCCGGCATATTGCAGCGTGAGTGGCTCGACAAAGTTCTTGATGGCGACCACGCGGCTATCGCCGTACACAAACTGGGTCACGCCCGGGTGCCAACTGCCGAACATCAGGTACTGGTTCCCGTATTGGCTGTCCGAGTTGCCTTCCATGTTCGTGGCTGGCAACGGTTGTTCGAAGGCGTAGGCAGAGTCGTCGGGACGTGACGGAAGCCCCAGGCCTACGATCTTATTCGAGTGCCAGTCGCCGCCGGCATGAAGCCCGGCCGCTACCCACGGATAGTCCGCCGCGCCGTTGCCCAAGAATCCCGACGGCACATGCTTTTCGCCGGCGATCAGCGTGTAGGTCAAGCCGTCGGTCACGCCGCCGATCGTCACCGACGACGTAATGTTGACCCGGACGTCGCTGCCCACGTTCACGGTGGTGACTCGCCGCGGGCCGACCAAGGGGCCCATGAGGTAGGGCTTGTTGGGGTTCAGTGAACCGGCAAATTGCGGTGAATCGCTAAGCCAGTTCGATTCACGGTAGACAATGGAAATCGGCAAATAGTCGACGGCCTGGGCGTATACGCGCTCTTGCGTATCCGGCGTCTCGTACGACCGGTCGGTGGTGCGGAAACCGCGGGTGGGGCAGATCACCACATCGGAGCGGTACCGCGTGTGGCTGTACGCGTTGGGATAGCCACTCTTGTTGGGATGGGCGTCGTCCACGTCGTTGACGTAGCGGTCCAGTCGCAGTTCAGCGTACTGCGGGGCGTTGTCCATCACGGGCCACATCAGCGCGATCCAACTGTGACTGTTCACGTTGTTGGGCGGCAGCTGCTCGGCGTTTCGCTCGGCGTACGTGTTCACGCCAATGGCCAACTGCCGCAGGTTGCTGGCGCAGTTGGCACGGCGGGCCGACTCCCGCGCGGCCTGGATGGCCGGGAGCAACATTGCGATCAGGATGCCGATGATGGCGATCACCACCAGCAGTTCCACGAGGGTGAAACCGGAACGAGAACGGGTGTGCATGCCAACTTCTCCGGGGGGATAATGCATCGACACGATTCGCCCTGCGATGGGCCATCATGCCGTCCGTTTCGATGGAATCCGTAGGACCAGGCAGTTGTGCGCTACGCGCGGGGCGGGGCCGGTATGGGTGGTACTGCTGCGAGGAGGCGCACGGAGGGCAGGCCCATGGTGATGGGGATGACCTGGAGGTAGCGCGAACGGCCCCAGCAGCACGACGGAATACGCCTCTCGGGGGGCGTAGGGTGACCCGCGTCTTTGTGATGTAAACAATAATATAAAATATTGTTAAACTTTATGTAAATTAACTTTATTCGCTCCCGCTGTCCAGTCGTACGATCTCCTCAACATTCCGGGCCGGTTCAGGGGGCCAGCGTGCCATGGCAAGATGCTTACTGGCAGTGACTTACTGCAATTTGCCGCGATCCCAGGGGCATCGGCCGAGCTTGGATTCCTGCCGCGAGGTTTTCCGTGGGGTGGCAACTGCCGGATACTTTTGGCTGGCGCAAAAAAAGCCCCGGTGGGCGATCGCTCACCCCCCGGGGCCGTTCGGGCATTCAGTAATCGGAGTCGCTGGTGATTAGGGCAAGTTGAACGACTGGCCGTCGCTGCGATGGCCGGCGTAACGCATCGTCAGCGGTTCCACAAAGTTCTTGATAGGCACGACGCGACTGTCGCCGTATACGAACTGCGTCACGCCCGGGTGCCAACTGCCGAACATGAGGTACTTATCCGGGTAAGTAGCCGCTTGCCCTACCGCCATGGCCTCGGCCGGCAAGGTGGTGGCAAACGTGTAGTTGGGGTCATCCGGACGCGGCGGAAGTCCCAGCCCAATGATCTTGTTGGTATGCCACTCGGCTCCCGTGGCAATGGCTGCGCCTGCCCAGGGGTAGTCAGCATGGGCATTTCCCAAGAAGCCCGAGGGCACGTGCTTCTCGCCAGCGATGAGCGTGTATGTCATACCATCGGTGACACCACCGATACTGACCGATGAGGTGACGCTGATCGTGACGACGCCGGCGCTGGTGTGGGTGGTCGCCCGGCGATGGCCGACGATGGCGCCCATCAGGTACGGTTGAATCGGATTGCCGCTTCCAGCAACTTGGTGGCCCGTGTCGTACCATCCGCTGTCGCGGTACACGACCGCAACGGGGAGATAGTCGACGGCCTGGCCGTAAACGGTCTGGCCGGTGCCGCCTGAGTTGGTGTCGATGTTACTCCAAGCCGTCGTGCGGAAACCGCGGGTGGGGCAGATCAACACATCCGACCGGTACCGGGCGTGAACGTATGCGTTGGTGAGGCCCTGCGCATTGGCGTCGGCCACGTCGTTTTCGGTGAAGTCGTTTTGCAGCCGCAATTGGGCAAACTGCGGCGCGTTATCCATCACCGGCCACATCAGGGCAATCCAGCTATGCCGGTTGTAGCTGTGCGGCGGCAACTGCTCCCCGTTGCGCTCGGAGTACGTGTTAACGCCGATAGCCAATTGCCGCAGGTTGCTCGAGCAGTTGGCGCGGCGAGCCGACTCCCGGGCGGCCTGGATGGCCGGGAGCAACATTGCGATCAGGATGCCGATGATGGCGATCACCACCAGCAGTTCCACAAGGGTAAAACCGGAACGAGAACGGGTGCGCATAGCAGCACCTCCAGGTGGGGAAAAATAGAACGACACCGCCCCGCTCGGGGCGGTACGAATGACGCCGAGCGGACAAATGCGCAGAACGGTACTGCGATCGTTACAGAATGGTGACGAGCGCAGTAGGAGCGCTGCTTGGAGCCGCTACGCGAGGTGCAGACTGCTCTTGGAGAGGAATGCGGCTGTGCAGCAGGACAACGAAACGCAACCAGCGCTAAACCCGCGCACTACCCCATACACACTGGGCGCGGATTAGCCTCAAGAAACCAAAGTAGGTATGAGCTTGTGAATGCATTGCCCTGGTCGCCGAGCAACTTTGGGCAAGCTGGCTGCTGTGTGCCTCCGGGGTGGGGGGGAGGGGTAAAGGGTGCGCCCTTTCAGAGAGTCGTTCGCTGCTACACCTCCAAAGGAATTCGCAGGATCGCTTCGTCTCTGCAGTAAGCGCTACCTGTCAGGCGTTCCGAAACCCGGCAGGGATGGGAGTGAATGGCCATGGATTGGCCACGAACCAAACCGAACGGTATCGCTGCCATCGCAGCGTACCGTCTTGCCGCCGGAGTCAGTGGCAAGGACCTGTATTGGCCAGAGACAACCCTCCGAGTAGCAATGTCATCAATATACCCACTATCGAGGGGTGGGCAATAGTCCGCCTGTCGGAATTTTCAATATTTGCTGCCGGGCTTTTCTTCATTCGTTGCAGCTGGGAGATACGCAACACGCCAACCATCGGATGCGGACACTCCGCCTGTGAGCGTGGCCTGATCGCACCCGTAACGCAAACGGCCCCGGCGGGCGATGGCTTGCCCGCCGGGGCCTTCAAGAGCGGAGGAACGCTTGCAGTCCCCGCTGGGAGTTACGGCAGGTTGAACGACTGCCCATCGCTGCGGTGGCCCGCATACTGCATCGTGAGCGGCTCCACAAAGTTCTTGACGGCGACCACGCGGCTGTCACCGTATACAAATTGCGTCACGCCCGGGTGCCAACTGCCGAACATGAGATACTTGTCCGGGTAAGTAGCGGCCGAGCCAGCCGCCATGCTCTCCGCGGGCAGGGGGTTGTCGAAATTGTAGACCGGATCATCGGGACGCGACGGCAACCCAAGGCCAATGATCTTGGCCGAGTGCCACTGGTTGGAACTTCCAATGACCGCGGCACACCAGGGGTAGTCGGCGTGGCTATTGCCCAAGAAACCGCTGGGCACGTGCTTTTCGCCCGCGATGAGCGTGTACGTCATGCCGTCGGTCACACCGCCGATGCTGACGGACGACGTGACGGAAATATTGACGATGCCGCCATTGTTATGGGTCGTTGCGCGGCGGTATCCCACAATCGCCCCCATCAGGTAGGGCGCACTCGGGTTGCCGGACCCGGCGTGCTGGTGACCGGTATCGTACCAGCCCGACTCGCGGTACACGATGGAAACCGGCAGGTAGTCGACGGCCTGCCCGTAGACCGTTCCTTCGTCGGGGCGGCCCGAGTTGGTACCGCTGGTCCCGTAGGCAGTCGTGCGGAAGCCGCGAGTGGGGCAGGTCAGCACGTCCGAACGGTACCGAGTGTGGACGTACAGGTTCGTCAGTCCGTTTTGGTTGACGTTTGCCGCGTTGTTTTCGGTGAAGTCGTTTTGCAGCCGCAGTTGCGCAAACTGAGGCCCGTTGTCCATCACCGGCCACATCAGGGCAATCCAGCTATGCCGGTTATAGTTGTGCGGCGGCAACTGCTCCCCGTTGCGCTCGGAGTACGTGTTAACGCCAATGGCCAACTGGCGCAGGTTGCTGGCGCAGTTGGCGCGGCGGGCCGACTCCCGGGCCGCCTGAATGGCCGGGAGCAGCATCGCGATCAGGATGCCGATGATGGCGATCACCACCAGCA
>CAZEEG010000225.1:0-5448 GCA_964511065.1 uncultured Pirellulales bacterium | reverse complement strand
CGAACTGGTTAAGCCGGGCAACATCATTGTCCGCCAGGTTGGCAACAGTTTCCACCCGGGCCGCGGCGTCGGCCAAGGCAACGATTTCACCCTGTTCGCCCTGGTCGAAGGCTATGTGCAATTCGATCGCGGTGGCCGCCGGGTCAACGTGGTGGATTCGCGCAACTAGGCCGGTCAGGCACCGCTTAGCGAAGTACGGCACCGCTTGGCGGAGTATGGCAGCGGATGCAGCGCGACCATGTGGCCGGTGAAACTGGCCCTGCGGCGCGCGCCTGGCAATTCATGTGAGTAACGCCCACGGGATGGCTTCGGCCATCCCGTTTCCTTTGGTGGGCCAGCCGCTATGATTCCGCCGAGAGAACCGGGTGCCAGCGTGGTTACCTGAGCTTGAAGGCGGTTGCCGGTTTGCACCCCTCATTGAAATTCATAGGTAACGTTTGCGGGATTCCCCTGGCATGTTTGTCGATCGCGTCGAAATCGAGGTAGAAGCCGGCCGCGGTGGCGACGGTTGCCTGAGCTTTCGCCGTGAGAAATATGTCCCCAAGGGCGGTCCCGACGGCGGCGATGGCGGCCGCGGAGGCAGTGTGATTCTCCGCGCCGAGGAAGGCGTCAATAGCCTTGCCGCGCTGACCATGAAACGCAAATGGACGGCCGGCAATGGGCAGCCCGGGCAGGGTTCCAACCGCCACGGACGCGATGCCAAGGACGTGGTCCTGTTGGTTTCGCCAGGAACCGTGGTGCGCGATGCCGTGGACGGTTTCGTCATCAAAGACCTGGCGAAGCCGGGCGATGAAGTCACTGTCGCCCGGGGCGGTCGCGGCGGCAAAGGCAATGCCCGATTCAAGAGTGCCACCAACCGAGCCCCGCGCCAGACCACGCCCGGCGAGGAAGGCGAACGCCGCACGCTGGTTCTGGAATTGAAGGTCATTGCCGACGTGGGGCTGATTGGAAAGCCCAATGCCGGAAAAAGCACCCTGTTGAGCCGGCTGTCCCGGGCACGCCCTGAAATTGCCGATTACCCGTTCACCACAAAATATCCCAACTTGGGCCGGGTGCAGATCGACTTCGACCGCTCGTTCATCCTGGCCGATATTCCCGGCCTGGTCGAAGGCGCTCATGCCGGAGTTGGCTTGGGTCATGAGTTTCTGCGCCATGTCCAGCGGGCTGGGATTCTGATCCACCTGGTGGAGCCGATGCCGATGGACGGCACCGAGCCGCTGCAAAACTACACGAGCATTCGCGAGGAGTTGCGGCAGTTTGACTCGTCGCTGGTGGAGCGGCCTGAAATCGTGGTCGTCACCAAGGCCGACCTGCCCGAGGCCGAAGCCGTCCGGCAGCAACTCCAGGACACGTTGGACCAGGAGGTGCTGCTGATCTCGGCCGTCACCGGGCATGGGCTGGATCAGCTACTGGCTCGCGTGGCCCAGTATCTTGAACAGCGCGACGTGCACGATGCCTGAGGCACCCTCTGGCCGCGGGATTCAAGAGTATCGCGGCGGCCAAGTGGGGCGAACATCAGGTATCTACCTGCTAGCTCGTACGCGGCCGAGAAGGGCGGGGGGAACGTGGAACCGGTATGCCGACATGCCCGGCATATACTGCTGGCAACGGCGTCGGGGGGGGGCCGAGCCCCCGAGCAGCCCAATCGTGGTCGCTCTGGTTGGCATTCTAGGCTAGGATGAACACACGATCGGAAGGCTGGAGGTGCGCTGCTGGTCCGGAGGTTTTTGCCGGTCGGCGGTATTTCTCAGGGTATGCAATCAATGGCCCAACAACGCTTGGTAGTAGGGTTTGCTTCCAATCGCCAACAGGCCGAGGCCGCTGCCGAGCAGCTTCGCAGCCTGGGGTTGGTTCCGCGTGTTACCGAGCGAACTGGCGAAGCGGACCTACCCTACGCCGTGGCTTATTATGCCCGCTCCGGGCGGGATGCGGCGCGGCTGGAAGCGATCTTTGAAGCCTTGGAGATCGATGGCGACGTCGTCTACGAGGAACTGCCCGGCGACCATCGCCTGGTTCAGATATACAGCGCAGCGGAGCGGCCCGGTGCCCTGACCATGCTGGCGAACTTGCTGGAGCGGGCGGGCGTGCGCGTGGTGAAGGCTTTCGGCGAATTGCTGGTGCCGCGCGGCCAGGAACCGCTGGCCCTGGACGTGATCCGGCAGTTTGAACAGACATGGCCCAAGAAACGACCGCTGCTCGAATGGTTCGATGAGAAGTCCTCGGAAGATGCCGACTCGCCATCGGACGAGAGCGACGATGCTCTTGCGCCCGCCGAGTCGATGCCTCGGTACAGCACATCGGCATTCGTACATCCCTGGGATCCGCTGGCCCTGGCGGCGTGGGATGCCGGGGAGCGTGATCTACCACCCAGTGTTGGGCCGGCGATGGGCCAGTTGCCCAAGGCGTGGCCATGCTGCCCAAGCTGCCGGCGACCTCGCGATACGCAATGTCCGATGTGCGGCGAAACGGGTTGTCACTTTCCACCGGCCGAGCAGGTTCCAGAAGAGTTCGTGAACAATCGGCCGGTACCTGCCGAACTGGCCGATACTCCCTGGCCGCTGCTGTGCCCGATCTGCGATTGGCTGTTCGAGCCTGAGTTCTACCGCCGCTGCGCCTGGTGTGGGCACGACTTTGGCCAGGGTCGCGAGATTCCTGTGAAGAGCCCCACGGCCAGCGAACCGATAAACCTGCGGCTGGTGCTGGGCGTAGTGATAACGGCCGTGGTGGTGATCGCCGTGCTGGCGTACTTTGCCATTGCCACGAAGGTTCGCGATCCGAAGGTCCGGCCTATGCGCGCGGTGCCGGCCCACGGTGGGATCATCGTGCCACAACCGCAGGTGACGTGTCTGCTGCTTTGAGGCGGTCCATGCCCGCGCGCCAGGCTTCGCGCGCTGCTGGGGGGCATACCCTATGGCTGGCCGACTTCCGAAGGAGTTTCGGCCGTTGCGCGCTCAGTCGCGACGGAAGTATTGGTACCGGCAGCACCGTTGGTGGCCCGGCGGGATTCTTGTGCCGGCAGCACACCGGCTAATAGCCGCCCCAAGGGAGCCGTTGTTTCAAACCGGATCAGGACGATGCGGGCAACGGCCATGATCGGCACGGCGAGCACCATGCCAATTGGCCCCCATAGCAGGCCCCAGAACGTGAGCGAAAGCAGGATCGTGACCGGGTGCAGGTTTAACCCGTCGCCCACCAGCTTGGGCTGAAGCGTATTGCCCACGATGATCTGCAATGCACCTGGGATCGCCACCACGCCGGCGATTTCCGCCAGCGTGTCGTATTGGCCCACCGCAATGGGAAGCGGCGCGAAGGTCGCGATCACTGAGCCGATGGAAGGGATGAAGGTCAACAGGAACGCCAGCAGCCCAAACACGGCTGCCAGTTCCAAGCCAAACATTGCCAAGATCGCCCAGACCAGAACCCCCATCAGCGAGGCCAGCAGGAGCATGGTGGCCAGGTAACGGCGAATCTTGATATCAATTTCCAGATAGAATCCGCGGCGAATCAGGTGCGGATTGCGCCCAGCCAGCAAGAAGGTAACAAACACCACCACCAGAAAGCCTTGCACCAGAATGTGCAGGGCCGTGCCGAAGGATTGCGAGATGAGGCCGGGCAGTTGGCGCTGCAGCGCATCGACGATGCCTCGCTCGTCGAGGTCGATCCCGATCCGCTCAACGGCAGCCAGCGACTGCCTGGTTAGCGTGGCAAAGTTTTCGCTGTACTTGCCGGCCGTCGCCACCACCTGCTGGCTCGCTACCGCGAGCATCGCGGCAAACAGCATATGCACGGCCAGCACCAATACCAACGTAACGACGACCGCCACGCTTTGCGGGATACGCAGCTTTACCACCTGGTAATCGACCACCGGCGCTACCAGCGACGTGATGAAGATCGCCAGTACAAACGGAACCATCACGTCTTTGGTGAAGTAAAGCGCAACCGATGCGGCGACCGCTGCCAGAATCATCAGCGATCCGGTGATGAGCCACGCTTGTTCATTTCGCAGGTTGGACATCAGCCAGCCACTTGTTGCTTGCCGCCACCAGATGGTTGCATTGTCGCCAGGCACCGTGTTTCATCAAGATTAGTTCACCGCCGCCCGCGCGATGGGCGTAACTTCGCCGGTGAGCCATCACCTGGAACCTTTTCATGGGACACCGAACCTGCGCCCGAACCGTGCAGACGATTACCCAAAGATCAGTTGCAATCCTTGCTTCGCGGCGGCGGCAGGCGAGCGATCGCCGCAGGGTGGGCCGTGGGGCCTGTGGCCTGATGGTCGCATATCGCATGCTGACGGCCGGCGCGATCGCCGTTGCGCTGGCGGTTGCGGCGTGGGCCGCGGAACCACCCTTGCCGCCCCTTCCCAAGAGCGTACCCTCACCTGAGGACAATCCCAGCACCGCCGAGAAGGTGTCCCTGGGCAAGCAGCTGTTCTTCGACCAGCGGCTTTCTGGCAGTAACCGCATGAGCTGCGCGACCTGCCATCGGCCCGACAAGGCCTTTGCCGATGGAATGGACCGCTCGCGTGGTGAGGGCGGTAAGCGGTTGGCGCGCAACACGCCCACGGTGCTGAACACGGCCTATTTTGAGAAGCTGTTTTGGGATAGCAGGGCCGACTCGCTCGAAGCCCAGGCCCTGTTTCCGATCCAGAATCCGGATGAAATGAACCAGGACCTCGACGAACTGGAACGCGAATTGGCCGCCATTCCCGACTACGTGCAGCAGTTTCAAACCGTCTTTGGCACGGGCGTCAACCGACAGGGAATTGCCCAGGCACTGGCCGCGTTCCAGCGGACGTTGGTTTCAGGCCCTTCACCGGTGGATCGGTATCTGGCCGGCGATACGGCGGCATTGTCGCCGTCGGCCCGGCGAGGGCTGGAACTGTTTGTAGGCGATGCCGGTTGCATCCGGTGCCACAACGGGCCGCTGCTGAGCGACGGCAAGTTATACCGGATTGGCCCCACGTTCGATGACCGCGGTCTGGAGGCCCTAACCGGCGAAGCGGCCGATGCCTTCAAGTTCCGCACGCCATCGCTGCGGAATGTGGCCGAGACGGGGCCCTACATGCACGATGGTTCGTTGGCCACACTCACGGACGTGGTTACGTACTACTATCGCGGCGTGCCCTTTACGGCACCCGGCGGCCAACCGCTGGATGTTGTGGCTCTTCAAGACCGGAGTTTCTCCGAGATTGCTGATCTGGTGGCCTTTCTCAAAGCGCTCAGCAGCGAGGTCCCCAAGGTCGAGCCCCCCAAATTGCCGTAAACGGCAGCGGCCCGATAACGGCGCGAACGCATGCCGGGGGCTTGAGTCGCGCGGGGGGCAACGAGTTTCTGAGACTGCCCTGAGGTCGGCGGGCCGGGGGGGGTGCCATAGTGCCCGATGTTGGGCATGCGCATAAAAAAAGATCATGGCAGGTCGATCCGTCGAACTGCCATGATCTCTATC
>CAZEEG010000224.1:0-5486 GCA_964511065.1 uncultured Pirellulales bacterium | reverse complement strand
TCCGTTTCTGCTCAGCCCGCTTCAGCGTAGCCAGCTTCTCCGCGGTCCGTGCCTGACTGTCCGCAGGCGCAGTACTCCACTGCGCTTGCGCGCGGGCGGCGGCTGCACCAAAGCTAGTGAATACTCCGCCAGGCACTGGTATGCGCCTATCCCGCGACTCTGCGCAAGCCATGTAGTGCCGCATTTTCAAGGAGGGACCACCGTGAATACCCTGAGATTGCCCCCTATTAAGAGTGTGCTCGACGTCATCGGGAGGCTACATCGCCGCATTGCCGCAACTGCCTATTTTCTGGCCATATTGACCGCTTCGAAGGTCTATGGTCAGCAAGTCACGGTGGACGTCGGCAACAACATCACACTTCAATTCTTTGGCCAGGGCGATACCGTCGCAGGCTACGCGACAAACAACACAGGCACCCAAAACTGGACAAACGACCAAATCGATGCTGTTGTTCGCTCAGCTCAGATGTGGGATAACGTCATCGACAACGCAGCTGGCAGACGAGTGACGATTGCCGTCCTTTGGGATGACACTTTGGATTCACACGTCAATGGTGTTAACAGCTCCCAACCGACCGGACAAATCATCGCCGGAAATCACGTCACTTTCGCTGAGCTGGTATGGCGGCATGGCCAAAATGATGCGCCAGCAGCTGGCGCCGACACCAGAATCGCGATGAACCCAGACAGGAACTGGGTTTTCGGTGTGGCGCGTCCCGATGTACATGAGCACGATTTTGCATCCACAATAGCACATGAAATTGGTCATGGCCTCGGCTTCTCTGCACGCGCCTCAACCGACACTTCCGATCCCGACAACCCACAGTTTGATGGATTCCTTAATCCGCTGAACGCGTATACTCGACTACTGCGTGACAACTCCAACAACACGCCCATCGAGGGGCAAGACGCAGCATTTCCAAATCAAATGGTAGGCACCGGCCCATCGGGCAGCACAGTATTCTGGACGGGAACCCGGGGCAACGACCTTTTTGGTAGCGACATTCCGATCGCGACATTTAACGACTGGCGACCTTCGTCTTCGCTTAGCCATACATTCCTTCCTGAAACTATTATGCATCGGAGCCGAGGCACAGGGACTATGTCACGAGCACTGCTGCCGCATGAGATCGGCATGCTCGAGGACATGGGCTGGGCCGTGAGCGCCAACTACCTCGATTCCTATGCAGATTACTGGTACACCGACAATCAAAACCATACGTTCAATGGGACGCACACGTCAAACATCTATGCGGGAAACGCATTGTTTCTCTATGGTTCCAACAACACCCTCACGCTCCAAGCTGCTGGTGACCTCACGGTAACCGGTGACGTCAGCAACGGCATTGGCATGATCGGAGATTCCAACCAGGTCACCACTACTGGAACGATCAACGTCAACGGGTTTCAGTCGGCTGGCATTGATCTGATTGGCGACAACAATGTTGCGACAATCGATGGCACCATCAACGTCGGAGGGGATGAGGCCAGCGGAGTGCTCATTCGCCGGACGGCCAGCAATACAAGTAACAATAACGAAATTGTACTTCGAGGAACAATCACGACCACTGCCCCGGATGCGGTGGCCTTTCGCGTACAAAGCGGCAATTCCTCGGTGCTTCACCTCTCCGGTACTGCAACGGCTAACAGTGGAAGTGGTAACGTTATTAGCATTGGCACCAATGCAAATCACGGTACGATCCATTTAATGCAGGGCGCCAATCTGGATGGCCATATCAGGAACGATGGCTCGGGTAATTGGGGAATTACCTTCGGCCGCCAGGCCAATAGCAATGGACAGGCGACTGCCGACGCCGACCCGAATTTCAATATCAACTACGACGGCCATATCGACGGCACGACGGCGATGAATGCCCAGTTTGTCGGCGGTATCAATCACGCCACCGGCACGCAACTCAGTGGCACGACGGAATTTAACACGGCTACCATTGGCACAGAGGGCCATTTGACCGCCGGTGGTGTGTTAACGACAACCGGGTCATTCACGAACAGCGGCAAGCTCAACGTTACGGGCACGGGGACGATCATAAGCAATACCGACATCTCCAACGACGGCTTGATCGAAACCAACGCGGGCTTTATCGCCACACTTGATCGCTTCACCAACTCCGGTGCCATTCAGTCCAATACTGGTACAATTTTCTCAATCAACTCGATTACCAATGACGGCCTGATTGCCAATAACACGGGCGAGATTGTCGCCTTTGCCGGCGACCTGGATATCAACCAAACCGGCATCATCCAGAACCTGGGCGGTAGGCTAGAATCCGAACAGGGCCATGTCAATGTGGCTGGACTCCTGACCAGCAATGGCGGACAGATCAACGCCGGCCAAACCGTCACGGTCTTCGATGGCGGCCGACTGAGCGGTACGCCCACGATTACCGCCTCCCTGGTCGACAACCGGCCAGGGGCAACCATGGCGCCCGGCAACAGTATCGGCACCATGACCATCGTGGGCAATTACCAGACCAACGGTACGCTCGAATATGAAATCTCGCACCAGAACCTGCCGCAGGACGCCGACTTGATCCGCGTGCAGGGCGGCCAGGTGGTCATCAATAACGCCACCACATATGCCAACCGGGGCACGTTCACCTTTGAAGGCGAAACCTCGACCAATGCGGACGATTACCAGATCGCCCGGCGGTACACCATCATTGAAACGGACGCCCCCGGCGACCTGAACGTGGTCCAGCGTCCCAAGACCACCGACAACATCGACGGCCGCCGCATCATCCTGCGGAGCGATACCGATGTCGCCGGCCTGTATACGCCCAATGCCCGGGTGTATTACGCCTACATCGGCCGCGACGCGTCCTACGCCTCGCTGGGAATGACGCCCAACCAACAGGCGATCGGCGCGTATCTGGATAGCCTGCTGACCTTGGATGACGGCTCCGCGCTGGGCAACCAGGTGCAGTGGATCCGCGATACCCTGGACCTGATCCCGGATGAAAACGACGTCCGGGCCGCGTACCGGATGCTCAGCGGCGAGATTTATGCCTCGGTCAATCCGCTGATCCTGCAGGAAATCTACGCTTCGCAGGGACGGCTGGCTGCGCGGCTGCGCAACGACGGCGCGCGGCTGGCCTTCTGCAACGAGCTGGGCGTACCCACCTCGTCGGGCTGGACCGGATGGATTTCCGGTGCCGGGTCGGCCGGCCAAACCCACGGCAGCGACAACGCGGTGGGTTACAACGTGCAGTCCGGCGGCACGCAGGCCGTGGTCGGCTACGGGGTGGACTGCCGCACGATGCTCGGCGGTTTCTATGAGTTCACCAACATGGCCTTTGTCAACGGCGATGTCGGCTCCGCCCAGACCGATCTGAACGAGTGGGGCATGTTCTTCTCGCACCACGAGGACATTGCCCACTTCATGCTCGTGGGCTCCGGCGGGAACGTGGCCAACGAGATTCGCCGCGGCATCAGCTTCGGCAATACGGCTATCCAGATGCCGATCCAGCAGGCGCTGACCGGCGATTACAGCGGCTCGTTCGCCAGCGTGTATGGCGAAACCGGATTCCAGTTGACCTGGGATTGGTTCACGCTCCGTCCCTTCGTGGGATTGGGTTACACGCACGTGAGCCAGGACGGCCTCACGGAGGAAGGCGGACTGCTGGCGCTGCGCGTGCAGGATTCGTCCGTGGACAGCCTGCGGTCGATGGTCGGCCTGGATGCCAGCGCCCTGCTGTTTGGCAACCGCTCGGTATCGCTCGATCTGCGGTCGATGTGGATGCACGACTTCCTGTTTGGCGGCACCGACTCGATCGAGGCCGGCTTCGACGCCCTGCCCGGCAGCACCTTCACGGTGTCTGGCACGGAGATCGGTCGCGACTTTGCCGTGCTGGGGACCGGGCTCTCCCTGGACCTGGTGCCCAACCGGGTCCGCATCGGCGGCGGTTACGACCTGATCTTCAACCGCTACCAGACGATGAACGTGGGCTCGGGCACGCTGGAAGTCGTGTGGTAGTTGGTAACGGCTGATTGCCTACGGATATCGAAGCCTGATCGATACCAACAGCGCGCTTGTCGGCAGATCCCTCGCCATGGCGACGGATGTGCCGCAAGCGCGTTTGTTGTTTGCAGGAGCTTGCTCGCCGTGCCGTGGAGACGCTGCCGAAACAAGCTGCGAAGTAGCCGCAGGTCCGGCACCGCCGGAGATGATGTGTTGCGACCGGTTGTCTACCATGCGGCGTCGGATCGCACGCACCATTGCATCGTGGTCGATTGCCGACCCGTGGCGCTCGATCATAGTGCCGACCAGGCGATGACTGACCTGTTCAGTACTTCAGTTTTAATCCGAAAGCGCCTTTCATCGGCGGCAGTTCCAGCAGCGTGTCGATGTGGGCGGTCAATTGCGTGTCGCCCGCCACCCAGCGGGCGTCCAGGCTGCGGCACCAGTTGAGCGGCCGGAACGCGTGTTGGCCCGCCCTCTCCCCGTTGGGCCGATGGGTCCACACCGGATAGTCGCGCTGCTCATCGAGCACGAAGTCGCCACCGATGGTGCTGACCAGCTTGCCGTTAAGCACGGTGTTGGCCACGTCCATGCAGTCCTTGGCCGGCACGCGAAGCTGCTGTTGGAGCGAGTTGAGGAAGATCAAACTGCCGTGCAGGTTGCGCCGCGCCGAGCGCCGGGCCAGCGGGTCCAGCAGTAGGGCCAGGCTGCTGTCCTCCAGGCTCTCGAACTGGATGTGGTTCTCCCGCGGCCGAGTGTCGCCCGCTTCATCCTCCCCGCCCAAGGCAAACGCGGGGGCTTGCCCATTGCCGGGCAGGCGCAGTTCAAGCGGACCATCGCCGGTGATCAGCCGCATCCACTGCATGATCCGCGGGGTGCGGGTGATGGGGGCGACGGCCAGGTCGATCCGCACGCGATCTTTGACGCCGCCGTCTTCCACGTCGCGCCGCAGACCGATCACCACCGGCGGCATCCGGCCCCAGTCAGAACGATACGATGCCGCGAACTCGCGGTACTGGGTAACTTCGCGAGCGGAGACGCGGTCGATTTCCATGTCGGCTACGGGTTTCAGGCTGCCCAACCCACCTCGGAGCGTATCGACCGGCTTGCCGTCGACGAACTGGATCCGGCTGCCGTCGGTCGTTTGGTTGAAACCCCGGGGAAGCAAGCCGGCCTCGATCAGGTTTTCCACGGTTTCATGCGGTGCGCCTTCGGCCTTGGCGGCCAGTTGGGCGAGCATCGCCGCTTCCAGCCGTGCGTGAGCCTTGAGCCGCCGAACCATCTCGATCCGATAATGAGGGGTGGCCAGGTTCTCAAAGAAAGCGTCGGAAGCGTACACGAACATGGTGTCGTGCCGGTCCACGGGAATTCTCCGCCGGGCCACGCGGAACTCGGCCGATTGCCCCAAGGAGCCTTTGCCGCTGCTGGCTTCGAAAAACCGCCGCATCAATGTCCGCGACGTCGTCACGCAATGATAGTCGCCCACGGATGCATAGAACGAACGCAC
>CAZEEG010000223.1:2332-5565 GCA_964511065.1 uncultured Pirellulales bacterium | reverse complement strand
CGGCTCGCAAGCTCGCCTCCGCTCCGCAGGCCAAGCCCAAGCCTAACAGCCCGTTGAAGTATTCACCGACGCCCACACAACCATGCGATTTCTAGTTGGTTCTTGGATGCAGCGGTGCTGGAAAGCCAATACTTCAACAGGCTGCTAAGGCCAAGCCTCGTTAACCCACCCGTTACTACGGGACATTGCTAATGTGTCCCAATGGGGAACATTTCTATTGTGTTCCCACAGATCAGGGTGGCCGTGGCGGTCCTCTCTGGGTTGAGGAGGGACCGCGGGCTCGCGGTTGGCTTCTTGTGCGTTTCGCCTTCAGCGAACCTTCTGCTCGATCCACACCTTCACGGCTTCTCGTTCTATTGCGTCCGGCTCGCGTCCCTGAAGGCCGCGGACGTGGATGACCTGCCGCGCCGCGGGGTCGAGCTCGATCGTCAGCTGCCGCTCCCCGTTGCGGCAAACCGAGACGAAGGCGCGATAGTCCGCGTGGCAGCGACGTTCGTGGTAATCATTGGTGAGGTCGTGCTGCATCGCCGCCCCCTCCGCTTCCAGTTCCCGCCCACTATCGAGTTCCCGGAACTCCCACCGGATGTCGGGGTTCGGAGACCACGACCAGTCCCAGCCCTGTCGCTCCCATCGATACCAACTGCCGCGCCTTTTGCTCGGGCGGTGATCGAGCGCCTCGTGCAGCGTTTTTCCCAATGGACGATCCTTCCAGAACGAAGCGACGTCGCTGGCCGGGGTGAAAAGTCGATCGCATTTCTGCTCGGCCCATTCGAGGACGCGTTCGCTTTCCACATCAGTCAGCTTGGAACCGTGAGCGACCAGCCAGCGAAGCGCATCGTAGGCGAATTGGGATGTGGCGTCGGATATTTCGGTGGGGTCGAAGTCATACCGGGGATCACGATAAATCCGCCAAAAGTCCCTGGCGGTACCACCCAGGCGGAGCGTCTCCGCGAACGTGCATGCGGCAGCGGGCCAAAGTTCCGCAGGTGCCTGGTACAACAGCGGCACCAGTTCGCGGGGTACGTGCCAGCCAAAACGGCGGCCCATCGGTTGCAGATTTGCACCGTGGCCCAGCAGGACGAACCAGCATAGCCATTTGAAGCGTTCCCAGCGGTATGCACCCTCTCGTCTGTCGCGGGACCACTCCGAGTGCAAGAATACCGGAACGGGGCGCAGGGCGAACAGGTGGTCGACTAACGCCGTGGTCCCGTTCGGGTTCCACGTTTCGGGACGGCGAACCCAGAATGGGGCGAACAGGAGCACCTGCCGGAGGAACGTCCGGTCGTTGCCCGCCGCTGCCAGCACGATGTCGAGATTCGGCCGTGGTCCGATCGCGGCGCAGATGCTGGCCAGCAGCGACAGCTCGTTTTCCCGAGGAAGCATGCACAGGTCTCGAACGTGTTGCTCCAGCCGTTCGGCAAGTCGCTCAGCGCCACTGTCGACGGCCACGGACCACGGATCGCCCTGCCGCTCCAAGAGCCGACGCGGCTGGTCCAGGACGCGGGCGAGCAACTGGTCGAGTTCGAAACGGTGCAAGTCACGGTCATCGCCCTCCAGCCAGGCTTGGAGCGACCAATGGCAGAGAGGACACTCATCGTCGTGCTCTTCCTCACAAATCTCCCGCGACGAACTGGGCGGCACCAGAATCGATTGGCCCCGCAGCACCAGCTCCGGATCGCGATCTCGCTCCCGAACGTACCGTCGCCGAAGCTCGTTCTCTGCGAGCGGGCGGTGCCAGTTCTGGATGCGGCGGCCGAATTGGAATTTTCTCACGACAGTTCCCCACCTCATCTGCGGTCGTGTCCCCTTCTTTAGGTTATCCGAATGGTGGTCGCAACTTGGACACTGGGAATGTCAAACCCGCACGTATTTAGCCGCTCAATCAAAGGAGTCTCACCACCTTCGCCGTGCCAACTTTTGCTGCAACCCGCGTGGCGCACGGGCCGCAATGGCTAGAATGGCACCTGGCACTCCGGGGAGCGGCCGCTCGCTGCCATGCGAACGCGGCACTCGTTCCCGGGCAGGTTTCTTGGTCGATTGCAGCACTCGGGGATGCGCACATGGCAAAGGTTGTCACGTTTGGCGAGATCATGATGCGGCTGGCGCCGCCCGGCTTTCAACGCTTGATCCAGGCCAACCAGTTCGAGGTTACTTATGCCGGCGGCGAAGCCAACGTGGCCGTGTCGCTGGCCGCCTTTGGGCACGATGCCGCCTACGTGACCGCCGTGCCTGACTCGCCGCTGGGCGAAGCGGCCCTGGCCAATCTGCGCTACTACGGCGTGAATACTTCGCACTGCCTGAAGGTGCCCGGCGGGCGGCTAGGCGTGTACTTTCTGGAAACCGGGGCCAGCCAGCGGCCCTCGACGGTGATCTACGATCGGGCCGATTCGGCCATTGCCACCGCCGCGGCCGACGCCTTCGATTGGACCTCCATCTTCGCTGGCTGCGATGCCTTCCACACCACGGGCATCACGCCAGCCCTCTCGCCACAAGCGGCCGAAGCCACGCGGGCGGCGTTGCAAACTGCCAAGCAGTTGGGCCTCTTCACCAGCTTCGACCTCAACTATCGCCGCAAGCTGTGGTCGCCCGAGCAGGCCAAGGCCACGGTTGAACCGCTGCTGGAATATGTCGACCTGGTGATCGGCAACGAAGAAGACGCCAAGGACGTGCTTGGCATCGCCGCGGAAAAGACCAACGTTGCCGCCGGCCAGATCGACCACCAGGCGTACGAAAGCGTCGCCCGGCAGATCAATCAGCGCTACGGTTGCCCTGCCGTGGCGATCACGCTGCGGGAGTCGGAATCGGCCTCGATCAACCACTGGTCGGGCTCGCTGCTGGCCGACGGCCAATTCCATCTCAGCCGGCGCTATACGATCCACGTGGTCGATCGGGTGGGAGCCGGCGATTCGTTCTGCGGAGGGCTGATTGCCGCCCTGCTGGACAGGCGGCCGCCACCAGAGGCGCTGGAATTTGCCGTGGCCGCAAGCTGTCTGAAACACACCATTCCTGGCGACTTCAACAAGGTGACCAAGGCTGAGGTGCAGCGGCTCTGCGGCGGCGATGCCTCGGGCCGCGTGGTGCGGTAAGTTTTATCACGCCTGGCAGCAAATGTAGCCCGGATGCTTGCATCCGGTGAATGTGCTTTGCTATGTCACTACGCGATTGAAATCCTAGCCCGAAACGTCAGTGAGGGAATGGGCGCGGACCCCGCTTCGGCGTTGCTTTCCTCGCTG
>CAZEEG010000223.1:0-2232 GCA_964511065.1 uncultured Pirellulales bacterium | reverse complement strand
TGCTTTCCTCGCTGACGCGTCGGGCCGGGATTGAAGTACGTGCCACGACTCTTTGAGCCTTTGAGCCGTGCATCGAGACCATATCACCGTTCTTGGCTTGCCCTGCGGACTCTCGGGCTATCGGTACTGCCGCGGAATGACGGTCATGCATTCGCACGTCACCTGGTGGGCAATGGCAATTCTACGAGCGCTGCACAATTTCCGCACTGCATGCTCTAATGATTCATGCTGTGACCGCCGCGAATACAGCGAGAACGTGTACGAATCGTGATACAGCTCCGGGCCGCCAGCGAGCACCCACCACTCGGTTTCAAGCACCGCCACCACGTACGGTCCGCGCTTGAACACAATGCGATCGGGCGGGATAGGCTCGTCGTCAGCGTACCGCACAATGTCCATCGCGCGCTCAAGCGTGTCGACCACTTGGTCCGCAAACTCGACCTGTAGCTGGTCGTAATCCAGCACGTATGCGCAGCATGTAATCAACTGTTCATAAAGTGCTGCGTCGAGTGGTAAATCGCGCAGGGTTGGATGTATCACAGTTGCGAAGCGATGCCACGGAATGTCGGAATCGAGTATCTCCGGCAGCGGTGCATAGTGATCAAAGCCGATCACCAGTGACACCTGCTCAACATCGTCCGCAGCTTCAGACATCGCAACTCTCAAACCCATTCACCGGATGCAAGCACCCGGGCTACGGCAAAAACACCCGCAGCTAGGCGTGTATCTCCACGATATCGCCGTCCTCGGGCTGGTAGTCGCCTTTCACTTGCGTGCCGTCGTGCACTTGTTTGCCCCATACCCGGGCAAACTTGAAGCGTTCCAGGATGTCCTTGTGGATCTGCTCGGCGACTTCCAGCACCGTTTCGCCGCGGCGAATGGTGAACGGCTTCTCCATGTCAGCCTCTTTGGCCGTGGGCAGCTTGGTATAGACGCGGACTACGTCCAGGGCCTCGTAAATGGCATTGCGCAGTTCTTCCAGCCCGTCGCCGCGCTCGGCGGAAATCTTATAGACGGGAAAATCCACCGGCGACAGTTCACAGAATAACTCGTAACGCTCGGCGGCTTCCGGCAGGTCGATCTTGTTGGGAACCAGCAAGGTTCGCGTGTACGAAATGCCGACGTCGTTCTCGTCCAGGTATTGTTCCCGGGCGAGTCGGGTCTTGGTTTGCGACAGTGTGGTGAGCACTTCGTGGCACTGCTCCACGCCGTCGTCGGACCCCAAATCGAGCATCAGCAGGGCCAAGTCGGCACTGCGAATGATGCCGTGCATGTACGGTTCGAAGAAATCGGCAGTGATCGGCGGCGTGTCGATCAGTTGCACCAGCACGTCCTGCCAGGGCATCATGCCCGGCATCGGGGCCCGGGTGGTGAACGGATAGGGGGCCACCTCGGGCGTGGCGCGCGTGAACGCGGTCACCAGCCGGCTTTTGCCTGCGTTGGGTCCGCCGATCACGGCCACGGTTCCGGCCCCTTGGCGAGGGATGCGAACGCTGAACCCCTTCTTGCCCGACTTGCGATCGGACTCGATCTCCTTCTTGACCTTGGCGATCTTGGTTTTGAGTTCCGACTGCAGCTTTTCAGACGACTTATGCTTGGGGATTTCCTTGAGCATCACCTGGAGCCATTTCAGCTCGTCGTCGGGCGTGGCGGCTCGGCGGTATTCCTCCTGGGCCTTGAGATATTGGGGCGTGAGATTGGCAGCCATCAGCTTTGCTTCGCTCCACGATCGGTCGAACCAAATCACCAGTTGCATTGCCCGCCCCGCAGGGCTTCCGTTCTCCTATCGAACCCTCTGGGATGTCGGAGGACCGGCAGGAGATGAAGCGCCCTTTGCTGCGGGGGGATCAAGCAATCGCCGCCATTTTATCGCATGACGGCGAATCGGGCGATGCAAACGGCGTGGCCCGGTAAGGCGCGGCACGCCGCATCCCCGCAAGGGGTGGGCACCAAACGGTGCGGCCCTCGGCAGGAGCTTTCCCACCGAGGGCCGCACACTGTCGACACGGCTGACGACACGATCGTTGCCTTAGGCCGCCGGGAAGCATTGCGGCCGTCCCGCCTGGGCTTGGAAAGCCGGCGCTCGGCGGGCGCCGCGATGGAGGCATCCCGGCGTGCCAACGTGGCTGATGCTGCTTACTTGTCCTGCTGGGGACCGCAGCAGGCCTTGGCTTCGTCGCAGCACTTGGCGCCTTCCGCGCAGCACTTCTGCGGGGCCTGGCAGCAGGCCAG
>CAZEEG010000222.1:0-5702 GCA_964511065.1 uncultured Pirellulales bacterium | reverse complement strand
CATTGTAGATCCGCATACCGGCGAGCCGTTCCTGGTGGCCGGCAAAACCGTGCTGGTATCGCCGGCCTATCGCCACGCCGCCCATCGCATCTTCCAGGCTGCGGAGATTCGTTATACCTCCGGCGCCACGGAAACCGTGGTCGGCAATCCGCTGGCCGGCGAATACCGCGTGGAGGTCAGCCACCTGTTGTATCGGCGGATCGTGGCGGCCGGCACCGGCGAAAGCGATGCCAAGAAATGGTGGTTCCTGGGCGACTTCCGCCGAGCCCTGGCCTACATGGAGAACTGGCCGATCACCGTCACCCAGGCACCCGCCGGCAGCGAGGCCGAGTTCACGCACGACATCATCGTGCGGTACAAGGCCAGCGAGCGCGGCGCGGCCGCCGTCCTCAATCCCAGGTACCTGATCAAGTCGACCGGCTAAACCGCACCTGCCTCACAACCGCGGGGCACATGCCGTAACCTGGCCGGCGGCGGTTTTCGTCTGCTCCCCTCGGCGCTGCCTGCGCCGCGCTGCCTTGCTCCTGCTGCTTTAGGGGCATACGAGAAGTAGCCGGCGCAGGCCGTCGACCGGATTATTGGACAAAGCATTCGCCGCATTGCCCTTCCCAACACCCATCGCAGGCGGCAGCCGCGCCGCTGCCCATTCGATCCATGGAACAGCATGAGCGATTTCCAGATCATCGCCGCCATACGCAGCCAGACCCTGGCCTTGATGGCCCAAATCACCGCGGCTCCCAAGCCCAGCTACACGCTGGATGGCCAGACGGTTTCCTGGGCCGACTACCTGCGGCAGTTGCAGCTCACGGTGGACTGGTGCAACCGTCAACTGGCCGGCGAAGAACCCTTTGAAGTGCGCAGCACCGGTTACACGCCATGACTTCGGTTGCGTTCAACCTGCACGGCGACTTGCCGCAACTGGCCGACGGCAACGAGGCCATCACGCTGACGTGGCCCACTGGACGGCAACAAGCGCTCGAAGGCGCCGTACGAACGGCCGTGCGCCGCCAGGCGGTCCAGGGCCGCGGCCGGACAGCCATCGCCCAAACCCTCTGGCACCTGCCGGCCCAAGCGCTGGCTGCGCCGCCTGTCTTGGGAATGCTGATCACCGATGCCCAGGGCGAGAACTGGACGGTGATGGATCTCACCCTGGCGGCCGCGTCCAGCCGCTGGACCCTCACCACGCGGCAGGCTGCCATCCAAGGCCGGCTTGCCGACCGCGTTCATGTCCAAGTGGCCACGCTGACCAAGGATGCCCACGGTGGACAGGTCGCCACCTGGCGCACGGTGGCCGCCAACCTGCCAGCCCGGATGCAACCGCTGGAACGGCCACTCCGCGCCGCTGACGGGATTGTTTCCAAGCCGCGTTACCACATCATCCTGCCGCCGTTGCCGCAGGGTGCGCTGCGGTGGAAGGATCGCCCGCTGCGCATCATGCAGCCGCAAACCAAGAAGCTGTTCGATGTAACGTCGATCGAAACGCCCGAAACGCTCGCGGACTTTCTGGTCTTGACGGCCGAAGGCGGATAATCCGCCGCAAGCCATGACGCCTTGAGGCGTCTTGCACTGATGACAGGTTCGCTGATCCTGGAGCGATTCACCATTGGCGTTACGGTCTTTAAGAACCTGATCTACGGCACGTGAAAAAGGTTTGCTGATTCTGGAGCGGTTTGCCTGCCCATGTCGCTCGAACAAGCCATCCACAACCGTTGGGCCAGCGATACCGTGCTGCCGCTGCTTGTTTTGCCGGAGCGGTTCACCACGGGCGCGGCCCGATCCCGGCCTCGGTTGCCGTTTGCGGAACTGCACCACATGGGCCACCGCAGCAACAGTGGCGGCAGTCATTACCGTGTGGCCGAAGTGGAACTGGCACTGATCGTGTATGCCGCGACGCTGGAAGAACTGAAAACCGTTGCCGCCGCCTTGCTCGACCGGTTCGATGGAGCCGCCTTCGACCTGGTGCTGGGGCGCGTCCTGCGGATGCGGTTGGTCGATCACCAGGAACGCCGCCATGCGGAAGGTACCTGGCAAGGCACCTTCACGTTTCTGGCGGTCGTGGCCCGATGAGCGCCGCGCGAGGCATTTCGTTCAACCCATGTAGCCTGTGCGGCGAAGTGCCGACCGCCATCGCACCCCAGGCTGCATCGCTGCCGGTTTTTTCAACCCTCCCAGTTGTGCATAGCGAGGACCCGCGATGTCCGACACACTCGCCATTGATCTGAAGGCGTCGCTCGCCTGGTTGTTTTCGGAGTCGTTACCGCTATCGACGGTGATTGATAACGCCGCGCTGGAGTTCGATCAGAGCCTGGAGGATGGGACCGCTGCCGACCAGGCCGACCTACTGTGGCACGACGAGCGGACCGTGGCCGCCTCGGCCAACGACGATCTTGATCTCACGTCGCTCGCGATGGCCGTGTTCGGCGGATCGCTGTCCATCAGCTTTGCCAAGGTGAAGGTGATCCTGCTGGTGAACCTGTCGACCACGTCCGACGATCGGCTTCGGTTGGGCGGTGCCGGGGCGGCGGCCTTCTCGGCGCCGTTTGCCGATGACGATGACGCCGTGCTGGAAATCGGCGCGGACAGCCCCCTGCTGCTGGCGAACAAGAAAGACGGTTGGCCGGTTACCGGAGGCTCGGCCGACGTGTTGCGGATTCACAACCCCAGCGCCAACGCAATCACGTACCGCATCGCCATGGTGGGTACGTCGCAGTAGCGGCGGCCGCGCCGGCCCACGGTTCCAACGAGACGCCTGGCCATCCAGGCAAATACCAACGCGACTTCCCGTACAAGGCGAATCGCACCATGACTCTGATGGTTGGCGACGACGGCAAGGTTCTGCTGGGCAGCACTCCGGTGGCCGACGTAACCGCCTGGCGGTTTGAAACGGCGATGACCGGCAAGGAGTTCGCCAGCAGCGCCACCAACGGGTTTCGGCGGTGGATTGCCGGTGCCCGCCACGGCCGAGGACGGTTCAGCTTTCGCTTGGACGATGCCAACCCGGCCTGGCAGGGCCTGAGCGAAGGCACCCAGGTCACGCTCTATTTGCACCTGGACGACGACCACTGCTACACCATCCCGGCCATCATCCAAACCGTTCAGGTGGATGTCAGCATGGCCGGTGGGCAACCGATCACGGGGCAGGCCACCTTCGCCACCGACGGCGCCTGGACAGAGCCCAACTAGTGCGGCGCCTGCGCGATGGAGGCGATGCTGAATCGCTTATCCGCTGCGCGCGCCATCGGTCAATCTGAGCGAACCCATTCCATGTTGACGGGTGAATCATGGCAGTCGCATTTGAAGAACTGGAAGGCTCGCCGCGCTTTGAAATTCGCGACGACGAAACGCTGGCCGTGCGCACGTTTCGCGTAAGCTGGAACGATTGGCCGCAGTTCGCCCAGCAACTGGTGGGGCGGTATGAAGTCCGCGGCGGGCAGTATTATTTTGTGCCGCCGCTGCGGCTGCCGGGCTTTGCGCACCTGCTGGTTTCCGAACTGGAGGTGGAACCGTTTGAGCCAAGTTGCCCCGACGGTGCAGCGGTCCGCACCCTGGTCTCTGGCATGAACCGCTACCCGGGCGGCGGCGCCAAGGTCACGGCCATCTATCGCACGCGGTTCGACGAGGATAACGCGGGCCGTTCCAAGATGCCGAAAGTGCCGCTGGGAACGTATCTCACCTTCCGCGCCGATTTGGCGGCCGAGTACCTTTCCACGCCCGGCCGCACCTGGCGCTGGAATGCTCCGCCCGATTTTCCCGCGGTGGCCCCGGACGTTCAGCCCGGCCGCTTGCTGCCGCAATCGCTGTTTCATCTCACCTGGCATCGCGTGGCGCTGCCACCTTGGGATGCCATGCGTGGCCTGCGCGGAACCGTGAACGACGCGGAGTTTCTCGGCTCGCCGCCGGGCACCGTGCTGTTCCTGGGGGCGAAGGTGCGGCGCGTGTTTCAGTTCCTCGCCGCCGGCGGATTCTGGCGCGTGGAGTACACCTTCCAGGAAAACGTGAAGGAGCTTTCCGACGGCAGCAAGGTGGGCTGGAACCACTTCTACCGCGAAACGGCCGTGAACGGCGAACACTGGGTCGGCATTGCCGACGAAGACGGCAACCCACCCTATCCTTCGGCCAGCTTCGCACCGCTGTTTACGTTTGGCCTGGTGTAATGAATCGTAGTCGTTGTGATTGGCCGCGTCTTTTTCAGTCCGCTAAGCGCACCTGTTCACGTTTGCCCTGGCAAAGAGATTCGCATTCATTGTGATTGGCCGCGTCTTAGTCGGCCCGTTTCGATGGTTCCTGAACGGTGGTGATTTTCGATGACGCGCGTTCCGCTGCTGCAGCCCCAAACGCCTGTTACGGCCGACGAGTACAACCGCCTGGCCGCTCACGTGGAACAACTCCAGCGGCAGCTACGCGCGCTGCACGACGACCGGGCGGTGGAGCCGCAAGTGACGGCGGCCCCGCCCTTGGAGGTTCGCAGGCGTCCCGACGGTTGGCATCTGAGCCTGGCATCGCGTGAGCCATCGGCGCTGGTGGAGTTGACGGCCAGTCTTTCCATCGGCAGCAGCGCCGCGGCCAAGGTGCTGTGGTACCAGGGCGGCCAATGGACGGAGGCGGAAACGGCCGAGATCGTGGTCCACGATGCGATCGGCACGTTTGAAGGCAACGCCGGCGATAAGGCCCTGGTGCGGTTCGACGCGCAAAGCGGGCTGTGGATCATCTGGCAAATGCAGTGCTAGGGCTCGCCGTCGCTGGTTTCGCCTGGCGACTTCAGACCAGTTTGATGGGCGCCTGCGCAGCGAATGTTCGCTCGCTTTCGTGCCGGCTCACCGACATGCGGCCCATGGCGCTGGCAAACGGAACGATTGCGGCGCCGACCCGTTCGACGACCGGACATTGGTGGCCCAACCATCGATAGCTGCCCGGCACCCTCCACGCTGTGTTGTTAACTCATCGCCGGGCCGCATGGCTGATACATGGAGTGGACGATGCTGCATGCGCTGCTTCACGACTTTGCATATGGCCGCCCTCGGGTGTTTGCCGCAGGCGGCTACCCTTGTTGCTGCGATGCCTTGGGGAGTTCGTACTCGTCGTCGGGCGGGTTCCCAGGCAGCCTACCTTTTGGCAGTTCCGTCCCCGGCCGGTCTGGTTGCGAGCCGTGCATCAATGGCGTGGTGGCACTGCACTACGCGGTCGAGCTGACCGGCATCGAAGCCGGCGAAACGAACTGTGAAGACTGCGAGGACCTCAACGGCGTGTATGTCGTCGAGATGACCCAAGTCGGAGAGGACACGTGCAGCGGCAGCATCCCGATCGACGGCGCCTGTCAGGACGACTTGGGCGGCGTCTGCTATCGCCGGCTGCGGCTGGTGATTTCCAGTGACAATGTGCTCCGCGTGTTCATCGAACCGCGGTTCGACGGCGGGTTCGGCGAGTGTTCCACGGTGGCGGCCATTCTGTGGGAAGGCATGCCGCCGCTGATTGGAGGCAAGATCGACTGCCTGAATGTCAGCGGCCTGGAACTGCCGTTTATGAGCCAGTCCGGGGCGATCGACTACTGCAACCCGACCAACGCCAAGGCGATCGTCACCGCGATTTAGGAAAGCTGATGCGCTCCCTCCGCTGCGAGTTCGAACCGACCGCTGAGCCCGGCCGCTACCGCTGCCGGCGGTGTGGTTTCGTGCTGCACTCGCCCCGGTTTGGACCCGACCGCA
>CAZEEG010000221.1:0-5741 GCA_964511065.1 uncultured Pirellulales bacterium | reverse complement strand
CTTCCAAGGTGAAGTGGCCCGGCAGCAACTCCGCCAACGTCAGCTCGATGGCCTGCTGAGCTTGTTCCGGATCGACCAACAGCACGCAGAGGTGGGAGCAAAACTCGGCCAGCACCTGCCGGCAGGCTCCGCAGGGCGGGGCGGCACCGGGCGCTACCACGGCAATCAGTTCCATCTCCGAGGTTCCCCCGGAGATGGCGTTCTGCACCGCGACCCGCTCGGCGCAGGTGGTCAGGCCGTAGGACGCGTTCTCGATGTTGCAACCGCTGTATAGCCGGCCATCGACGCTCCGCACCGCCGCGCCCACGGCAAATCCCGAGTAAGGGCAATAAGCCCGCAGGCGCGCTGCCAAGGCCGCAGCCACCACGGCTCGATCGGCTTCACGCACGGGCTGAGGGCGCGGCATGATGAACGTCATGGGCATCACGCAGGGGCGAGGAAATTCAGAGGGAACCGCCCACGCCATGCGGCGGGCAGGCCGCGTGGGGCCGTGGGCTTCTCCCCCCCATTGTTACGACTGATCGGGCCGACTGCCACCTGCCGGCGGTATAACGCCCGAAGTGATTTCTATGCCTGCGCACGTCTTGCGGCAATTGGCCTGCACGCGCGGCCCCCTCTGTCTCCGGGCGTCTATCTCTGGGCGTCAAGCGGGGTTGCAGCTTGCGGCCAATTTTGGGGGCATCTGCATTGACATGCGTACACCAAAAGCTATAGTGTTCATCCATACACGAAAGGCAGTTGGTTGGCGTTAACTCGCCGGTCCGGTGGCCCGCCTGGAGGCAGTTCGTACTTCATCTTCAAGGAGGATTTCGCATGCTGGTCCTGTCACGTCGGCAAGAGGAAGCCTTGGTGATCGACGGCGAGATCATCGTCCGGGTGCTGGAGGTCAAGGGCAGCACGGTGCGGCTGGGGATTGATGCCCCGGCCGAGGTTCGCATCCAGCGGCGCGAGCTGGTCCTCCGCCGTGAGAACGAACCGTCGCATGCGGTCTAAGGGGATTGGGCTACCCCACTACACCACGTTACAAACTGGCAGCCAAAGGGCCGTGGGGGGTTCCCCCGGCCTCTTCAATGTTCAGATCGTTGGCCCGGGCGCTCCTGCGTTCTTGGCAGCGGCCCCCCGGACATCTCGACAGGCGGTATCGCGCGCTGGCACTCGGCCGCAACGGGCGTCAAGCCTTTGTTGGGGGGGGCATGCGGCGCCTTGGGGGCCGGGGGGCGGCCGCCGGTTGCCCCCCATGCGCGAACCAGCCCCCTTTTCTTTGCGTCTACGGCAAGGAAAGATGCACAGGTCAAAGCTGCACCAGTCGTAGTGTGTGCCCCGCTCTCGCCCCACACGGAATTTTGTAGCCTGGAACTTCCTGGCGGGGCCGTTTCCGCCAGCCCATGCGCCTGGTTGGTTGCCAGGCCCATGCCTCGCGGTGGGAGAGCCACGTGCCTTGCGCATGCCGCTTGGTTTTGCGGTAGCCGCCTGGGTTGGGTGCCGAGTGAACGCAAAGGATTTTATGGCGTTGCAAGTCGAACCGCCCGAGGGCGAAGGGGAACGTTCGCCGTCGGGGTTGCCGCCAACGGCCGATGGATCGGGACCCGGCTTATGGCAGCGGTGGTGGTTGGAACCTGCCGGTGGCCGGGACGTATTGCGCCTGGCCTTGCCGCTGGTGATCTCCACGATCTCGTGGACGATCATGCACTTTATCGACCGGATGTTCCTGTTCTGGTACTCGGAAGCTGCCATGGCGGCTGCGCTGCCGGCGGGCGTGCTTTCGTTCGCCGTCTTTTGCTTTCCGCTGGGCGTGTGCCAATATGTGACGACCTTCGTCTCGCAGTACCACGGCGCGCGGCGCCCCTCGGAGATCGGGGCCGCAGTCTGGCAAGGGATTTGGGTCGCGGTCGTGGCCACGCCGTTGATCTTGGCCACCATGCCGCTGGCGCCGCTGTTCTTCCACTGGGTGGGACACGAAGCCCAGGTTACGCAGTACCAGATCATCTACTACCAAGTGCTGTGCTGGGGTGCGCCGTCCTTTCTCATCTCTGCCGCGCTCGCCGCCTATTTCACGGGACTCGGCCGCACCCGGGTGGTGATGGTGGTCGACGCGTTCGCGGCCGGGCTGAACGTGGTGTTGGATTACGCTTGGATTTTTGGCCACTGGGGATTTCCCGAGGGCGGCATCTTCGGCGCAGCCATGGCGACCAACGTGGCACTCGCAGCCAAGATGCTTATCTATCTGCTGCTGTTCCTGCGGCCGCAAGCGCGCCAAGCGCATCGCACGCTGGCCGATTGGGCGCTCAATCGTCACTTGTTTCTGCGCCTGCTGCGGTTTGGCGGCCCGGCCGGTGTGCAACTGGTGCTCGAAGTCACCGGGTTCACGATCTTCCTGTTCCTGGTGGGCCGGATCGGAAGCAACGAACTAACCGCCTCCAGCATGGCACTCAACGTAAGCATGCTGGCGTTCATGCCGATTGTGGGATTGGCCATGGCCGTCACCACGCTGGTGGGCCAATACCTGGGCGATAATCGCGATGACCTGGCCGCCAAGGCCACCTGGACCAGTTGCATGCTGGCCACGGCCTATATGACGCTGCTCTCGCTGCTCTATGTGGGTGTGCCCGACCTCTTCCTCAGCGGCTACGCGGCTGGAGCCACGGATTCCGCATCGCTGCGCCGCACCGCCGTCGTGCTGTTGCGGTTTGTGGCGGCTTACAACCTGTTCGACGCCTTGAACCTGGTCTTTGTGAGTGCCATCAAGGGAGCGGGCGATACACGGTTCGTACTCATTACAACCATCTGTATGGCCACGCTGCTGGGGCTGGGGAGTCTGGCCGTGGTGGAATGGCTCCGGCTGGGACTGTACGGGCTTTGGGGCTACATCACGCTTTGGCTGTGGTGCCTGGGCAGCATCTACATGTTGCGGTTCCTGCAAGGGCGATGGCGCAGCCTGCGCGTGATTGAGCCAGCCCTGCACAGTGCGTGAGCGGTGTAGCGACCGTTCCACGGGCCGTGAATACGGGGCGTGCGCAGCGAACGGTGGAATCGGCCCTACCCGGAGCCTTTAGCGACGGCAGTTTACCGAGGTTCGTCGAGGCAGCGCAGCGCGAACGGTGGAACCGGTTCTACGGGGGAAGGTTTGCGTACCCGTTCACAACCGGCGTTGGCCCCGTCTCACCGGGGGGGCAAAGCCTGGCCCCACCCGGGGCAGGCGCATCTTTTTACCCCACCGTTGGCATCACTCTGGCCGCGAAGGTATCGTATTGCGCAGGCGGGCCCGGCCCATTGGTAGCGGCGGCCAGTTGAAGCCGGCTGAGCCGGCCGCATCCAAGGTGCCTGCGCTTGGCCTGCGACCGTGCCAACTTGGGAGTGTTGTGTCGCCAACTGCCTGTGAACGTCGGCGGGGGGGCTAGGGCCTCCTCGCAACGTGCGCGTCGCAAGCAACCGCGCAACCCCAACTGCCATTCCCCCCTGAGGAGCTTTGCCGATGAAGTTGCGTCTGTTCTGCGTTTGTGCCGCGGTAGCGGCCTGCCTTGCGTTGCCTGCGGCGTTGCAGGCCGAAGTGAAACTGCCGGCCATCTTTGGCGACCATATGGTCTTGCAGCGCGAGATGCCAATTCCCGTTTGGGGTTGGGACGAACCCGGCGCCGATGTGATCGTCACCTTGGGCAAGGCCTCGGCTCCTACCAAGGCCGGCGATGACGGCAAGTGGATGGTCGAACTGCCGGCCATGAAAGCCGGTGGCCCTCACAAGCTGCAAGTGTCGGGCAGCAGCGAGGTCACGTTCAACGATGTCCTCATTGGCGAAGTGTGGCTGTGCTCCGGCCAGTCCAACATGGAGTGGACGGTGGCCCGCAGCATGAATGCCGAGCAGGAAATCGCCGCCGGCAATTACCCCCAGATCCGGCACATCAAGATTCCTCATCGGCCATCCGACAAGCCCGAGCAGGACGTCAAGGCCGGCCCCTGGCAGGCCGCTTCGCCGCAAACCGTGGCCCAGTTTACCGCCGTGGGCTATTATTTTGCCCGCGAACTGCAAAAGGAACTGAACGTGCCGATCGGGCTGATTGGTTCGAACTGGGGCGGCACCCGGATCGAACCGTGGACACCGCCGCAGGGCTTCAAGGCCGTACCGGCTCTGAAAGACATCGCCGCCAGGCTGGACCAGTACCCGACCAAGGACGCCTCGGGCAAGATCAACCACCAGACGCCGCTGGCCTTGTACAACGGCATGATTGCTCCGCTGGTGCCCTACGGGATTCGCGGCGCAATCTGGTACCAGGGCGAATCGAACAATGGCGAAGGCATGCTCTATGCCGAGAAGATGAAAGCCCTGGTGTCTGGCTGGCGCGACCTGTGGAATCAGCCTGAGATGCCGTTCTACTACGTGCAGCTAGCTCCCTACACCTACGGTGGCGATCCGGAGCGGTTGGCCGGCATTTGGGAAGCGCAGACCGCGGCGCTTTCGATCCCCAACACCGGCATGGCCGTGACGGTTGATATCGGCAACGTCAAGGACATCCACCCGGCCAACAAGCAGGATGTCGGCAAGCGGCTGGCGCTGTGGGCATTGGCCAAGACCTACGGTAAGCAGGACCTCGTCTACAGCGGCCCGCTCTACAAGTCCGTTGCGTTTGAAGGCTCCAAGGCCCGGGTCAGCTTCGACCACGTGGGCAGTGGGCTGGTATCGCGTGACGGCGAGCCGCTGACCTGGTTCCAGGTAGCCGGCAAGGATGGCAAGTTTGTCGATGCCACGGCCACCATCGACGGCAATACGGTCGTCGTGGAGTCGCCGCAGGTGAAGGAACCGGCCGCCGTCCGTTTCGCATGGCACCAGACGGCCGAGCCGAACCTGTCCAACCGCGAGGGGCTGCCGGCCTCGCCGTTCCGCACCGATCAGTAGGCGCGGCAGCAAGCGTGCCGGCTACGGCCGGCCGCGGGTAACTCAAGCGAGGCGGGTGCCGCGCGCGGGGCGCGGCCCCGCCTCGTCGTTTTTTCATCCCGCAGCGGCGAGCGTGAATCGGCCTCGCTGCCACAGTGCCCTGCCCAGGGGGGCAAGCCCTCGTGTTGCCGCTGGGTGCCGCCACCCCTTATAATGGCCGCACTTCTACGCTAATTTGGAACCCCAACGGCGTCTTTATCCAACAACGACGAGCCTCGTGAAACACGGGCGGAAGGACAATTTACATGGCGCAAGGCAAGTACCTCTTCACGAGCGAATCGGTCAGCATGGGGCACCCCGACAAACTGGCCGACCAGATTTCCGACGGCGTTCTCGATGCCCTCCTTGCGCAGGATCCTCATAGCCGCGTGGCGTGCGAAACGTTGGTCACCACCGGCTTGGCGCTGATCGCCGGCGAGATCACCACCACCGCCGTGCTCAATTATTCCGACATCGTCCGCGACGTGATCCGCGACGTGGGTTACACCAGCGAAGACTTGGGCATCTCGGCCGATAGCTGCGCCGTGATGATCTCCATTGACCGGCAAAGCCCGGATATTGCCCAGGGGGTTAATAACGACGAAGCCCGCTCCAAGGATATTGGCGCCGGCGACCAGGGCCTGATGTTTGGCTATGCCTGCAACGACACGCCGGAGATGATGCCGCTGCCAATCGCGTTGGCCCACCGCATTTTGGCCCGGCTGACGCAGGCCCGGTTTGAGAACGAAGTTCCCTGGCTGCGGCCCGACAGCAAGAGCCAGGTGACGATCGAGTTCGAAGGCAACCGCGCGGTGCGCGTCGATACCGTGGTGGT
>CAZEEG010000220.1:0-5773 GCA_964511065.1 uncultured Pirellulales bacterium | reverse complement strand
TTGCGTTGCCCTTTGCGCTGCTGGCCGGTTTGATGGCCTGGTACCAGCGGTCAACTAGCGGCGGCGAGACGTTTCGCTGGCAGGAGTTGGCGGGCATCCTGGTGTGCATGGTGTTTGGCCGCAGCGCCGCAATGGCGTTCAACCGCATTGCCGATCGGCGGCTCGATGCCCTAAACCCGCGCACCGCCGGGCGGCATATTCCCTCGGGCCAGCTTTCGGTCGGCAGCGTGGCCGGGTTTGCCATCTTCTGCTCGCTGGGCTTTATCGCCGGGACGCTGCTGTTTCTGCCGCAGAACCCTTGGCCGCTCTACCTGTCGGTGCCGGTGCTGCTGTTCATCTGCGGCTACAGCTACGCCAAGCGGTTCACGTCGCTGGCCCATTACTGGCTGGGCGCGGCCTTGATGCTCACGCCTATCTGCGCCTGGATCGCCATCGAACAGTTCGACAATATCTGGCCCGCGGTGCTGCTGGGCGGGGCCGTGCTGTTCTGGGTGGGCGGGTTCGACATCATCTACGCCTGCCAGGATGTGGAGGTCGATCGGCGGCACGGTTTGCACAGCATCCCGGCCAAGCTGGGCGTTCGCCGTTCGCTGCGTTTGGCGGCGGCGAGTCACGCGGTGACGGTGGCACTGTTGTTTGCCATCCCCAGCTTCTATCCGGCCCTGGGGCTCATCTACTACGTGGGCGTTGGCATGGTGGCCGGCCTTTTGATCTACGAGCACCTGCTGGTAAAGCCCGACGATCTAACCCGCGTGAACCTGGCCTTCTTTCACGTGAACGCGGTGATCAGCCTGGGCCTCTTGATCATCGGCGCCGCCGACTTGGCCTGGTAAGTTCAATCGCTCCACGGCGTGATTGCCGATTGGCTCACGCCAATTCGGCCATTCCATTCGCTGTGACACCGACCGTTTCCCTTCGCCTTGCGGCCTGCTATCATCCAGGGGACGGTGGGCTGCCGCCCGTGGGCGCTAAGCCCACCTCCGTAGGCGCGCATCCGGCCTGCGTCCTGTCGAATCATTTGCCGTAAAGGATTGCATCGCATGAACATGCACTGGCCGCTGCTCTTGGCTCAAGCTGCCCGGGACCAAGGCAATTGGGCCTGGATGGTTGTCGGCATCGCCGTGGGCGTGATTATCCTCCTGGTGCTGCTGGCCCTGCTGCACAAGTACGGCAAACTCTGGTTCCGGGCGTACATGTCCAACGCCAAGGTCAGCCCTTGGAGTCTGATCGGCATGAGCCTGCGGCAGGTGAACGCCAACCTGATCGTCGATGCCAAGGTGATGGCCATGCAGGCCGGCATCCCCGGGATTAGCACCCGCCGGTTGGAAGCCCATTACCTGGCCGGCGGCAACGTGCTGGGCGTGGTCAAGGCGATCATCGCCGCGCACCGGGCAGACATCGACCTGGACTTTGATCGGGCCGCCGCCATCGACCTGGCCGGCCGCGACGTGGTCGACGCCGTGCAGACCTCCGTGCATCCCAAGGTGATTGATTGCCCCGATCCTAAGCGATCGGGCAAGACCACCTTGAGCGCCATTGCCCGCAACGGTGTGGAACTGCGGATTCGGGCCCGCGTGACGGTGCGGACCAACATTCAGCAGTTGATCGGCGGTGCCACCGAAGACACGGTGATTGCCCGGGTGGGCGAAGGCATCATCACCGCGATCGGTTCGGCGGACTCCCATTTCGAAGTGATGGAAGCGCCGGAGGTGATCTCCAAGGCGGTGCTGGCCCGCGGTCTCGACGCGCAAACCGCGTTCGAGATCGTGTCGATCGACATTGCCGATATCGACGTCGGCGAGAACATCGGCGCTCGCTTGCAAGCCGACCAGGCTGAGGCCGACATGCGTGTCGCCCGTGCCAAGGCCGAAGAACGCCGCGCGCTGGCCGCGGCCCACGAGCAGGAAATGAAGGCCCTGGTTCAAGAGAACCGGGCCCGCGTGGTGCTGGCCGAGGCCGAAGTGCCCAAGGCCATGGCCAGCGCGTTCCGCAAGGGCAACCTGCACGTGAACGTGGACGGCGGAGCGAACGGCAGCCCTGGCCAATAATCGCCGGCCAGGACCGCACGTGCCGGGGACCTATCGCCCCGGAATGAGCGAGGTACCGCCATCAATGAAGTCACGCGGGGCCGGCAGGATGGTGCCCCGGTAGTGACTGCGGCGGACCGCATTGCCGTAGAAGTGCAATGGCCGATACGGCCGCTGCTCGATCGGCGTCGCAAGTAGTCGTTCACGCTCCTGGCCGAAGGCAATCACCGATCCAGACCAGCCAGGCTCGGCGGCAGCAGGCGCCGCCGTCAGCAACATCAACACAATCGCACTAAACACGCGCATCCGAAAAAATCTCCCTATCTCGCGCAATGAAATTTGGCGTCGCGGAAGAATAACACACAACCGGCGACGGCGCGGGATTCTCTGACAAAGTACGGCCCATCAGCCGCCGCCAACGGCAGGATGTACCGATTTTGCGGGGCCGATGCAGCCTGGCAACGCCGCCTTCAGGGGGAGCGTGTAGCCTCGCCTTACATACCGCCGCCGGTTCGCATGGCCTGTAACCGGCGTTCTAAAGCGGCCCGATCGAAGTTGGCAGGTACCGGGTAGTCCTGGTTGGCTTCCAGATCGGCCAGCGACGGCGTGGGCGATTGTACGCCGCCCTCGGGCACTTCGGCCCCGGCCACCCACACCACGGCGTTGAGAACCAGTTTGCGGAAGTCGTCGTGGCCCCAGTTCCAGTGGTCATGGCCGCCGGTGAAGCCGAACCCGCGTCCGCCGTCGTCGCGCTGCGTGGCCCAGGCCAGCACTTCCGACATGCCACGGCGTTTGGCCACGTCCGGGTTGCCGCCGCGCTCCGAGCGCGCTTCGCGGCGGGTGCTGTCGGGCGGCGTGGCAGATAGGATCGGCGTCACGCCCGACTCTTGCTCGCGAAACCGCATGTGGTAGTACCACTCGTCGCGGACCGTAAATGGCTTCACGCCGCGCGTAATGGGGTGATCCTTGGCCAGCACGGTCTTTTCCAGCGTCCAGTGCGGATTGACCGACCAGAAGGTTTCAAAGTAGCCGCCGATCCATTGTTGGAAGTAATGCCCCGGTTTGCCGGCAGGTACTTCCACGGCGTAATGCAAACAGGCCAGGCCCACGCCGCGTTTCATCAACTGGTCGAATTCTTCGAGGCGGTTATTGATGGGGTGCCCACCGCCGCCGTTCATATACAGCACGACCGCGTTGGCGTTATCAAACGCCGTGGGGTCCTTAGGCCAACCGTTGAGATAGACGGTCGTTAGAATATCGTCAGGCATGGCCGCATCGAGCCACTTCTTCATCAGCAGGCAACCGGCGTTGAACTCGTGCGCGCCGTAACCGTGGCTCTTGGTGCCGGCGACCAGCACGATCTTCTTCTGGTTCTCAAGTGGCAGTCGCTTCAGGCGAATGTCTTTGAATTGCACGGTCATCGGCGGGCCGGCGTGTAGTTGCAGCGCCAGGATGCCTCCACGTCGGGCGTTGGACCGGTGGTCGACCAGTTCGCACACCACGTTGCCGTTGATTCGCTGAACGATGCGATTGCCCCGGGCTTCGATTTCGTACTCGTTCCACTGGCTGGGATCGAGGCTGCCCAGGAACTTGGCAAGGTCGCCGGCCAAGGGCGTCGCTTCGGGTTTGCCGTCGCGCATCTGGACGGAAGTGCCGCGCTGAGCCAACACGCCGCCGAACCGCTCGCCGTAACAGGTGCCGAGCCATTTTCCACCGGCATCGATGTCGGCCTGGTACCCGGCGACCACGTAATCGTCCAGACGCTGGCTGCGGAACTGGATGCCGGAGTTGCCGCCTTCGATACGGAAGCGGGCTCGCAGGATGAAGTCGTCTAGCTCGCCGCCCTGCCAAATGAGGAACGTATTGCCTTTGGTTGGGTTCTCGGGCGTGGTCTGGCCGGTGATGGCGCCATCCCGCACCGACCAGAAGCCTTCCTTGCCTTCCCAGCCGGCCAAGTCGCGGCCGTTGAAGATGGGCTTAAAGCCCTCGTCGGCCAGGGTTTCATCGGCACGGCTAACCGTGGCGGCCAGCAGGATCAGCAGGCCGCCGGCAGCGGCCGCACACCAGGGACGGCAAACGAACGACATCCAATGCGACATGGTGCCCGTTCCTCGTTCGCTCAAGTTGAAGAAGTGGTAACGCGCGGCGCTTGCTCACCTTCGCCTGACCAGGATGTGAACATCCGTTAGGCGGTAGCGGCACGTCTCACGCGCGGTCCAGCCTAGCACCGCGGGCAGGCCAAGTAAAACTTCCCGTTGCAGGCCGCGCGAGATGCCGCCCCGGCAGGGTCATCAACAACTTTGAGCGCTACCTGCAGATGCCTGGCGCTAGGTGCCCGGCGTAAAATTCGATTGGGGCCTGTTCAATGGCTGATGCGTATGAACGAGCTAGAGTCCATCATCGACCGAATCGAAAGCGGAAGCTTGCTCCCCGCGAGCCTGTTTCGCATCGTGGTCGACGACGTGCTCAAGCAGCGCGAGTGCCCCGACTTCGCCAAACCCTGGCGACGGCTGCAAACCAAGATCGACAAGGCGACCCGGCGGCACACGCTCCCGGTGTGTGCTAGGCAGCAATTGGCCACGTTGCGGGAGGTAGCGTTCATCCGCGTTTACGATTTCACCGAGCACGCCGATCTGGCCGGCACCGTGTCCGACGATTTCGGCCTGATTGGGGGCGCCCTGCTGACGGCAGTGGACGACGAATGGCTGAACGGCTTGTGGAGCGAGTACCGCGAGCACCGCTTCCCGTGCTGCAACATCCGCCCGCTGCCTGGCCGGTTGTGCGAGCTGCTGTTGGACGTGCCCCACGTGCCGCAATCGGCAGGGCGACGCGAGCGGCCATAGGACGGCGCCACTCTGGGAAAATTCCTCAGCCTCTCCCGGCAACGGTTCGGCCCGCGGCCGTCTGACGCGCAAAGGCCTGGCAAGCCCCATGCTCCAAGTTGTCTAAGTGTCGCGCGCACATTCTTGGCGGCTCAGCCGGCAGCTCACCCAGGCAGTGGTTCGCCACGTAGAACGTAAGCGCGGCAAACCTTGTTGCACGGTTCGGTTCTGCGGGCGACTGGAGCCGGAAACACGGTGCGGGCAGCAGCACCTACGGGCCGATTAGCAGCGTTGCCCCCGGCCCCCCCTTGTCAAAGGCCGACCGTATCTGCTTCAATCCGCTGGAAACAGGCGATACCTTCCTTCCAGACCATAGGCGGCGCACTGATGCCCGACATTCAGGCTTTTCGCGGGATTCGTTACGACTTGGGCCACGTAGGCAGCCTGCGCGACGTGGTCGCGCCGCCGTACGACGTGATCGGGCCTGAGGAACAGAACCGCCTGTACGAACGTCACCCGGCCAACGTGGTTCGCCTGATTCTGAACCGCGCCGAGCCCGGCGACGACGACCAGGCCAACGTGTACAGCCGCGCTTCCAAGTTCTTCAAGGATTGGCAACGGCAGGGCGTGCTGTTCACCGAAGGTGAGCCGGCCATCTACGTGTACCACCAGCAGTTCACGTTCAACGGCCAGCAATTCACCCGGCGGGGCTTCATGGCCCGCGTGCGGCTGGAGCGGTTCGGCGAAGGCAACATCTTCCCGCACGAAGAAACGATGTCGGGCCCCAAGGAAGACCGCTTCCGCCTGATGTCCGCCTGCAAGGCGCAGCTCAGCCCGGTGTTTGGCCTGTATCCCGATCCCGAGCGGTTTGCCCAGAGCATCCTCGACAACGCGGTGGCCGGCCAGCCCTCGCTGGAAGCGACC
>CAZEEG010000219.1:0-5777 GCA_964511065.1 uncultured Pirellulales bacterium | reverse complement strand
TGCAAGGTCGGCCGCGCGATGAGGTGGTGGCCGAGGTAGTCGCCGATTTGAAAGCCGCGTTTCCGCAGGCCAGCGAGGCAACCCTGCTCCGTGCCAAGGTAGTGAGTGATCCGCACGCGGTCTTTTCGGTGCGACCGGGCATCGATGACTTGCGGCCTTCGCAACAGACCGAAGTCGCTAACCTGTTCCTGGCAGGCGATTGGACTCAGACCACCTGGCCGGCCACGATGGAAGGCGCTGTGCGCAGCGGCTACCTGGCCGCCGAAGCACTCCTGGCATCACTCGGCCGACCCACGCAATGCGTGGTGGATGATCTGCCATCGGGCTGGCTCGCGAAGCGGCTGATTCGCCCCGTGCGCGAGTAGGTTATCCAGCCCCCAATGCGGTCGGGGGGCCGGCACTGGCCGCCGTTCATTTTGCGGCGTACCATTGTTCGCCGCGGCCCCAAAAAGCCGAAGGCCTGCGGCGCTTGGAGAGCACTGGTCGCGAGTTAGAGTTGCCTCTCCCAACGAAACATTCTGCCTGGCACGTGCAGGCTCCCTGGGGAACGATTGCAATGTGGAAGAAGCGGATTGCGTTGGCCTTGGGTTTAGTGACCGCTGCCTGGATCGGGAATGCCACTGCTGCGCCGGCGGAAGCTGGCCCTGGCGTGCGCGTGATTACGCCGTACGGATCGTACTACGGTGGCTACTACCGGCCGTACTATTACTACACCTCGCCGGTGCCGGCCCCGTATCCGTACATCTACTATGCGCCGGGCACGATCCCCTACCAGACGTTCTACTTCCCGCAGTACGTGGTACCCAACCCGTACTACTACGGCTGGTAACACGGGCGGCGATGGAAAGATCAGAAGCAGCGCACACTCGCGCTGCCTGCTACGCGCAATAGCAGCGGCGCGCAGCTGTTTATAGCGCTCGATTGAAACGTAGCCAGGGTGCCTGGCCTCGCCGCTGGTTCCTACTGGGCGGCCACATTGCTGCGGACGCGGCCGCACAGGTCCAGTAGTTCGTTCAAGGCTGCTTCTAGCTCGGCCAGATCCGGTTCGTCAGTCGCCGCGTGTTCCACGCGCGCCGCCACGGGCGTAATCTCGTCAAAACCGTAACCGCCCGCCGAACCCTTCAGCTGATGTGCCAATCGGTTCAGCTCGTAATACTCGCCCTGGTCGAATAACTGTTTGAATCGTTCGATCCGTTCCGGCATTTCAGCCACGTACATCTCGACCAGTTCACAGAAGTCGGGATCATCTCCCAGCGACGAATAGATTGCCTGCTTGACCGCCATTGCGGTTCTCCGGTACGTGCCCTGAATCATCCTGCGGTACGGTGCCGTTGCGGTCCGCCCACGATTACTCCAACCATAGATTGCAGTTTGGCTCCCTGGCGGCATTCGCAAGCTACCTTTTATGGCACACCAGCGGGGCAGGCAGGGGCTACTTGGTGGGGCAGCGGCCGCCGGGCAATCCTGGCCGATGCCGTGCGCGGCAGATTTTAACCCGCTTGAGAATTGGTGCGGAGCGATGCAGGACCGCAGCCGTAACCTGCTGCATATCGACGACGACGAACCGTTCACGCGACTGGTGGCCCACCGCTTGGGCCAACACGGCTACCGGATCGATGCGCTGCACGACCCGTTGGTTGCCTTGGAAGAATTGGCCAAGAACCAACACCGCGTGGTGCTGCTGGACATCAACATGCCGGGCGTCGACGGCCTGGAACTGCTGCGCCAGATCAAGCGCCGCGACGGCAGCATCCAGGTGATCATGCTGACGGCCCAAGTCGGCGTCGACGTCCTTCTGCAGTCGCTGCGGTGGGGTGCCGAGGGCTGCTTCTTCAAACCGCTGGGCGACATCACTCCGCTGCTGGAATGCTTGGAGCTGACGTTCCGTAAGGTCGACCGCTGGGAAGAAGCCATCGCGGAGCTGAACGATATGCAGTCCGCGGACGGCAATCAGTAAATTTGATTCTCCCTGGTCGGCAAGAATTCTGGCGCGCCCAGGCTACATTGCGCCGTTTAACCCGGCCGGTATCTTTTTAGCGCCGCGGCCCCCAAATCCTGGTCGCACTGGAAGTTGAATCTGCGGCGTGTTAGGCTAACCCGGTCGATTTCTGCGAGGCGTTTTCGCCACGCTCGTTTGCCATCCGGCCGGAGTCTTGCCTGCTTCCCGCCCGATTGCCCTCCCCCCTTATGCGCACTCAGGAATGGCCCCGATGAAGTCCGCGCGTTTACGTTTCGCTGTGGCATTGGTGGCATCGCTGTCGTTAGCTTGGACCGCTGGCTGCGGCGACCATTCGTACCACTTCATCAGCTTCGGCACCGCGCCGGTGGGCGGCACGTTCCCGGTGATGGGCGGCGCCATGGCCGACGTGCTCAATGCCCACCCGCCCACCGAAGGCGACTGGGCCAACTGGAAGGTGCAGACCAAAGGCACCAAGGGCACCCAGGAGAACATCCGCCGCCTCAGCCGCGGCGAGTTTGAGTTGGGCCTTTCCAACTCGGCGATCAGCTACTTTGCCTACCGCGGCGAGCAGGGCTGGGAAAAGGCCTACGACGTGCGGGCGATTGCCACCCTCACTCCGCTGGCCGGCGTGTTTATCACGCGGCCCGATACGGGCATCGAGCAGATTTCCGATCTGAAAGGCAAGCGAATCTGCATTGGCCCCGCCGGCGCTGGCTTTGAAATGTTCGTGCGGCCAATCCTCGAAGAACATGGCGTGCCCTGGGACAGCGTCACCGCGCTCAACGATCCGCAAAGTGTCGCCGTGGACCGGTTGGGCGACGGCGCCGCCGATGCCGTTTTCATGGGCGGCGTGGCCGGCCAGCCGCACCCCTCCATCACGCAGGCGATGGGCTCGTTCGATGTGAAGTTCATTCCCTATGATCAGGCTGCCCGGCAGCGACTGGTCGAGCGGTACCCCTTCTACCAGTTGCACGTCATTTCGGCCAAAACCCGCGACGGCAAAGAAATGTACCGCGGAATGACCGAAGACTTTGACGCCCTGATCGTTGGCAACGTGCAGATCGTGGCCGACAAGAGCACGCCCAAGGAATTGATCCGCACGGTGATCGAAACCCTGTGCAATAACTCGGAAGAAGTGATCAAGAATCACCCGGTGGGTCGGGGCTTCAACCCCAATGTGGCTCCGCGGTATGTCGGCATTCCGTTCCACGAAGGGGCGATCGAGTTCTATCGCAACTGGCCCGGGGTGAAGCCCGGCATCTGGGAGCCGCCCTCGGCGGGCGATTCGCCCGACACCAAAGCTGCCGCCGCCCCAACCCAGCCAGCGTCCAAGCTGGCCACTGCCCAGGAAGGTGCCGCCGAGTGAGCGCGTCCGGCTAACATCGCGCTGCCGCATGACCGCCTGGCGATTGCCGTCGTGCCCGCCTTAGTCTCCACCCTCAACCAAGCATGCCGTTCTGCCGTCGTTCCCGCGGTGGCGTTGGATAACAGGAACCTGTCCCATGGTCGACCGGATTCGCAACGCGCTGATCCCCGTGCTGGGCGTTCTGCTCTGCCTGTACACGCTGGCCGAGGTCAACTTCCCGCGGTTGTCCAACCAGGGCGAACTGGCCATCTTCGTCATGCTGGGCCTGATGCTGTGCTTCTTGACCCAGCCAGTCTCGGCCAGGTGGAAAGAAAACAAGGCACTCCGCGTTTTGGACCTGGTGCTCACCGCCGGCGTGGTGCTGACGTGCGGATACGTGTTCGTGCAGTCGGAACCGATGTTCCGCGGCCTGTGGGGGCATGGGCTGTCGCTGGGCGACCGGGCCGGCATTGAAACGCAGACCGACTTTTACATCGGCATCCTCGGCCTGCTGCTGGTGCTGGAAGCAACGCGGCGGTCGATCGGCTGGACGGTACCGATCCTGTCGGTGCTGTTCATGCTGCACTCGTGGTACAACTACCTCTCCTATCATCACGGCTGGCCTTCCATGCCGCCGTGGATGCTGCCGCACGCCGGGCAAGACCTGGAGTACCTGGTAAGCGTCACCTGGTCGCAAGCCTTGGGCATCTTCGGCGTGGCCGCCGGCGTGATGTTCAAGTACGTGTTCTTGTTTGTGATCTTCGGCAGCTTTCTGGAAATGAGCGGCGCTACGCGGTTCATCATCGCGTTTGCCGAACGCGTGTTTGGACGCAGCCCCGGCGGCCCCGCCAAGGTGGCCGTGCTGGGCAGCGGCCTGATGGGCTCGCTCTCCGGCAGTGCTGTGGCCAATGCCGTTACCACCGGCTCGTTCACTATCCCCATGATGCGTAACGCCGGCTTTTCGCCTACGGTTGCCGGCGGCATTACGGCAGCGGCGGCGTCGGGCGGGGCGCTGGTGCCGCCGGTGATGGGTGCCGGGGCCTATATGATGATCGAACTGGTGCAGCCCCAGATCACGTTCTTGGACGTGGCCCGGGCCGCCCTGATTCCGGCCATCTTGTATTACTTCTCGATCTGGATGCTGGTCCACTTTTACTCGCGCCGCGTGGGCAGTGCCGTGCGGGGCCCCGAGGATCAGCCGGCCACGGTGGACGCCTACCAGGGCGTGGTGTTCTTCAGCTCGCTGGGCGTGTTGGTAGCCCTGTTAATCATGGGCTTTTCGCCGTTCACCGCGGTAACCGGCTCGCTGGTTGCGATCCTCCTGCTGAACTTTGCGAATCCTTCCAGCCCCTTACCGGCAACGCCGCGTTGGGCCGCAATCGGCATCTTCTTGGCGATTACCATCGTCCACCGCGTGATGTTAGGGCCGCCGGCGGTTCCGGGCATCCGGACCTGGACACAGAAGATCATCGAATCTTCGGTCATCGGCATGTTGGCGATGATCCTGTTCAGCCTGGCGCATCCGGTACTGCGCAAGCCTGTTCTGACAGCGCTCACCAAGTCGGCCCGCAACGGCATCTCGCTGGTGGCCGCCAGCGCGTGCGTAGGCATCATCATTGGCGTGGTGCAGCAGACGGGCGTTGCCAGCGACTTCAGCGCGGCCATCAGCCAGGTGATCGAGTCGAACCTCCTGCTGGCCCTGTTCGGCATCATGTGCTGTTCGCTGGTGCTGGGGATGGGCGTGCCGTCGGTGGTGTGCTATCTGCTGATGGTCACGCTGATGGGCTCGGTGCTGGAACAACTGGGCGTACAACCGCTGGGAGCACACCTGTTCATCTTCTACTTCGGCATGATGTCGATGGTTACGCCGCCGGTTGCCCTGGCCGCGTATGCCAGTGCCTCGATTGCCGATGCCAAGATCATGCCGACAGCGATGGCCTCGTTCCGGTTCTCGCTGGTGGGCTTCTTGTTGCCGTTCATGTTTGTGTATCGGCCCAGCCTGCTGCTGCTGGAAAAGCTCGACGCGGCCAACGTGCGCGGGACGGCTAACAAGGCGCTCGATCTGACCAGTACAAGCAACCTCATAGAGTTGTCCATCGCCTGCGGCACCGCCGTGTTGGGGGTGATTGCCCTGTCGGCTTGCGTGGCGGGTTACCTGGCGGCCAAGCTCTCGCCATTGTCGCGTCTGCTGCTGTTCATTGCTTCCATGCTGCTGCTGGCCCCGGATGTGATGGTGGGTGACGTCAATTACGGACCGGCGATGAACATTGGCGCAGGCGTGCTGTTTCTTGCCGTGTGGATCGGCAACTGGATGATCGGCAAACGCATGGCAGACGGTGCCACCGCGTCAGCGGTTGAACAAGCCGGCTAAGTGATACGTGTCGCTTGTTGCACTCCTGATGGCAGATGCCTGCAACCGGCGGCCGCAAAACCGCGCCACATCGACTCCTCGGTGACCCGCATCAGCTCGGT
>CAZEEG010000218.1:0-5839 GCA_964511065.1 uncultured Pirellulales bacterium | reverse complement strand
TGCCATGCCGCGCGCTGCCGGATGTCAAGCACGCGGTCTGCGCCAACTCCAACGCAGGAGGCCAACCATGCGCCTTCGATCAACCTTTGCTTTTGCTCTGTGGATCACGCTGACCGCGGTGGCGGCCCTCGCCGCGAGGCTCCCGGTTGCCGAGGCTGGGCACACCGGGAAAGCAAACCAACTGGCCCTCAAGAGCGGCTACCTGGCTGAGCGAGGGCTGTTGGATCGGAACTTCAGCGCGGTCCAACTGATCGTCGAGCTCAATGCCGACGGCACCGGATCCATTTGGGACGATCCCAATATTCAGCCCGATCACCAAGGGTTCTTCTACGACCGGTCTCAACTCGGAGAACTCCCCGAGTGAGGCCGAACCGGTATTGCCGGGATTTACTACGAGGTGCGTTTGACGCCGGTTCCACCGGACGAACATACCCCGGCAAACAGCAGTCTCTTCCAACTTTCGGGATTTCGCGCCCCCGGGGAGAAAGTACCGGACCTCAAGGTCAGCGGCAACGTTTACCTGGCCGAGCATCGCAAAGACAGCGTCACGGTGTACCGCCTTCTCCGCACCCAGGAGAGTGCAGGCGGTACACGCATGGTGGAATCCATCGTGCTTGAGCCCAAGCAACACCAGATGCGTTGAACAAAGCCGCCATGTGGAACCATTCGTGGAATTCCTGAATCAAGGCCTGCGGCCGAGCGAAGTGCGGCCGAAAACCATCAAGCCCAGCCCGATACGAAATCCCAGCCTGAAGCGAAATCCCAGCCTGAAGCGTCAGCGAGGGATTAGCAGTTATTTCCTCGCTGGCGCTTCGGGCGAATATGGGCAGTGCGAGCTTCCGGTCTCCGTACCGCTGCCGTATTCGCTGATCTAGGGCGATTCCAACTCGGCCAGCAGTTTTTCCAGGGTGGCCGGTTCCACGGGCTTGATAATGTGGAAGTCAAAGCCGGCTTCCTTCGATCGCCGCCGGTCTTCTTCTTGCCCCCAGCCGGTCAGGGCCACCAGGATCGCGCGTTTGTCCCGGGGCTGGCTGCGGATCCGGCGGGCCGCCTCGTAGCCGTTGAGGTTCGGCATTCCGATATCCATGAGGATCAAATCGGGGGCGAACGCCTCGGCCAGTTCAACGGCGGCCTGGCCATCGCCGGCCGTGCGGACTTCGTGGCCCATCAGTTCCAGCATCATGGCCAGCGTGCCTACCGCGTCGGCGTTGTCGTCGGCCACCAGAATCTGGTACCGCTTGCCCGGCCGCTGTTGCTGGTTATTTTCCAGGGCTCGTTCCTCGCTGGCCTCTGGCTGGACGATCGGCAGATGGATGATGAACTCGCTGCCCTTGCCGTAGCCGTGGCTGAATGCCTCGACCGTTCCGCCGTGCAGTTCCACCAACTGCTTGACCAGGGTCAGGCCGATGCCCAGCCCACCACTTGCCTGCTCCATCGAGCGATCGACCTGCGTGAACATGTTGAAGATTTTACCGAGCATCTCGGGCGGGATGCCGATGCCGGTATCTTTCACGCTGATGGTGGCCTGATCGCCCCGCCTTTCGACGGCGAGCCAGATTTGCCCGCCTTCGTTGGTGTATTGGACGGCGTTCCGCAGCAGGTTGCTGAGTGCCTGCGCCAGCCGGGTTTTATCGGCTTGGACCCAGAGCGGCTCATCCGTCTGGCGTACGCTCAGCTTATGGCCGTACTTCCGGATCATGGGCTCGCAGGTTTCCAAGGCGCTTTGCACCACCTGGTCCAGTGGCAGCCGCTGGGTGCGCAGTTCGACCTTGCCGCGGCTGATGCGGCTTACGTCGAGCAAGTCGTCGACCAGCCGGATCATTCCCTCCAACTGGCGCTCCATGATGGAGTGCGTTTGTTCCACCACCTCGGCGTTGTCGCGCGCCAGCCGCATCACTTGCAGGCCGCTGCGCAGGGGAGCCAACGGGTTTCGCAGTTCGTGGGCCAAGGTGGCCAGGAACTCGTCCTTGCGGCGGTCTGATTCCTGCAACTGCTGGATCAGCCGCAACCGCTCGTAAGCCACGGTGATGTAACGGGTGAGGGTCTGCACAAACTCCAGTTCGTCGGGAGTCAACTCGTCCTTGGTGCGGCTCGCAAATGCCAGCGTGCCTCGCAAGGTGCCACCCACCACCAGCGGATTGCACACGTAGCACCGCAGCCCCAGCAACCGGGCCAACTGGGTATTGGGGGCGTCCGATTCAGAGATGGCCGCCACCACCACCGACTCCTGCTCCCGGATCGCCGTGCCGCAGATCGTTTGCGAGGCCGGAATGTGGCTGATCTGGTCGCGGATGTCGTCTGCGATGCCCGCCGACGACACCAGGTGCAATGTCTCGCCCGACTCGTCCACCATGTAGTTGAAGTAGACATCGAGCCCCAGGTGGGGGCCGATCTTTGCGAACACGTTCCGCAGCAGGGTATCGGGATCATCTGCTTGCAGCAGCACCACGGCGGCCTGCCACAGCAACCGTAACCGCTCGTTCTGGTTGCGGAGAGTCTGCTCGTTTTGCTTCCGCTGGGTGATGTCGCGGGCGATCCGCGATGCCCCGATGATCGTGTTCTCGGAGTCCCTGATCGGGGAGATGGTGAGCGAAACGTCGACCCGGCGGCCGTCCTTGCAAATGCGCTGCGTCTCGTAGTGTTCGATGTTCTCGCCCTGCGCCACCCGCTCCTTGATGGTATAGAAATCGGCGGCCCTTTCAGGCGGGAGCAGCACATTCAGCGGCTGGCCCATCATCTCGCTGGCCGTGTAGCCGTAGAGCCGCTCGGCGCCGCGGTTCCAACTGTTGACGCAGCCGTTCAGGTCTTCGCCCACGATGGCGTCGTCGGACGATTCGACAATGGCGGCCAACCGCAGCCGCGCTTCAATGGCCCGCCGGGCTTGCGTGACGTCGCGAAAGACCAGCACCACGCCGGTGATCTCGCCGTCGTCGCTCCGCAGGATGGGCGCGGCGGTGTCTTCGATGGGGATCGCCCGCCCGTCCTTGGCAATCAACGCCGTGTGATTGGCCAGGGCCACCACCGACTTCTGACGGAACACCAGGGTTACCGGATTCTCGACGGGTTGCCCGGTGCGCTCGTTGACGATGCGAAAGACCCGCTCCAGCGGTTGCCCTGCGGCCTCCTCGGGCTTCCAGCCGGTCAGGCTGGCCGCCACGGGGTTCAGGAACGTGATGTTGCCATTGGTATCGGTAACGATCACGGCATCGCCGATACTGGTGAGCGTCACCCGAAGTTGCTCCCGCTGCCGCTCGATTTCTTCGGCCGCGTCTTCCGCTGCCTTGCGGGCAGCCGCTTCTTCGAGCAGTTTTCGGGCGTTTTCCTCGGCCTGCCGCCGTTCGGTCAGATCCCGGGTGATCTTGACGAATCCGCGGAGCGTGCCGTTTTCGTCGCGCAGCGCCGTTATGACCACGCTGGCCCAGAATGTGGAACCATCTTTGCGGACCCGCCAGCCTTCGTCCTCGAGTCGGCCTTCTGCGGTTGCTGTCCGCAATTCTTCGTCGGGCCAGCCGCGCTGGATGGCATCCTGGGGATAGAAGCGGGAGAAGTGCTGGCCGATGATTTCCTCGGCACGGTAGCCCTTGAGCCGCTGGGCCCCGCCGTTCCACGTGGCGACATTGCCATCGAGATCGAGCATGAAGATGGCGTAGTCGTTGACGCCCTCCACCATCAGGCGAAACCGTTCCTCGCTCAGGCGGAGTTTTTCTTCGGCCTGTTTGCGGTCGGTAAGATCGCGCGTGATTTTGAGAAATCCGCGGACACTTTCGCCCTCGTCGCGCAGGGCCGTGATGACGACATTGGCCCAGAACGTGGTACCGTCCCGGCGGACCCGCCAGCCCTCGTCCTCAAACCGGCCCTTGGCTGCAGCCACGCTCAGTTCGTGGTCGGGCCAACCGGACGACACGGCATCGGGCGGATAGAAGCGGGAGAAATGCTGGCCGATGATTTCCTCGGCACGGTAGCCCTTGATACGCTGGGCCCCTGCGTTCCAGGTGCGGACATACCCTTGCGGGTCGAGGAGGAACACGGCGTAATCCCGCACCCCCGCCACCAACTGCGTGAACTCTTCGTCGCTCGCCCGCAAGCCAGCCGGTGCGCGTTGGCCTCGCGCCGTGGTGCCTGCCGAGGCAGCACCTGTGCCCGCAGCATGGGCGCTGTTGGCATCGGCGTGTGTCGAGCGTGGGGAGGCATTCCGCGCGCGACGATCCATCAGCCGCTTCAAGAAGTTCCGCATGTTTACCTTTTGAACTGGGTGCCGGCGGTGCCGTCACCACGATGAATCCGCCTCGTTCGCGGCAGGGCAAAATCCGAACGATCCGCAAGTCCGCCGAGCCGGGCGGCGGCACGGATGGTGTCGAAGGCACTACGAGAAACGGCGGCGGATCGGTTCGGGGATCTTCTTAATTGCAGCAATTCCTCCGCAACATCGGAAGTGGCGGCAGGCGGTAGAGATGGCCCCCCGGGGGCGGTCCCCAATACGCCGGCCTGCCGTAGTCCACCTTGCTATGGAGCGCGAAAGACGCGGTCACTCCTTCAGCCAGCCTGCTCAGCGGCCCAACCTTTTGCATTTTCTGGTTCTGTTAGACCCGCGAAGTTCCACCACACCGCCGCAGCTTGGATCGAGCGGCCCAACCTCGTGTATTTTCCGGTTCTTTTAGACTGTCGCCGAGCCGCAAAATCGGCGGCGCAGGCCCTGCTGACACATTTGTCACTTTAGCGCAAAGCACGCCCCCAGACAACATACTGTTACCGCGGATGGCAAGAATCAGCCCGGGCAGCACGCAGCTTGCGGCGAGCTCGAAACGTCATCTCTGGTGCCGCACAAGCGCCGCGTCACTTTGCCGCTTTACGCCAGCGGCAAATGCAGGTTGACCCCGCAGTGCTGGTCATGCAAGGGGATGATCGGCTCCACCTCGGGATGGACCATCTGGGTGCCGATGGCCCCCAGGTAACGGCAAGTCGCGTAGGCGGATTGCTTCTGTTGGTACTTGGCCAGCCAGGCATCAAAACGCCGCTGCTCCTCGGGACTCTCCCGCGGCCAAACGATGCTGTTGCGAATATGGCCGCAGCGCCAAGGCTTGGGTGTGAGCCTTGCCCGAAAGCAGCCCTGGTCCCGGCATAGCCGCACGTAGAGCGGATCGGCTCCGATCCATTCCATCTGCTGCTGCGTGGAATCGGCCAGCGGGTCGAACACGTCGTGCGTCACCAATAGCCGCAGCCCCGCCCGAGTTCGATACAACCGCAGCCCCCAGTCGGCATGATCCTCCAGAAACGCTTCCTGCCGGGCGAGCGATCGGGTGACCTGCTGCTCCTGCGGCGGCGGACGCTTGCTCCCAAACAGCCGGGCGAAGAAGTATTTAAGCTGCGCAAAGTGCGTGACTGGCGGAAAGTCGATGTCGATGAACATCACACGCGCGACATTCAGCACCAGCACGCCATAGGCATTGCGGGTGATGGCGATGGTTTGCTGACCTTGGGAATCGACTTCCGCGTGGATGACCTCCTCGCGCAGTGGCTGCTGCCCGTAAAGGTAGCAATCCGGTTCTTGATGGCGGGCGAGCCTTCGGGCTGCGTGCCGGGCCGCTTCCAGGGCCAGACGCTGGGCGTCGGCCGGGCTGGTATCGGACCAGCGCCAACAGGTAACCGGCCACGGCTTACCGTGGTGATCCGTTTCCGTGGCCGTGGCCTTGGACCAGTAGCGGGGAAACTTCATGCTCACCCCTTAAAGTTTCCCACCGCTCATGCCGGTTCGGGCGAGAGCTTTACAAACCGTTCCATGGCCTGGTCCCAGGCGGCGGTATTCTGGGGATCGTACTGTTGCACCGGAAATGAAGCCCGG
>CAZEEG010000217.1:0-5889 GCA_964511065.1 uncultured Pirellulales bacterium | reverse complement strand
CTCGGGATGCTTGCGGCCTCCCTGCGGCGGCACATTGGCGACGGTGCCTTCGAGCATCTTGAGCAGCGCCTGCTGGACGCCTTCGCCGGAAACGTCGCGGGTGATCGAGACGTTGTGGCTGGTTTTGCCGATCTTGTCGATTTCGTCGATATACAGCACGCCGCGTTGGGCGGCTTCGAGATCGAAATCGGCGGCGTGGAGCAGCTTGAGCAGCAGGTTCTCAACGTCTTCGCCCACGTAACCCGCCTCGGTCAGCGTGGTCGCATCGCCGATGGCGAACGGCACGTTGAGGATTCGGGCGAGGGTCCGAGCCAGCAGGGTTTTGCCACTGCCGGTGGGGCCAATGAGCAGGATGTTGCTCTTGTCGATTTCGATGTCGGAGGGCTCGTTTTCGAGCATCAGCCGTTTGTAATGGCTGTGGACGGCGACGGAGAGCACCTTTTTGGCGTGCTCCTGGCCGATCACATACTCGTCGAGCTGTTTAACAATTTCGCGCGGCGAAGGAATTTTCTTAAAGAGTTGCTTGTCGCTGCCGCGGCGGCGTTTTTCCTGGTCGAGGATCGACTGGCATAGCTCGATGCACTCTCCACAGATGTAAACGTCGCCCGGTCCCTCGACGAGCGGCCCTACCTCGCGATAGCTCTTACGGCAGAACGAACAGAACGCGTTGCGTTTGTTGCCGCTGCCGGTGCCGCGTTTCCCGATATTCATGTCCCTGCCGGAGGGCATGCCTACTCCTTTCCGGTTGCAGGGTTCGCCCACGGGGACGAATCCCGGCCGACCATACGGTTCCCAAGCAATGTCGAGGCTCGAGTGGCGGGGGGAACTTAAGGCACCTACCGCCAAGGGGCATCCGTGACCACTGCGTCGAGCTGCTGATGTAGTTCGCCGGCCTGGTTTCCAACCATCCGAGCGCCCCAGAAAGCCCTCCCAACCGTCGGCGATGGCCGCTTGTTCCCCCCGCAGGCGGAACCGTTTCGCTAACTCGTATCGCCGGGGCTGTTTAATTCCTCCTGGAACTGACTCGCCAGCTTCGTCTTTATTGTTCGGTATTCTTCTTCGGTCAGCTTACCTTGCGCTCGCAATTCCCGAAAATGCGAGATGTGATCGCTTACCGATGGTAGGTCGTCTTTGTGGCTGGGACGGAATCTTTGGATTACGTAATAGCCAATGGCAATGGCTCCGCACAATGCGGTCGACCATAAGATCATCTGAGCCAGCGGCGTGGACAGGAAGTCGAACATGGATGCGGGCGCGGTTCGCCGCGGTCGTTTCGAGTGCAGACGTCGCAGAAGTGGTTGCCGCGGGGCCGCGCCGCAGCCAAAATTCGCCGCGTTTCCAACTGGCCGCAGCGATATTTGGCGGTGACGACCATGCAGCAGCGCACGTGCCCCTGGTCTGCGCATTATGCACCCGGTTCGGTACTCCGTCCAGAAAGACGGCTCCCAACTTGATGGTCCTCCCTCCTCTCCGTGGTCCAGAATCCTGCCGCGGCCCCCCAAGGATCAGCCTCGTTGTCCGATACGCCGGCAAAGCGCTTCCCGCCTTGCGTGGGTCCCTCTCGCGGGTTCCTTGTGAAGGTTCTTTGAGTGGCTGTCGTGGGGGGAATCTCCAATACGCCAATGGCTCCACCCTCGGCCTCCGGTTGCGTTGACCTTGCAGGCTGGCCCGAGATGGCCGGTTCGGCCCCCATGGCCGATTCCATCCCATGGCCGATTCCATCCCATGGCCGATTCCGTCCAACCACGGCCCCCTGTCCGACGCACACACTCGCACGCCGGGCAATTGACACTGCGGCTACCGCTTCCTAGGCTGATCTACTTACGGAACCTGCGGCCGCTTGGCTCAGTAGCATTCTCAACTTTTTTGAGAAGGCCGGGCAAGGTGGCACGGACAGCTCTGGTGGCAACCAGCGATGGCATGCGGGGTGCCTGCACGGCCCCCCACAACATCTTGGGCCATCCAACTTCTGCCGCATCAACGATTTACCTGTAGCTCCCCCGGGTGGGACCACCGCAAATGGCGTCGTTGCCGCCAATTCGCCGCTTCGCGAGGGGTTACGGTCGACAGTCGGGCAAAACGGCGTTAGCGGTTGCAGGTGGGGGTGCGAAGGGGGGAGGCCCCCTCCAGTAAACCACTCGCCGAGTTACCGCGGAAATGTCACCGCAGAAACTTCACCCCGGGCACGTGACCGGCGGCTGAGCGTGCAGCCGTTGGCACGCGTCATCGACCCCAGGGTGCGCAGCTTCACCAAACGGCAGACTGCACCGCCATTACTGCCATCAACCCCCTGATTCTATTCGGTCGTCTAAAGCCGCCATAGGGCAATCTGGAGGAATTAATGTCACCTGCGGAAGATCCTCTCGCCCGAGTCCTCCGAACCGGCCTGGTAGCCATTTTGCGCGCCCCCAGCGGAGACCGCCTGGCCGATGCCGCGGAAGCCTTACTGGCCGGTGGCGTGGAAGTGATCGAGGTGACGTTCACCGTCCCCCGCGCCGAGCGCGTGCTGGAAACGGTGGCCGACCGGCTTGGCGATCGGATTCTGCTGGGCGCCGGCACGGTGCTCGATGCCGCCACGGCGCGGGTGGCATTCTCGGCCGGGGCCCAATTCTTGGTGTCGCCGACCGTGCAGCTCGATGTCATCGAAACCTGCCGGCGTTACGGCAAGCCGGTGATGCCCGGCGCCTTCACACCGACAGAAATTCTCACTGCCTGGCAGGCCGGGGCGGATATCGTCAAAGTATTCCCTTCCGACTGTGTCGGCCCTCAATACCTCAAGGCGCTGCGCGGCCCGCTGCCGCAAATCCGGCTGATGCCCACCGGCGGCATCAACGCCGAGAACTGCGGCGAGTTCATCAAGGCCGGGGCCTGCGCCCTGGGCGTGGGCGGGGCTCTGGCCGAAACCAAGGCCCTGATGGAAGGCGACCTCCAGCGCATTGAATCCCAAGCCCGGCGGTTCGTCGAGGCGGTGGCCGCGGCCAGGGCCGCCCTCAAGGCGTAGCCAGCGCCGGCAAGCCGAAATGGCTACACGATGGCCCCGCTTTGGTCTTCGGTTTAGGGTCCTCGGTGCGGCCCGCTCCACCAGCAGTTGCTCCAATCCCCCCGCCATGATGAACCTCGCTCGAATTGATAGCACCCGCGACGACCTTCAGGCTGCCCTGGCGCGCATCAGGGCCCAGCTCAGCCCCCAGGGCAACGTGGTGAGCGAGGCCGGGCGGCGGCGGACAATCGAGGTCTTTGGCAAACCGCTCACGCCGCAGGAAGTGGTCGCCACCATCTTGGCCGACGTTCGCCAGCAGGGATTGAAAGCGGTCCTCGATTATTCGGCCCGCATCGACAAAGCCGCGTTGACGGCCGACACCATCCGCGTCGGCCAGGACGAACTGCAGCAGGCCCACGCCGAGGCATCGCCGGACTTTCTGGCCGCGGTGCGGCGAATCGCCGAGAACGTGCGGCGGTTCCAAACGGCCATCCTGCATCGCGATGTACGCGTGCCGCTGCCCGGCGGCGGCTACCTGGCCGAGCGTTATGTACCTCTGGCCAGGGTAGGAATCTGCGTGCCGGGCGGGGCGGCGGCGTATCCTTCCACCGTATTGATGACGGCCGTCCCGGCCCAGGCGGCAGGCGTGCCAGAACTGGCCGTGGTGGCACCACCTACCCCATTCGGTTCGTATAACCGCGAACTGCTGGCGACCTGTCACGAGTTGGGCATCGCCGAGGTTTATCGCCTGGGCGGCGCGCAGGCCGTGGCCGCCTTGGCTTACGGGGTCGAAGGCCTGCCCCGGGTGGACAAGATCGTCGGCCCCGGCAACTTGTTTGTCGCGCTGGCCAAGCAACAGGTATTCGGCGAGGTCGATATCGACTCCATTGCCGGCCCCAGCGAAGTGGTGGTCGTCGCCGACGAAACGGCTCGTGCCAAACATACGGCCGCCGACCTAATCGCCCAGGCGGAACACTCGCCCGGCGCCAGTCTGCTGGTCACCTGGCATGCGCCGCTGCTGGACGAGGTGACCGCCGAACTGGAAAAACAGCTTGCCGCCCTGGAGCGGGGCGATCTTGCCCGGGAGTCGCTGGAGGCGTTCGGCGCTTTGATCCTGGTGCGCGATGCGGAAGAAGCCGCGGCCGTGGCCAACGCGGTCGCCCCCGAGCACCTGCACCTGGCCGTGGCCGATCCGGAAGCCTTGCTGGCGTCGATTCCCAATGCCGGGGCGGCATTCTTGGGCCATTACAGCCCCGTGGCCCTGGGCGATTACGCGGCAGGCCCCTCCCATGTGCTGCCGACCGGAGGTACCGCTCGGTTCGCCAGTGGGCTGACCTCGAACGATTTTCTGCGGTCGCACAGCGTGATCTGCGCCACGCGCGACGACCTGCAAAGCATGGCGCCCGACATTGGCCTGTTGGCCGATCAAGAGGGCCTGACCGGCCACCGCCGCAGCGTGGATATCCGCCTGTAACCTCGCCCGCCATGCATGCCACGATTTTGCGCGCCGTGCGCGTCAGGCACCCACGTTGCGATACCGACAGGGCCGGTTCCACCGGCCGATTGATGACGTGCTCGCCCTGCACGGTGGGGGCGATGCGTACCCGATCCAACCGCATTGCGTCTGGCAACCGCCGGAACTACGGGACCTACAGCCCCCAAGCGGTGTCATCCCAGCGCGGGCGGGCCTGGACAATTTCGCGCGTCCAGTCGGGTTCGTGGATCGGCCAGGCGGTGACATCCCAGCAGTCGCTCGATGCGTGCTGGACTTCGCCGCTGGCATGGCAGCATTGCCAGACGGCCTGCTCTTCGCAACTCATGCGGGGCAATCGGCCCGGCAGATTGCTGCGCCGCCACTGGAGCTTGCCCTGGTCGTAAATGGCGATCACCACGGGCCGGGGCAGTTCGAGCATCCGCCGGGCGATCAATTCATGGCTGGCGGTGGGAAACCGCTCCTTGAGCGCGAACAAGCAGCCATCGACCTGGTCGACCGCATGGGCAAACCACGCTTGCGGAAGCAGCAGCCGCGAAGCCAGGGTGTTGGCCACCGCCTCGCGGGCCCCCACTGATTCGCCGGCGTTGATGCCCAGCCGGGCAAAAACGCGATGGCTGATATGTTCGCCGATCTCGTGCGCCACCGCCCATTGCCTTCGCTCGGGCCGAGGGTCCGGCCGCAACAGGATCAACTCGCGGGCGGCCGCCGGCGCGGCAAGCCGCACATACCGGGCTCGACTTGCTTGGCGCTGGTCGATTGCCACGATCAATCCCAGCTTGGCCGCCAAGGTCAGCGCATTGACCGGCGGGTGGTGGCAATCGGTCGCGTCCAACAGTTCCTCGATCGTGGCATCCAGCGCCTCGCACCACTGTTCCGGCGGCACCTCAGGCCACATGGTTTACCCCCCCTGCATGAAAAGACGTTTCCCGCCCCAAACAGTGAACCTATGTATAGTATTCCATGCTAGCATGCGCCGGCAAGCCCGGGGGGTGAAACGGGAATCGCAACCATAAGCCATTCACGCTTTTCGCTTTATGAAAGCCGGTCCCCGGGGCCGCTCCCGCACCCGGCCCCGGTCCGTTACAATGCCGACGGCGGTGAGCCGGCCTGGTGGAGGCCGCACTTGCCGGCGTCAAGCAGACTCGCACACGGACGAACGACAACATGGCCAGCAACGAGGAACAGGTAAATCAACTGCGTTGGCAGAAGTTCCCCGTGCTCGACGACGGCTTTGTATGCCTGGTCGATGTGATGGGGGACGACCAGGCGGTAGTGCAGGCTGCCCGGGTGAGTTACGGGGCTGGCACGCGGCGGGTTTCCGACGATCGCGGCCTGATCCGTTACCTGATGCGGCACCGGCACACCACGCCCTTTGAGATGGCCGAGTTGAAATTTCTGGTTCGGGTGCCGATGG
>CAZEEG010000216.1:0-5901 GCA_964511065.1 uncultured Pirellulales bacterium | reverse complement strand
TTGTCGCTGACGCGAAACGATTTTTTACAACCGGGACAGATTACCGGAATCGGCATGCGGACAGTTCTCAGCTTTGGCTCAGGCGCCAGCGCCCCCGGAAAAGTGGCCCCGCAGCGCGGCCGTCTCCACACCAGCAACGCGGTAGCAGGATCGGCCTGGCTGCACGTGGGAAGTCTGTAGTTTCCGCCCCGCTCGAATCGTCGTCAAGCGGCCACGCGCCGGACGAACCGGCAAGATGCCGAACCGCACCACACCAATGGGTGGAGCAAAGCGGTCCATGAACTCGTGTCGCTGTACCGCCGCGGGGCGGCGAAGCGCGCGGCAGTTCTCGCTTGGCATGGTTGTGCGAGTCAGCACATAATGATGGGTCTGCTTGTTCTACCTTCCTTTTTGCCTTACGACGTGGCTGCCCTTCCGGGGGCCGGCTCTCCTCACTATGAAATGGTCACCTGCCGCCTTGTGTCTGCCCGGTCGATATCGATTGTCCTGCTGTTGCCGTCCGGCGATCACCTTGGCCTGGTTGGCGTGCTGCTTGGCTTGGAGCGTGGCCCCGGCCGCGGCGCAATCGGAGCGGCCTGCGTATCAACCGGCCATCGCCGGCCCCAGCGATGAGGGCGTCCAAGCCATCGCCCGGTTCAAGGTACCCGAGGGATTGGATATCCGGCTGTATGCCGCCGAGCCACTTCTGGCAAACCCGGTAGCTTTCTGCTTCGATGCGCAAGGCCGCTGCTACGTGGCCGAGACATTCCGCCAAGGCAAGGGGGTGGAAGATAACCGCGGACACATGAATTGGCTGGACGCCGACCTGGCGGCCGAAACCGTGGAGGACCGCCTGGCATATTTCAAGCGGTTTCTGGGGGACAGGCTGGTTGAGTACACGCGCGAACACGACCGCATCCGCCGCCTGGTCGATAACGATGGCGACGGCGCGGCCGACCACGCCACCGTCTTTGCCGATGGATTCAATGGGCCGCTGGATGGAACCGGCGCCGGCGTTGTTGCCCGCGGCAACGACGTCTACTACGCCTGCATCCCTCACCTTTGGCGGCTGCGCGATCTCGATGGCGACGGGCAAGCCGAGGTGCGCGAGGTCCTCAGCACCGGCTACGGTGTCAAGGTCGCCTTCCGAGGGCACGACATGCACGGCTTTGTGTTCGGGCCCGATGGCCGGCTGTACTTCAGCATCGGCGACCGGGGGCTGAACGTGAAAACGCCCGAGGGCAAGCACCTCTACATGCCGCACACCGGGGCCGTGCTCCGATGCGAGCCCGATGGCTCCAACCTGGAAATCTTCGCCTACGGCCTGCGCAACCCACAGGAGTTGGCCTTCAACGACCGGGGCGATCTGTTCACCGGGGAGAACAATTCCGATTCGGGCGACCGGGCCCGCTGGGTCCACGTGGTTGAAGGCGGCAACAGCGGTTGGCTGATGAGTTTTCAATACCTTTCCGATCGCGGCCCCTGGAACCAGGAGAAACTCTGGCACCCGTACCACCAAGGGCAACCGGCGTACATCGTGCCGCCGCTGGCGAACATCGGCGATGGCCCCTCGGGACTGGCCTACTACCCTGGTACCGGCTTGAGCGACGCCTACCGCGATACCTTTTTCTTGTGTGATTTCCGCGGCACCCCGGGCCAGAGCGGCGTTCGCACCATAGGGATGAAAACTTCCGGCGCCAGTTACGAGGTCGACCGCCAAGGCGAGTTTGTCTGGCGGATTCTGGCAACGGATATCGAGTTCGGGCCCGGCGGCAGCGTATACATTGCCGATTGGGTCGACGGGTGGACCGGGCTGGGCAAAGGACGCATTTATCGGGTGTTCGATCCCGTTGCTTCGCAGGCCGATGCCGCTCGGCAGGTGGATCGGCTCCTGAAGGAAGGCTTCGAGGGTCGCGCGCTCGACGAATTACAGCGTCTGTTGTCGCACGCCGATATGCGTATTCGCCTGGCGGCCCAATTTGAGTTGGCCGCACGGGGCGAGTCCGCCGTGGCTGCGCTGAAAGCCACGCTCGAAAATAACGCCGATCCGCTGGCCCGGCGGCACGCCCTATGGGGACTGGCCCAGGCGGCCCGGCAGCAGAAGCTATCCAGCCCACTGCCGGCCGTGGTGGCGGCGCTTGATGACCGCGACGAAGAAATCCGGGCTCAGGCTGCATCCGCCCTAGGCGAGCTAGGGCAAATAACCCACACTGACAGTTTGATCGCCAAGCTGAACGATGAGAGCGACCGCGTGCGGTACTTCGCCGCCCAGAGCCTTGGCAAGCTGGGCGATGCTCGCGTTCTCGAACCGCTGTTGGCTTTGCTGCGGAGCAATGCCGACCGTGATCCGTTCTTGCGGCATGCCGCGGTGATGGGCCTGGCAGGTTCGGTCGAACCTTACGACTTGTTGGCAGTCAGGGGCGATCCTTCCGTGGCCGCGCGGCGCGGGGCCGTATTGGCCCTGCGGCGGCAGAAGACTCCGTATGTTGCCGCGTTCTTGATCGATGCCGATCCCAGCGTGGTTGCCGAGGCTGCCAGGGCCATCTACGACGAACTGATCCCCCAGGTGATGCCGGACTTGGCCGCTTTGGTAGCGAAACCCGGCTTGCCCGAGCCGGTCACGCGACGGGCATTAGCCGCGCAATTTCGCTTGAGTGGCGAATCGGGCGCCGACGCCTTGGCGGCATTCGCAGCCAATCATCGCGCGGCTACACCGCTGCGCGTGTTGGCTCTGCAATGTTTAGAGCAATGGGCGGAACCCTCGGGACGCGACCCGGTGCTGGGCCTGTGGCGCCCGCTCGAAAAGCGCAACGTGCAGGAGGCGAAGCAGGCGGCCAGTCGCTACCTGGCAGGTTTCTTTGCCGGGCCGGCCGAAGTTCGCCAGCAAGCCGCCAAACTTGCCGGGAAGCTAGGGCTGGGCGATGCGGCCCCGCTGCTGATCCAACTGGCTCTCGATACGTCGTCGCCTGAAGTCAGCCGGACCGATGCCCTGGCCGCCCTGAGCTATCTGAAGCCACCGCGGCTATCTGAAGTGATCGAACAAAGCCTGAATGATGGCTCAGCAGCAGTTCGGGCCGCGGCCACCGCCGCGCTCTCGCAGCACCAGCCCGAGCAGTTTCTGGCCTTGGCTCCCAAGCTATTGGAGTCCGGTTCGCTGCCGGAACGTCAAGCGGTATTTACCAACCTGGGCCTGCTCAAGAGCGAAGCGGCCAATGCCTTGCTGGTTCGCTGGCTCGATCGCCTGCTGGCAGGTGAGGTGCCAGCCGATTGCCAGCTCGATCTGCTCGAAGCGGCCCAGGCGAGCGCTGCCCTCCAGGTAAAGGAGCGGGTGCAGCGTTACGAGGCCACTCGCGACCGTAACAATCCGCTGGCCCTGTGGAAGGAGGCACTGCATGGCGGAAATGCCCAGCGTGGAGAAGCGCTGTTCTTTCAGCGGATTGATCTTTCGTGCCGCAGGTGTCACAAGGTGCGCGGCGAGGGAGGCGACGTGGGACCTGACCTCTCGCAGATTGCCAAGGACAAGGACCGCCTGTACCTGCTGGAGTCCATCGTGGCTCCCAATGCCAAGATAGCCAAGAACTTTGAAACGCTGATCGTCGTACTCGACGACGGCACCACGGTCAGTGGCATTGTCAAGGAACAGGATAATAAGACCATCACTCTGCAAACGGCCGAAGGCTTCTACGTTATCGTGGAAAAGACGCGCATCGACGAGCAGGCCCCGGGGCAATCAGCCATGCCCCAAGACCTGGTGAAGTTTCTGACCAAGCGGGAGCTGCGCGACCTGGTGGAATACCTCTCGACGCTCAAATAGGCCGCCGCATATGGTACGATGCCCGCGGCGTGACGCTTGCCATTGACGGTCGCGCCGCCAATGGCAAGCGGTCGAACGGTTGGCGCGAACAATTTGTGCTTTTTCAGCGCCATCTGCGAAATTTCGGTCGGCCAGCGTGAAACGAAGCGGGCGTTGGCTGGGCAAGCATCACATACATCCCGTTGACAAGGAGGTTCTATTGTGACCGAGGCTCCATCGGACAAGCCGGCGGCGGCCCAACTGCTGGAAAAGATCACCGGGCATTGGGTGACGGCGGCTATCTACGCGGCCGCCAAGCTGCGCTTTGCCGATTTCCTGGTACAAGGGCCGCGCACCAGCGACGAATTGGCCAAGCTGGCCAACTCGCACCCCGATGCCACGTATCGCTTACTCCGGGCCTTGGCAGGGCTGGGAATCTTTGAAGAACGGCCCGGCAAGCAGTTCGCTCTCAACGAGCAGGGCGAATTGCTGACGACCGATCATCCGCGGAGCGTCCGCGATGTAGCACTGTTTCAAGGCGCGCCGCCTCATTGGCAGGGCTGGGGCAACCTGCTGCACAGTGTTCAAACCGGTGAATCGGCCTTTGAATACACGCACGGCAAGCGGTTCTTTGACTACTGCCAGGGGGATCCGGATTTTGCCGCCGCCTTCAACGGAGCCATGACGTGCTTTGCCACCTCCAGCGCGGAAGCCGTCATCGAAAGCTACGACTTCAGCGGCATCCGTCACCTGGTCGATGTCGGCGGGGGACACGGGGCGCTGTTGATCCGCATTCTGCGCGAGTACCCTGGCCTGCGCGGTACCGTGTTTGACCTGCCCAGCGTGATTGAAGGTACCCGCGAGGCCATCGCCGCCGCCGGCCTGGCTGACCGCTGCGGCGTCCACAGCGGCAGTTTCTTCGAGGATCCACTCCCACCGGCCGATGCTTACATCGCCCAGCACATCATCCACGACTGGGACGATGAGCACGCCCGGCGAATTCTCCAGGCCATGCGGCAGGGACTTGAGCCTTCCGGGCGTGTGCTGCTGGTCGAGGATATGATCGAGCCTGACACTCCCGGCCCCGGTGCCAAGCTCATCGACCTTGAAATGCTCCACGCCACGCTGGGTGGGCGCGAACGGACTCAAGAAGAGTTCGCCGCCCTGTTTGCATCGGCCGGTCTGAAATTAACGCGTGTGGTGGAAACGAAGTCCAATTCGCGCGTGATTGAAGCGGCTGTTTAGGCCAAGAGTCCCGCCGTCCTGGCAACGGATTGGGGGTGTGGACCCTAACCGCCGGACCGCTTGGGCTTGGTGCTTGCCGAAGGGCTCGGCTGCGCCAGGTGACGCGCGTACTGTCGCACCGCCTCGTGGAAACGCTGCTGCAGCCCGCTCTGATATCGCTGCCGGTGCCAGGCCATGGCGATGGTTCGAGTGGGTTTCTCTCCCGAGAGCGAGCGATAGACGCAGCGGCGGCTACGGTCGAGGCGGCGGGCCATGTCGGGCACCAGCGAAATGCCGTGGCCTAGGGCCACCAGTTCCTGCACCATCGCCAGTTGGTTGGTTCGACCGGTCGTGAGCGGTTGGAAGGACCGCCGGCGGCAGAAGCTGATGACCTGGTCGGAAAGACAGTGCGCTTCGCTCAGCAGCACGAATGGTTCCTTCTGGATGTCGCGAATCGTGACGCGGTTTTTCTCCACCAGGGAGTGTCCTGGCGGCAGGGTCAACCAAAGTTCCTCATCCAGCAGCGGCTCCACCTCCAGCAGCGGCTGTTCCAGCGGCAAGGCCAAAATGGCCACGTCGACTTCGCCCGCCAGTAGCCGTTTGACGGCCGTTTCCGTCACTTCCTCGTGGACCTCGAGCGAGGCCCCTGGGTAGCGGTCGGTGAAGGTCTTCAAGAGCCGTGGCAGAAAGTAAGGGGCCACGGTAGGAATGGCGGCCACCGCTACGCGGCCCGAAGTGTCCGAGTCGCAAATGCGGGCCCTGGCATCCTCGACAAGCGCCAAAATCTGCTGTGCCCGTTCGAGCAGAATCCGGCCTGCCTCGGTGAGCCGCACCTTGCGGCCCAATCGCTCGAACAGGGGCTGGCCAAGCTCGCGCTCGAGCTTCAAAATGGCCTGGCTGAGCGA
>CAZEEG010000215.1:0-6064 GCA_964511065.1 uncultured Pirellulales bacterium | reverse complement strand
GCGTGGGCGTTACCGGAGGCCAGCGCGGCGCGAGAGAGACAACCGACGAGAGAGCTTGCCGTTCGCAAGTTGTTGCCACAACCGGCGATAGAAACGAAAAAAGCCCAGGTGTGTACCTGGGCGTTTGTCGTTTACCCCCCGGGTCGAACGAGTTCGAAACCAGGGATTTAAGTAGCGGGGACAGGATTCGAACCTGCGACCTCGAGGTTATGAGCCTCGCGAGCTACCGGGCTGCTCCACCCCGCGATGTGTGTGTGAATGATTATAGATAAGCTGGATCGGTTCGTGAAGCCCTCGACCTCCAGTTTTCCGTTTCCAATTCCATAAGTCTCTATAATAAAACGACTTGCGCGGCGGCGCATGTGCCGGGCGGGCCGCCAAAGTGTCCACCCAGCGGTGGTAAGGCCCCCCTGAAATGGCCGCTAAATGCGAGGGTTGCGTGAGCGCGTCCGCAGGTTAAGAGATCCTTTCGAAAGATCCTCGGTCCACTCCAATGGGCTGTAGGTTTGGCGGGTCAGAATCCAACTGGGCGAGGTTGAACCGGCAACCGGCACGCCGGCCAGCACGCCCCTGCGGCGGCCGTTGCCAGGGGGGCGCTTGGTTCACATTAGCGGGGAGAGCAGCCGCACGGCCCCGTCGCGCAGCCGTCCCAAGAAGCCGATCTGGTCCAGTAGTTCGTGGGTTACCTCGCGGCACTCACCTAGTTCGCCCAGGAACTTGGCTTCCATGACCGCGGCGAAGTGCGAATCGACCACCAGGGCCCCCAGTTCGAAGTTGAGGCGGAAACTGCGGACATCGACGTTGGCCGAGCCGACAATGCCCCACTTGCCATCTACGACAATCGTCTTGGCGTGCAACATGGCGGGCATGTACTCGAAGATCCGCACGCCGAGGTCGATCAGCGACTTGTAATAGCTGCGCATGGCGGCACCGATCAGCGGGACATCGTTCTTGTAGGGGACCATCAGCCGCACGTCAGCACCGCGGAGGGCAGCCGCCCCGATCGCCTTGAGCGTAGGCTCGTCCGGGGCAAAATAGGGCGTCACCATGTACACCCGCTGCATGGCCTGGGCGATTCCGGCGAAGAAGACCCAGCCGTTGGCGTTGTGCTCCTGGTCGGGGCCGCTGGGGACAACCGCCACAATTGACTTGGCACCGGGAAGTTCCTCCGCGCGGGGCGGCGGGTCCAGTTCTTCCTCGGCCGCGAACAGCCAGTCTTCGATGAAGGTTTGCGCCAAGTCTTCCACCGCCGGGCCGCGAATCATCAGTTGGCTGTCGAGAAAATGCCAGCCGCCGCGCCGCCGGGTGCGGCCCGAGTATTCATCGCCCACGTTCATGCCGCCGGTGAAGCCCACTTGGCCATCGACCACGATCAGCTTGCGGTGGTTCCGCAGGTGGACCGACCACTTGCGCCGCAAGGGGTTCACCGGCAAGAACGGTTCGGTGAAGCCGCCGTTCTCGCGGATGCGCTTCAAGCGGCGGGCATCGAGCCACAGCGAGCCGAAGGCGTCGTAAATCAGCCGCACTTCCACGCCGCGGGCGGCCTGCTCCGCCAGCAGGTCGAGAAAGCGATAGCCGGTTTCATCGTTGCGGATAATGTAGAATTCCGCCCAGATGAACTTCTTCGCCGAGCGAATGGCTTCCCCAATTCGGGCAAATGCGGTTTCGTCGTGCCACAGAAACTCCAGGTAGTTGTGGCGGCTGGGGACCAGGCCGGTCACCTGCTGGGCCAGGTGCAGCAGGGTCCGCTCGGATAGCTCCACGCGCTTCCACGAAGTCTCGATGCTGTCGAAGTTATAGGCACGCTCAGAACCGGCAGGATGGGGGACACTGCGGGCCTGGCGTATCTGCTGGGTCGATTGCCGCTTGCGGGCCCGCGAACGCACAATGCTGGGCGTGCCCAGGTAGAAGTAGGCCACGGCACCCACGCCGGGCAGCGTGATAATGGCCAACAGCCAGAACAGGGTTCGTTCGACGCCCAAGCCGCGGGTGATGGCACGGACGGCGGCCACCACCTGAAGCGAAATCGCCACGATCCAGAAGATGCGGTTCGGCGTCAGCCACTCAGTGATGGTGCTCCACATGTGCTGGGTTGCCTGAAAGGACGATTGCGCATGGTGCCGCGAAAGTGATGACCGCAACAGGGGATGGCCGGCTAACCCGGTTCGGGCAGTTCGCCGGTAGCGCCTTTCGCTGCGGCGGAACTGGTGGCCTCTAGCCAGGTGGGCAGTAGCTCTCCTCCTTGGTCTGATGGTGCGGCCTCGGTCGGGCGGTCATTGTGACCTGAAGCGGCCAGCGCATCAATTGGCAGCAGGGCAGGGCGGTGCGTTACAATGCTCCAGCACATTTCAGGCAGCAAGCCGCGCAGCCATTGCGGGGTTCGGTTGCATGCCAGGTGCATTGAGGTTGGATGGACTTTCCCCTTTTGTAAGCGAAGCAGGAGGAGCATTGCAGCATGCCCCAGGTCAAACACGCCGTCTTGTTACGGTTCAAGCCCGAGGTCACTCCCCAGCAGGCCCAGGAACTGCTGGACGCCGTTGGCGGTCTGAAGGATAAGATTCCAGGCATCCTCGACTTTTCCGGCGGCCCGTATTCCAGCCCCGAGGGCTTCAACAAGGGCTTCACCCACGGCTTTATCATGACGTTTGCCGACGAGGCCTCGCGCGATGCCTACCTGCCGCATCCCGAGCATGAAGTGGTGAAAGAAAAGATTCTGGCGGCGTTGGATGGCGGGACCGACGGCGTAGTGGCGTTCGACTGGCTGGTGCAGTAGGCGGCCGCGGCCGCCATGCCAGCGGCCGACCGGTTCGCGGCAGCTCAGCCGTGCTGCGGTACGGCACGGCAGACCGCGCCGCAACAGCTCCCAACATGAAACAAGCCCAGGCTGCCGGTGTTGGCAACCTGGGCTTGTTCTTGTTGGGCCGGCAACTGGCTGGCGGCAGCGCTGTCACCCAGCGCGGCATCACAGCGCCATTTCACAGCGCCATTTCATATCGCCGATTTTGCGTGTAATGCGATAGCGAACGGCTTACACCTGATCGGGCACCACAAACGGCTTGCGGTACTCGCGGGTGAGCAGCGCATCGGCCTTGGCATTGCCCACGAACTTTTCGGTCTTGGGATCGATCTTGAGCTGTTCGCCAAAGCCGATTTTCAGATCGCCTGCCGAGAGGCCGTTCTTCTCCAGGTGTTCGATCGTCCGCTCGTAGGTGGCGAGATTTTCCTGGTTCGACTTGAGCCGCTCGCGGGCCTCGGCCACGGTCAACTGGCTGCCGAGCTGATACGAGATATTGCACAGGTGGCACAGGGCGCTGGACAGGTGGCCTTCGAGGATATCGGCGTTGAGGTCTTCCGCCTTGCGGCTGCGGACCGCCTTGAGGAAGTTGTCGAAGTGGTAGCTGTCGGAACCCTTGTTGAAGGTGGCCACCGCTTTGCCGTTACGGTCGAAGACGGTGCCGCCCAGGTAGTTGGGGCTCACCAGGTAGCCTTCGGAGCCGTAGAAGATGACGCCGACCTTGGCTCCCTGGTAGGCATCGGTTTCCAGGCCGCGGACTTCGAAGATGAGCGTCTTGTCGCCGTAGTCGTGGACGGAGACCTGGGTGTTGGCCGTGTCGCCGGCGTCTTCGTATCCGTAGCGGCCGCCATAGCTCAACACGCCCTGGCCAATGTCGTTCACCTGCAGACCCCAGCGGGCGATATCCATTTGGTGGATGCCCTGGTTGCCCAGGTCGCCGTTACCGTAGGGCCATTGCCAGTGCCAATCGTAGTGCAGTTGAGGCCGGGTCAGCGGCAGGATGGGGGCCGGGCCGCTCCACAGATCGTAGTTGATGTTTTCCGGGATGGAGTACTCGCCGCGGGCGCCGATCGACTTGCGGCGTTTGTAGCACAAGCCGCGGGCCACCTTCACCTCGCCCAGCTTGCCGGACAGGATGTATTCGATCGCTTCGACCATGCCCGGGTTGGAACGGCTCTGGGTACCGGTCTGGCAGATGCGGTTGTACCTGCGGGCGGCTTCGACGATGCGCCGGCCTTCGCTCACGTTGTGGCTGACCGGTTTTTCAAGGTACACATCCTTCCCGGCCTGCATGGCCCAAATGGCGCACAGGGCATGCCAGTGGTTGGGCGTGGCGGTGGTGACGATATCCACATTCGGATCGTCGAACACCTTGCGCATGTCGGTTTCGACCTTGGGCCGCCAACCTTGCTTCTTGGCGATGCCGTCGGCGCGGCTGTTGGCCACGTTGATATCCGCATCGCAGACGTAGGTGATCTCGGTCTGCGAGCCACCGGCATAAGCGTTGATGTGGCTGCCGCCGCGGCCACGCACGCCTACGACGGCTACGCGCAACCGCTCGTTGGGACTCTTGACGGCCTGGGGCTTCTCATCGGCCAGCAGAGACGACGCGGGACCAGCCGCCAGCGCCGCCGCCGTGGCAAGCATTGAATCTTCCAGGAAACGTCGGCGATTGTACGACATCAAGAAACTCCTTTGACTGCCGCAAGAACATGAAGGTGGGTGGAAGGTATGGTTGGAACCTCTAGGATACTTGACCGTTAGAGGTCGTGGCTACTGTTTTGCCGTTGAATTCCGCACAATCCCGCCATTTTGCCGGTCTGCTCGCCCCCCGCTCTTTCGCGGGGCAGCGGCAGCCATTGAAGGCGATGGAAGCCGCGGAAGTTCACCTCAATGGCATGCTCTATCCATCGAAGTAAGCGCTCCCCAAACGCTTCCCGCGGCCATCGCTCCATATGCGGCCAGCGGTACGAAGGAGCAAGGCGCGTCGTCAACATCGGGCATAGCCTACAGCTGCGTAGCCAACCTGGCGCGGAGGCAACACGGCACCATCCCTTTATCGGCCCCGGGGCCCGCAGCAGCTAAGCCGTCTTGGCTTCCGCCCAGGGGAGGAACGACCCGTTATGCCGAACATGAGGGCCCGCGATGGCGACCTGGTGCGATGTACCGCATGCCCCGGCCTGGCAAGCCCGACCACTTGATCGCGTGCTGCGCGTTGAGGCCGGAAGTGCGGCATGGTCACCTTCGAACGGCGGTCGGGGCCCGCGCTGCATGTCCAGGTGGTGGTTTTGCTGGAGATCGGTTCGGCGCGAATGTCTTCGGTCGATGGTTGGGACCGTGGCAACGTGCGGTTTGCGCATCGCCCGCCGCGTGGGTGTCATGCAGGGACGCTGGAAGCAGAGAGTCTTGCCGCGCGTCACCCAGCGTTGTTGCTCCCGAAGCGTTACTTGTGGCGCGCGGATCATGAAAAGCTGTGCTGCGAGGGTTGGCAACAAGAACCTAGCGCATTGCGGTTCTATCGCTGCGTTCCATCCAAGAAATGACAAGAAATGACTTGTCAACGGATCGACGCGCAATGGCCAGCGTTTGCCGCGCAGTGATTCACTGTCGCTTGTAACGCGATGGTGGGTCACCACGATTGGGTGGCTGCAATGCAGGTGCGAAAGCGCCCGGATCGCAGCGCATTGCAGCAGTGGCGCGACGGCATCATCGCGGCACGTCTCTTGCCCCGTGGGTCGGCTTCGAAGTTCGAGGAACGGTTCCTCGAACGATCTACCCCCCGAGGAGGTACGATATGTCGAACCGCAAAGGTCTGAAGCAAGGCTCCCACCCGCAGGCGTCTGCACAGCCATCGCCGCTGCGCTTCGAGACGCTGGAGAGTCGGCGCGTGTTGGCGTGGGCCGTCATCGACGACGACCCGGCCAACTTCACCATCGCCGCCGAGGCCGATTGCGATGCAGGCACGCTATCGGTGGAGTCGGGCCAGTTGATGCTCGACGGCGTCGATACGGGCGTCAATGTCGGCGACCTCAGCGGCCCGATCAACATCGCGGCTGCCGGCAACAGCGACACTTCGCTGACCATCGACAATGCCAACGATGGCTTCGCCGGTCTGAGCCTTGCCTACGATGGCGGCGAGGGCGCCGGCAATGCCCTGGCCTTCGCAGGGCAGGAAGGCGTGCAGGAGAACTTCGCGCTGAATCTGGACGAAGCCTCGGGAGCGAACCTCACCGTGGAAGGCGGCGCGGAGGCCGTCAATCTCTCCATTGC
>CAZEEG010000214.1:0-6073 GCA_964511065.1 uncultured Pirellulales bacterium | reverse complement strand
CGGTAAGGGGTGGAGCCGCACGATGGAAAGCCTCAAGATCATCGCGTTATGCGTGGTTGCCGCCGTCGTGTACGGCATCCTGCACGACCAGGTCACCGCCCGGGTGTGTGTCGAATACTTCACCATCGGGCATCCGCCGATTTTCAAAACCGAATCGCCAACACTGCTGGCCATCGGCTGGGGCGTGATCGCCACCTGGTGGGTCGGCGTCATGCTGGGGGTGCCGGCGGCGCTGGCTTGCCGGGTTGGCTCCTGGCCCAAGTTCACCGCAGGGCAACTGTGCCGGCCGATCGCCATGATGCTGGTGGTGATGGCGGTCGGGGCGCTAGCCGCGGGCATCGCCGGATACTACGCGGCTCGAGCCGGCAAGATCTGGCTGACTCAGCCACTAGCCGATCAGATTGCCCCGGAGAAACATGCCGCGTTCCTGGCCGACCTGTGGGCCCACATCACTTCCTACGGCTTGGGCTTTATCGGCGGCTGGGTAATCATCTCGTACGTGGTCTTCGCCCGCTGGCGCAAGTGCATGGTGCCCCCGAGCCCTTCATAAGCTTTGCTTTGCGGAGCAAGAAGTCGCGCAATGGCCGCGTTGCCGCGCGGCAATTTCTCAGCCCGGCACGTGCACGAGGAAAAAACAAGCTCGCGCTGTGAGGACACCCGAATCGCACTCCTTCCAACCCCCGGGCTGTTCTCACCCAGAGGAAAGCCGCCCAAGTACAAAAGGTGTTACCGATCTGTCCGGTCTGTGCGCGAAGCGGACCCTACGGATCGAAGTGCGGGATTGCGGGCGCGGCGTTGACGGGCAGGCGGCATCGGGTAGAAGATGATTAGCCGCTCCGGATGTTGCCTTCTTGAACGGGTGCCCGCCATGTCAACCGAAGTACACGCGATGGACCAGCAGGGGCTTGCCCCGTTCCCGATGCCGGATCGGTTCCGGCACGAAATCGCATACTTCATGGCGGCACCGGACGAAGAAGGCGTGCCGAAGCTTGGGCCGGGCGAATACTGGATTCATCGGCACCAGGCCCAGCAGTGGTTGGCCGACGGCTGCTTCTATCTCGTCAGCCCTCTCGACAGCGAGCATCCCACCGAGATCGAACTGAGCGAGGAACAAGAAGCGTGGCTGCAATGGATGGTGGATCACAACGTGCAGCACGTGAAGATCGTGAGCCGCTAGGGGCGGCCATGGATCCTTTTCCGCAGGATCCATCACACCGGCGGCATCGCCCAATGTATGCGTGCCACAGTTGTGCTAGCCGTACGCAGCGGATACCCGCACGAAACCTATCTCGCCGGATCAACGGCGTACATGCACGCACACGGCCGGTGGAACCGGCCCTACTTTTGCGCAATGCCGCTTAGCCTCCGGCTTCCGGCAAGAGCCACAGCGCAATCTGCATGTAGATCAGCACGGAAAGCAAGTCGCTCAGGCAGGCTACAAAGGGGTTGCTCATCATGGCCGGGTCGAGCCCTAGCCGGTGGAACAGCAGCGGCAGCATCGAACCGGTCACGGCCCCGCATATCACCACAATCAGCAGCGTAATGCCCAGCACGGCCGCTCCCTGGATGGATGGCGCCATCAGCAGCGCCACCATAAAACCAATGGCTGCCAGGATGCCTCCCAGCATCAGCCCCACCACCAGTTCCCGGCGGACCACGCGCAGCCAATCGGTCAACGTGATGTCGCCGGTCCGCAGCGCGGTAATCACCAGTGTGGCCGATTGATTGCCGGAGTTGCCGCCGCTGGAGTTCACCAGCGGGATGAAGAACACCAGCCAGGCCACGCTGGCGAGGGTTTCTTCGTGCTGCCGCAGCGCCAGGGCGGTGATCAGGGCCCCAAAGAAAAAGATCGCCAGCCAGATGCCGCGTTTCCAGGCCAACCGGGATAGGGCTTCTTCCAGGTAGCCCAATTCCAGCGGGTTCAGACCGCCTTGCCGGTGGGCATCTTCCGTGGCGGCGTCGCGAATGGCGTCCAGCGCGTCGTCGTGCGTGATGATGCCCAGCATGCGATGCTCGTGGTCCACGACCGGCAGGGCCAGCAGGTCGAAATCGGCGAAGCGGTGGCCGACGGTTTCGCGGTCGTCGTCCACATCGACGCTGATCACATCGCGTTCCATCAGGTTGCCGACGGCGATGTCGCCCTTGCCCATCGCCGAGAGCAGTTGCCGCGCCGACACAATGCCCCGCAGGTGGTCTTCGTTATCGACCACGTACACGTAGTAGATGGTTTCCAGCGTTTCAGACTGCTTGGCCACGGCCTCCAGCGCCTGCCGCACGGTTGCCGTTTCCGCAATGCGGGCAAACTCGGTGGTCATCAAGGCACCGGCGGTATCTTCGTCGAACTCGCGGAGGCGAAGGATGTCGCGCCGCTGCGGGGTGGGGATCAGCGGCAGCAGTTCCTCGACCAGTTCCGGCTCCACACGGTTCAGCAGGTCGACGCATTCGTCGGTCGGCAGAACGGTCAGCAAATCGGCCACCGAGGCCCGATCGGCGGTGTTGATGATCTCAACCTGCTTCTCGGGATCGACATAACCAAAAATTTCCGCCCGGGTGCCCTGGTCGGCATGCAGCAGAACCTGCCAGGTTTCCTCGGCGGTGAGCCCCTCCATGAATTCGGCGGTTCGGGCCGGGTGCAGCGCCGTGCAGAACTCCCTCAGCTCGGCCGTGTTGTTGTCGGCCAGCATTTCGCGGAGTTCGGGCAGGTAGAGCGTGTTCGTCATGGCGGCTGCGGGAGCGAGAAACAGAACCAAACGGGCAAGAGGCAAACGAACCGGGGCCTCGCTGGGCGGCAACCGGTGGCGCCGAACAAAGACCTTCCACGTGACCGTCGGCAGCCGGCGGAGGCTCCGTCAGCCGCTACCCAACAAAACCCGCATTGCCAGCCTCACCAGTCGAGATTGGCAATGGTGCAACAGGAACTGATGCAGCGGCGGCGGTGCCGTGGCGGCACGCTTCTATTCTACGCCTCAAGAGACGGCCAGGCTCCCGAGGGTACCACGGGCAGTTGGGGGCGGCGGAAGGCCAGAGCCTATCGCAAGGTTGCCGCCAGGACAACCGCTGGAATCACCTGCCCTGCGAGGCCGGAAAACGGCACCAGCGATTCGTCCACGCTGATCACCTGTGGCGGAAAGCAGAGTATTGGGATCACCAGCGAGGCATACCCGATCACCTGCCGCGCGCGGCCCAGCGGCACGCTGTCGTCGCGCGTGGGCGGGTGTGTCACCCCGATCAGCATCACCAGCAGGATCATGAGAATCCATCCGTAGTTGCCCGCCACCACTACGTAGATCACGGCCAACCCCACCAGCACGCGCGCAACGACGTGGGCCCGGCGTCCCAGCAGGGCATACGCCACGTGTCCACCGTCCAGTTGACTCACCGGAAGCATGTTCAGCCCGGTGACCAGCAGCCCGACCCAACCGGCCATCAGCAGAGGCGTCATCTGCACCCCGTACGGACCGACCTCGGGCCGAAGCCAGGCAATGAGCAGTTGCATGCCCAGCGGATTGTGGTAGGTGACCACGGTGGGGGCCAGCTTCTCGGGCGCGTGCAGAATGCCGTAGCAGACCACTGGCACGGCGACCACCAGTCCTGCCAACGGTCCGGCAATCCCAATATCGAACAACTGCTTGCGGTCGGCCTGCGACCCTTGCATGGCGATCACCGCGCCCATCGTACCAATGGGCGTGAGCGGCATCGGGATGAACAGCGGGTAGCTGGCCGCGATGCTGTGCCGCAGTGTCAGCACAAAATGCCCCATTTCATGAGCGGCGAGAATCGCCAGCACCGTCGCCATGTACACCAGACCGTCCTGCCAGTGGACGGACAATACGCGGGCAATGGCCGGCAGGCCTTGGAAAATCTCCAACACATACTCGCCCGCCGCGCCCGCCCAAAACGTGCTCAAGCACGTGAGCACAAACAACACCAGGGGGAGTTTCCAGCGGCGGCGTATGCGTTTTTGCTGCGGCGGGAATCGGTACGGTTCCGCCGCAGGCACCGTCCAGTTGTGCGATGGCGGTCCCCCTGGCGGCCCCGATTGCATGGAATACCCGGCCGACCAGCTATGACTGCCAGGCTCGTAGAATGCCCCATCGTAATGCACGGCCGACCGCTGCTGGGCAGGTGCCGCCGGCGGTTGTTGGTGCGATGGATCGGTTTCGCCTTCGTCAACCTGGCTTGCCTGGTACCCCGTGGCCGGGCGCATGGCATCGGCGGGGCCTGCGCTACCGTCCGCGCTGGAGGAATCGCTGCGGGGGGCGGCCGCCGCTTGTGAGTCGCCCTCATGGGGCGCTGAATCCAGCGGCGGCCTACCACGCGGTGCACCGGCCGGCCGTTCGCTATCCGCTGGCTCGGGCGGCGGCGGGGATGGATGGCCTCGGCCCACGTCCGATGGCGGACGGTCTGCCTGGGGGGAAGCGTCCCGCGGGTCAAAGTCAGGTTCTGCGGGTCGCTCCATGTCGTCTCCAGCAAACGGGGGCGAGCGTCCCCTGGCTGATAAGGCATCCCCCTCGGGGGCGATCAGCACGATGGCCGCAACCGCAATCGGACTATCAAACCGTCTAGCGGTTCTCTGCCGCCGAGTGCCGCTTCGCACGGCGGTAGCAGGCGATCCAACGCCTGTTTTCACGGCGTGCAGTCCCGCGGCACACGATGTTGATTCCTTGATCCCTTCGCGGAACGGCTCACAAAGCCGCGGCATGGGGTCCATCGCCGTGGCACGGAGTTCATTTCCGTAGCACAGGGTCCATCGCCGTGGCATGTGGCGATCTGTCCCAGGATAGCACAATCGGGCAACATCGTCCCAGGGGACTGCCAGCGCAGGGCGTGCGATTACGATGCCATCGTGGCAGCGGCGGTGCAGAAGGTTTCTGCCGCCCCCCTGGCAGCCTGCCCCCCCACCTCAGCGGTCGTCGTACGACTCGGCCAGAATCTGCCGGTATGCCGCCCTGGCTTGTTCATACGCCTCGGCGGCCGCCGGTTTTTCCCAATCGCGAATCTGCGGCTCCTTCTTCTGCCAGCACACGTCGACCGCATCCAGGCACCACTGCGCGCTGCGCTTGCTCGCCCGAACCGGTTTGCCATCGACCTCTACGAAGACGGGGTTGGTGTGCGAGGAAGGGAAGATCCGCAGGGCAACCCAGCTCGACCGCTCGAGGGGATAGGAGAATTGGATATCGCAGATGCGGCCATCGGCGATGATTTCTTGCCGGGCCACGGCTTCACCGTTGACGATCAATTCCACCGGTACGCGGTCGGAGTCGCCGATGCGCGCCCGCTCCACGTGCCAATACGGCTTTTCGTCCAGCGGCAACTTGCGGATATCGTCACGCGGCTTGGCTTCCAGCATGGCGGCCGCCTGGGCCGTGATGGTCAGCTTCTGGCCGCGCCTGGCCGCCAACACGCTGGGACGGTCGGCGTCGCCGGTTTCGCCCACCCCCAAATCACCCACCTTGAAGTTGAACAGGTGGCTCAGCCCATCACTGACATAGCTGCGGCCGCGTTGAATGCCCTGCACCCAGCGGTCGTAGTCGAGCGGTTCGTCGGCGTCCAGCTTCACATACGAGCGGCCCAGGCCCACGCGCTCGCCGTAGATGCAGGGGAAGTCGGTTTCGCCGCTGATCCGGCAGGTGTAGCCGCAGTTGAGCGTGTGATACCAGATGTTCAGTTCCCACACGGCCGGAGTATCCACGGCCGAGATGAAATCGCACACGCCATGCGTGACGTCGACGATGTACTCGTTCGCCCCGATGCCGTCGAAAGGCGGCATCGTGTAGGTGGGCAGCCGGTCGGCATCGACCTTGAGGCCCCAACCGCTGTGCGAGAAGCCGACCACGCCTCCCTGCTGCTTGCCCCACTTGAGGATCGGCAGATCCCAGCTCGGCCACTCGCCAATCTGCTCGGTCTTGCGACCGGAGAAGTGGCCGCGTTCGCCACGGAAGGTCCAGTCGAACGAAACCTCCTGAGGGTATTCGTAGTCGTCCTCCTTCAATCGCAGCAGGCATAAGTGGCCGGCGTGCTGCGAGGGGAAGCCGGAAACTTCAACGTCGTACCGCATGAGGTGCCGCGGCGT
>CAZEEG010000213.1:5883-6131 GCA_964511065.1 uncultured Pirellulales bacterium | reverse complement strand
CTTCAGCACTTCGTCCTTGATGACGTACGAAAGCTGGAGCGGCTGCAAGATCAAGTTCAGGGCGCTCTTGAGCTGAATGTCGCCCATCAGGTTGATCGTCACCGGAGTGTTGGGGTTGACGCCCTCCTCGGAGAGGCCCCGCTGATCCAGGTGCAGGTTGACGTTGGCCACGCGGGCCAGGTACTCCATCACCTCGGACAGCGGCGTTTCGGTGAACCGCAGGGAAACCGGAGTGCGGAGCTTCTGCT
>CAZEEG010000213.1:0-5873 GCA_964511065.1 uncultured Pirellulales bacterium | reverse complement strand
GATCTCCAGTTCTTTTTCACCGCGGCGCTGCGCCATGCTGCCCAGCGCACGGCGGCGGGCGGTCAGTTCCTGCCAGTCGTGCGGAAAGGCGAATGGGTTGCGGTCGTCGAACGGTTCAGAGGACTTATCGACCGACTCCATGGCCAGGACGAAGCCCTGCTCTTTGGCGTCGCGGATGTCCATCTGCGCGTTGAAGTTTCGCACGAAACGGGCGTTCCACTTGAGCTGGCGAACGATTGGCTCGTTGGGCGCCAGTTCAGCGGCGCGCTTGGCGACCACTTCCGCCTCGGCGTACCGATGCTGGTCCATGAGCTTATTGAACTCATCGACCATGTATGCGAGTTTCTGCTCGATCTCGATCTTCTGGAGACGCTCGCGCTCGCGTTCGTCGTGTACGGCCTGGTTGCGCTCGTCGAGCTCGATCCGCGCCTTGTTCTCCTCGATGTATTGCCGCATGCTGGCAATCGCACCGTCGGCACGCCGGATCAGGTCCTGCTTCGAGGCATCGTCCAGGTTGGAGCGTTCAATCTCGGAACGAGCCTGCTCGAGCAACTGCAACGATTGCAGAGGGTAGCCCTGCTGGAGGTTGCGCGCCTTGCGTTCGGCATCGGCCAGCCGCGCGCCCATCTGGCGGCGGAGCGCGGCCTGTTGCAACGCAGCTTCATTGAGTGGAGCAGGGGGCTCGCCCAGGTATTGCAGCCGGCCCATGACCAACTGCCGGGTAGGACCGTCCAGTTCGTTCTGCATGGACATCGCTTGCTTGAACAGTTCGCGTGCCCGATTGGCGTCGCCCTGTTGCAGAGCTGCTTCGGCCTGATGCGCGATCTGCATGCCCTGGGTTTGCGGCCCAGCTTCGCCACCGCGATTGCCACCTGGTTGCGGCAGGTTGCCGGCTTGCGGCTGCGTGGGAGGCACGGTGGGCGGGGCAGGCCCGACCACCAGCGGTCCTTCACCTTGGGCCCGTTGCGCCATCGCCGGTGCATTGCCCTGGTAGACCGCCTGGTTGGCTTGCGGTCCCGCAGCGGCGCCGCCAGCTGCCAGCCGTGCCTTGCGGATATCCAGCAGCACAAAGCTGGGGCGATCCTCGTTGGGCGCGAACGCCGAGTCGGGTACGTTCATCGCAGCAGCCTGGGTGGCAAGCTGCTCGGCCTGGTCGACCTGATTCTGGCTCAATGCCAGGCGAGCCCGAGCTACCAGCTCCTGCACTCGGCCCTTGGCATCGACCATGCCCTGGGGCCCCGCAGCAGGCCCGGGCTGCACGCCCACTTGGCCCGAACCAGCCAACTGCAATTGATTGTTGCCGGGTGCTACCGGTTGCTGGCCGCCTCGCGGCACGATGCGCGCACCGCCGGCCTGCCGGGCAGCAGCCACCTGCGAGAGCAGCCGTTCGGGACTGTTCTCAAAGGGGCTATAGCGTAGATTCAGCTTCTGGGCGTCCAGGGCGAGCCGTTCAGCTTCGTCAACGTCGCCCCAGCGCAACAAGGCGTCGGCCTGTTCCAGCAGAATCTGGCTGTACTGCCGGCGATAGCTTTCGGTATTTCCGTTGCCGGCTTGCTGCTGCTGTTGCAGTTGCGCCATCTTTTCGATGGATGCCTGCACCTTCGAGGGCTGATCGTCCTGGAACGAATAGCGATAGCCGATGGCCTTTGCCTGCTCGTTGAGCTGCGTGGCACGCCGTACGTCGCCCACCGCGAGCGCTTTGCGCGCTTGGATCAGCAATTGATCGCTGGCCTGGCGCTGCGCGGCAGTACCCGGTTGAGTGGCAGGTGCCATCGACGGCGCGATCCCCGGCGCGGCCGGAACTCCGCCCGCCGTCATCACCGGAGCCGGAGGCGGCGCGCTGGGAAGCCGCTGCACGTCGCTGCTGATTCCCGGTGCCGCTCCGCCAGAAGGTGGCGGCAGCGTTGCTACCAAGGGTGCCTGCGGCGGGGTTGCCGCTGCGCCGGTGACCGGCGGGTTGACCTCGGGACCGCGGCCTGCGGCTTCAAACGGATCGGTCGTCGGCTCCGTTCTGCCGAACCCCGGCAACAATCGCGACAATCCGCGGGGAGCATCCTCCCCGGATTGCGCTCGTGCCGTGGCAGGCGCAACAAGCGCTGCCATGAGGCACGCAGTGAGAAATCGACGGCTGAGTTTCAAGATGAACTCCTTTTCCTCACGCCCACGTTTCGCCTCCCAGAATCCTTCCGGGAGACACCCTCAACTATCGCTGCGGCAGCGATCCTGCGGCCGATGCTGCCCGGCACTCGGTCTCGTTGAATGCGTGCCGTTGTATCAATGTCGTTTTCTTTGTGCGGATGCTATCAGGGAGGGCGACGGCGGTCACAACTCCCCGGTTCCGTTTGGTGTTTCGGTCCTTCACCTTCTCCGGGTGTTCCGCCGTCCCTAGCCACCTGGGAGGCAACGAGCCCAACGTTGCGGGACTGCCGTCACCGCGCGCACCATATGCTCCCCGGGACCGCGCGCAAGCATTCACTCCAGGCTGCCGCTCAGGCCGCGCCTCGAGCGCATCGCCGCGCGCAGTTGGGATCACAAGTCCACGCCGCTAGCGCAGATTGAGCCCGACACGGGCTGTGGAATCACTCGATTGAAAAAGGTAGAAGCGAGGGGGTTAATTACTGGCCGGCTCCAACGCGGTCAAGCCCAGTTGCCAAGAAAAATCGCGGCTTTCCCGTAAATCAGCCGGCGGCAGCGGAAATCTGCCCCCTCCGCAAGTGCGCTCTGCTGCATGAATGTACGTCGCACGCCCTACTCACCCGATGGCGCAGAAACAATTTCTGCGACAGGATCGATCCGGCGGGCATCGTAGTAGCGAAAGTCCTTGCCCTGGTTCGAATAGTGTACCTGGTACGTGCTGCCATCGGACGTCTGGTACTGGATCACGTTGGGCCCCACTTCTTCAGCCGTACTGGCCAGAACCTGCCCGTTGGGTGTTATGGTGTTTGCCTGCGTCTGCTTGAAGTACTCGACCGCGGTCATCTGCTTGGCATCGGGCCGCTCGTCGGTGGAACATGCCGTCAACATCAGGCCGACGACGGCGACCATCGACCACAACCAGGTTCGGGAAGGATGCAAGTACACGGGCTACTCCTGATACGAGGCGGCAGAATTGGCAAATATTGGCAGCAGCGTTCTGGCAGCACCTCGGGAAATGGTAGTTCCTTGTTGCACCGCCGATGTCCATCTGCCGAATGATCGGTACCGAAGATACTCTGTCCTTCAGCACAATCCACGGCATCTCAGCGGACCGGCGTGAAACGAAGCAGGCATTCGCTGCCCAATGGCCAAACAGGAATCCATCCCATTTGCGGCAAGATGGTCAGATGATGCTAACCGCCTTCTGGCTGTATTCCTCAGTGAACGACCGCACTGCGTCCTGCTGCCAGCGATGCAGTTCGCCGATACAGTGACGAAGCTCCGTTTGGTATTCCGAGCCCAGTCGCCGCCCTAAGATGGCAACGCGATTGGTGATCTCGGCCTGGATGCTTGCCACACGATTGGTCAAAAGCCGCACCACATACTGGCTCAGCACCCAAAGCGACCGGACCACGAACGCCGGCAGGGCCAGTTCTGGAATGACCAGTGCCGCAGGCAGAATCAACAGGGCCGACGTGCCGATACTGGAAACCGTGTCGGAGAGCGCCGGGGCCAGCGAACTGCCCGCCGTTTGAACCGCCTCGTCGATCGAACGTTGCACCTGCTGGTTGAGTCGCGCCGCAAGATCGCGGGGCAGGGCAACCTCGTACCCTCCGTCCGATACTTGCAGTTGCCAGCGCTGCGAAAGCTGGCCGCAGCAGCGGCGCCAGTTCGCATCCAGTTCGTTTCCCAGTTCTTGGGCGATTACCTGCAACCGCTCCTGAATCTCCTCGCCGGAGACGACGTGCGCCAGAAATGCGTTGGTTACGCACTGCTGCTTCAGTTCGTCGGAACCGCAGGCGGCCAGGCGTTCGGCAAAGCTGGGCGAGCAGACTTCGTAGGCAAATTCGGCCGCGTTCAGGCAGTGAACCTGAAACCAGTTGTGAATTTCTTCCCTGGCCCGGATCGGAAGCGACTCCAACTCGTCGCGTTCCCTAGGTACCAATACCTGCTGGGCATCGTCCATCATCGAGCGCGCCAGCGCGCTGCGCTGCCAGGCGGCTTTGGCATAGAGGCCGCCGCCAATGACCGCCACGGCCCCGGTCACTCCCACGGCTTCGAGAAACCTGCGGCGGCTGTATGGCCTGGAGCGTGAAGCACCTTGGTCCGATGAAATCATGGTTGGCCCCCTTGGTAGGAACAAAACGGCACGCCTGCCGCGTTGCGCATGCCTGGGCCGGGCATCTGCTGAAGCGAATCTCCCGGCGATGTGCTGGCTGCGGCATTGAGCGGCAAGTGCATCTGCTCCCACATTATAGAGGGGCAAGCAAGCTGCTGTCGCCCAACGGCCGCCGCGCATAGCACCACTTCGCACCTATTCGCTGGCTGCTGGGCAATCTTGCCGCAGCGCACCGAAAGAATTTCCCGGGGAAACTCGGTACGACGTTCGGCCGATTACATGGGCTACCCGGCTTGGGCCACGGCGTGCGGTGGTGGACCGGGTGTCGGCCAAGCGCCCCCCGGTCATGGTGCCACCCCCTATAAGCCCGCTTAACAACAGGACTTGCGGCCCCTCGGCTGGCTGGTAGCCTGGCAGCGGGCCGCTCGACCATGGCTTGTACCGTGGCCCCGGCGAGCGTAAATTAAACGAACGTTGATGAGTTTTCCCCGATTGAACGGCACCCCCATGATGAACTCACCCGATGCTCAACCGCGCGGTTCGTTTTGCGGTCGTACCCGCCGCGAGTTTTTCTGGCAGGCTGGCGCCGGGTTCGCGTCGGTAGCCCTGGCCGGGTTGTTGTCGCGCGACGGGTTCTTCGCCGCTGAAGCGGCCGCCGGTCCGGGCGACGGACCGCGGCCGTCGTTCGACAATCCGCTGGCGCCCAAGGAGCCGCACTTCAAGCCTCGGGCCAAGAGTGTCATCTTCCTGTTCATGTACGGTGGCCCCAGCCACATCGACACGTTCGACTACAAGCCCACGATGGTCGGCATGGACGGCCGCACCGTCAACGTGAAGACCTTTGGCCGTGGAGGGCATCGCAATTCCGGCCGTATTGTTGAACCGCGGTGGAAGTTCAAGCAGTACGGCGAGTGCGGCAAGTGGGTGAGTGACCTGTTCCCGCACGTGGCCAAGAAGGTCGACGACATCTGCTTCTTGCATTCCATGACGGCCGACAGCCCCATCCATGGCTCGGCCATGCTGATGATGAACTCCGGCCGCATCCTCAGCGGCAGCCCGGCCCTGGGCAGTTGGGTCAACTACGGCCTGGGCTCGGAGAATGAAAATCTGCCCGGTTTCGTGGTGATGCTTGATCCCACGGGCGGGCCGATCAGCGGCGCCAAGAACTGGTCCAGCGGGTTCATGCCGGCCACGTACCAGGGCACCGTACTGCGCTCGCAGGGACCGCCGATTTTGGACCTTGCCCGGCCGCAAGGCATGAGCGAGCTATTGCAGCGGGATCTGCTCAACGCGCTTCAGGACGCCAACCAGGCGCACCTTGCCAGCCGGGTCGATAATTCCGAACTGGCAGCACGGATCGCCAGCTACGAGTTGGCGTACAAGATGCAGCGGCACGCCCCGGAAGCCGTCGATTTTTCGCAGGAAACCCAGGCGACGCTTTCCATGTACGGCATCGATGACAAGCGGACCCGCGACTTCGGCTCGCGCTGCCTGCTCGCCCGGCGCCTGGTGGAACGCGGCGTACGGTTCATTCAGCTTTACTCCGGCGGCAATCATAACGACGCCAACTGGGACGCCCACGGCGACCTGGAAAAGAACCACAACTACCACGCGTACA